>JAGWVC010000003.1 GCA_018971065.1 Sphingomonadales bacterium | reverse complement strand
CCCTGCGGCGTCTTCGCCAGCAGCGTGCGATAGGTGTGCATCACGTCGGCATTGCTGGCCACCGCATCGAAGTGGGCGCGCCAGCCGCTGGCACAGGACACCTCGCTGGCGCGGTTGCCCAGCGCGTGAATCCGCAAGGCCGGATCGCCCAGCCGCAGTTCGCCGCCCTGCGCCGCGAACAGCGCCGCCATCGCCCGGGCCAGCGCCGCCACCCCACCCTGCGGCCACCATGTGCCGCGTTCGGCCTCCGTCCGCAGCGTCGCCGCGTGCAGCGCCGGCACCGTCAGCGGGTTGCCACCCTTCATCAGCACCCGGAAGGTCAGCGCCAGGCGCAGCTTCTCCGATTTTACCAGCGCGCGCGCCTTGCCGTCCAGCGATCGCCACGCCTGCTGGCGAACCAGCAGCGGCAGCGCCCGCGCAAACATGCCCGCGCCGGTATGCGCCTTCTCGCCGAACCCGAACGTGCCCACCGCCCGCATCTCGGCGGCATAGGCCATGAACTGCTGGTATCCGGCCAGGTCGCCGGGGGCCAGCCGCGCCACGCCGCGCGCCATCGCGGCGGCATCGGCGGTCCAGTCGATCTGGGTGCTGTCGGGCCAGTTCAGCCGCCACAACGGCTGCACCGGCAGCAAGGTAACGTCGCTGGCGACATCGCGCCCCGCCAAAGCCCACAGCTCCTGCAGGCCGCCAACGTCGTCGATCGTCGCCGGGCACAAGTCGAAGGTCATGTCATCGACGGTGCGCTGCGCCGCGCGCCCGCCCGGGGCTGCGCCCGCTTCCACCAGCGTGGTGGCCATGCCGGCCGCCTGTAGCCGCAGCGCCAGCGCCAGCCCGCCGAATCCGGCACCGATGACGCAGACGCGGCTCATCGCTGCCCGCGCCCGGGCGATCCAGCCAGGAAAGGAAAGCAGCCGACCCCCTGCATGGCTTGGCCTTCTACGGACATGGCACCGCAGGCGCAACCATGCCGCCCCCCGGTTCGGGGTATTGTCCCGGAAACGGCCAGTTCTGGCCGACCCGCCCGATTGCCGGGCGGTCCGCACTTTGCAATAGCGTTCACAGGACAGGAGTTTTACCTATTCAACCCGCCGCCCCTTTCGTGCGCTGGCGCCGCCTTGCCCTGCTGGGCGTGGCGACCGTTGCTTGCGCCGACGTGGCGCAGGCGCGCGGCGCGCCCCGGCTGGCGGCGCTGCCGGTTGCTACCGAAGAACCCCCGCGCCTTGCCGCCGCCGCCGTGGCCGACTGGCAGCCAGATGCAGCACAGGCCGATGCAGCACAGGTCAGCGCTGGCAATGCGCCGGCGACGCTGGAAGGCAGCGCCGGCCACGATGCGCTGGGGCATCGCCATAGCGCCTATTCGGGCAATTACCTTGTCGTCGCCGCCGGCGTGGCCTCGCTGCCCGAATTCGACGGTGCCCGCCGCCGTTCGCTGACCCCCGCCGCCGGGATCATGGGCCGGGTCGGCCCGGTCAGCTTCAGCCCGCGCCCGGCGGGGATTGCCTTCAACCTGCTGCCCAACCACGGCCAGCGCTGGGTGCTGTCGGCCGGGCCGGTGTTCCGCTACCAGTCGGACCGGCACGGCAAACCAGCCGATCCGGTCATCGCCGCGCTGGGCACGCTGCCCGCCACGTTCGAGGCAGGCATCAACGCCTCGATCGCCTACCACGGCCTGATTACCCGCGCCGACGCGCTGAGCCTGGGCGTGGACGTGCGCTGGGACGCCACCGGCAACGGCGCCGGCCGCATCATCGGCGCGTCGCTGGGCTACTACACCCCGGTCAGCCGGGGCGTGCTGCTGGCGGGATCGGTGTTCGCCGATTTCGTCGATGGCGACTATGCGCGGTTCCACTTCGGCATCACCCCGGCGGGCAGCCTGGCCAGCGGATTGCCGGTCTACATCCCCCACGGCGGCACCAAGGACGTCGGCGCGCAAGGCGTGATGGTGATCGATCTCGACGGCGACCTGCTGGCCGGCGGCCCGTCGCTGCTGACAGGCATAAGCTGGAACCGGCTGCAGGGCCCGGCGGCGCGCAGCCCGATCGTGCGACTGCGCGGCCAAGCATCGCAACTGACGTACGGCGGTGGTCTGGCCTATACCTTCTAGGCCGCCAGCAGCGCCCGCTCGGCCGAGGCGATCAGCGCCGGCAGCACGTCGCCCGGCGGCACCCCGGTGGCCAGCGCGGCGATCTCGTCGATGGCGCGGGTGCCGTCGGCGGCCATCAGCAGCGCGCGCAGTTCCGCCTGTTCGATGGTGATGGCGCCGTGGTCCAGCGTGCAGACCGTGGTCTCGCCCTGCGCCAGCATCCCCCGCACCAGCGGGCTGACTTCGGGATGCGCCGCCACGTCGCGGGCGAACGGCGCCGGCCCCGGAAACAGATCCACATGCCAGTCCACGAACATCCGCAGCAGGTCGCGCCAGTGCGCGGGATCGACGGTGACGAGCGCGACCGGCAGGCGCTGCGGATAGCAGGCCGCAACGCGCACGATGGCATCGACCAGCGCCGGGTCGGAAATGGTCACCGTATCCTCGCCGTGGCTGAACCGGCCGCCGCCTTCGTGGCGCAACCGCGTGGCCATCCACAGCCCGGCCAGCCGCGCCGAATCGATCCGGCGATCGGGCACGTTGGCGGCGCGGACGAACAGGCTCTGGCGGAAATAGCGCAGCGCCGCATAATCGGCGCGGGTGGCGGCCAGCAACACGGCGGCATCGGCATCCGGTCCCGGTTCGACATCGTGGGCCAGGAAGCCGTCGAGATGGCGCTGGCGTCCGGCATCGGTGAGGAAGGTCAGGCCGTTCTCGTGCGCCGCCACCGCCACGTCCAGCAGGCGCTGGGGGTGGAAGCATTCGCCAAGCTCGTCATGGAACAGCACCGCGTCGGGCCGGTCCAGCATCGCCGCCGCCTGCTGGCGCAGCGCCGTCGCCATCGCCTCGTCGTCCGGGCGGGGGCGAACGTAATCGGCCAGGAATGCGCGCGTGGCCGCGATCTTGCTGGCTGGGTCGTCTATCCCGCCGACCGCGTCGAACAGCATTTCGCGCAGGATCATGCGGACGTGGCCGCCGGGCATGCAGTTGTAGCTGACGAAGGCGACACCACGCGGCGACAGCACATGCGAAATCAGCCGCATCGTCGCCTTGCGCACCGGTTCGGGCACCCAGGCATAGACGCCGTGCGCGATCACATAATCGAACGAACCGGCCGGATAACGGTGATGCGCCTCGCAGATGTCCTCGACCGCCAGCTCGACGTTGGTGAGGCCGCAGGCATCCACCAGCCGCTGCCCTTCGGCGATGGCGTTCGCGGAAAGGTCGAAGCCGTGTGCCACGCAGTTGGGCCAGGCGGCGGCGATAGCCAGCAGGTTGAAACTGCTGCCGCCGCCGATTTCCAGCACCCGCGCGGTTTCGGGCGCTGGCGCATCCAGCCCCGCCAGACGCGCCAGTACCGCCAGCCGCTCGGGATGGGTTCGGGCGAAGACGCTGGCCGGGTAGGCGACGCGGTCGTACGAGGTGGGCAATGGCGTTTCCAGTTCGACGGCGCAGACGATGGCATAGTTAATGGTCAGAACGGCGACAGCGGCAAAACCTTAACGCCTGCCCCCTATGTAATCTTCCGAAAGGATCGCGCCCGGCGGTGGCACGGCAGCGGAACCGATGGCAGTCATCACGCTGAGCGCCGGCGCCTGTTTTCCGGCAGGCATGGTGAGCGCCGCATTGGCGGAGGCGATGCCGCGTTGGCGCTGGACCTGCGACGACGACATGGGTGCGAACGACGAGCTGCTGCCGTGGCGCCCCCGGCACTACTGCTGGACTTCGCCGGCCCGGCAACGGCAACGGGTTCGCCGTTCGCGCGCCGCGCCACCGACCGTTTCGGACGCAAGGGCCTGTGACCGCCGCAATCGACCGACATTTCTTTGCCGCAGCCGCCGAACAACCCCTGACATTGCCCGCCTGACCGGCTAGCATACCGCCCAATCAGCCCGTGTTTCGGCCGAAATCGGGAATGCAATCGGGAATTGTGGGAGGGGAATGCCAATGCCTTACGTCGATGCTACCGGCTGGTCCGGTTTCCTGCTTGGCCTCGCCGCGCTGGCGGCGGGCATCGGTGCGCTGCGCAAGCCCGGCATCTGGCGCACGATGATCGAGGAAGTGAACGGTTCGCCCGCATTGCAGTTCGTCTGCGGAATGCTGGAGCTGATGGTGGGCGGCATCGTCTACCTGGCGAACCCGTTCTCGGCATCCGACGTGCTGGCCAGCGCCATCCGCATCATCGGCGGGTTCATGATGGCCGAGGCGCTGGTGATCCTGGCCTTCGTCGACATCTACACCCAGGCCTGGCTGCGCAACCTGGCGAACATGCATCGCGGCTGGGCCATGTTCACCGTGATCGTCGGCGTGGCGCTGGTGGTGGCGTCGGGCTATCACTTCACGCTGCATCCGATCGACTGAGCCGACCGCGAAACGCGCCGGTTCCCCCACACGGCGCGGCTTTGCGATCCGGCCCGTCAACCGGCAGATCAGCCCGCGTCGATCCGCGTGGCGCTCGACGCGAACGGAGCGGCCAGCGCCGCCGCCCGGTCCCACCCGGCCCGCAGCCAGGTGCCCATGTCTCCCGGGGGGATGACCACCGGCATCCGCTCGACGCCGTGGGCGCGCAGCGCGGCGTTGGCTTCGCAGGTCAGCAGCGCGAAGCCGGGAACTTCGCTGTCCTTCCACACCCCGGCCATCGCAAAGATGCTTTCGATTAACGCATCGCCATTTGCGAAAATCCGGTTCCCACTTTTTCGCGCGATGCTTTCGGTTGTCGCATCGCCATTTGCGAAAAACCGGTTCCCACTTTTTCGCGCGATGCTTTCGGGTCCACAGGAAACCCACAGCCGCCGACGGCGGTTGGTGGCGGGATCGACATGGCCCCACGCGAGGAACGCGGTGGCGGGGACCAGGCAGCGGAATTCGCTGTTGCGCAAGTTGCCCACCCAGAACGGGCTGTCGGCATTGCGCACCAGCGTGACCATGCGGGTGGGATCGCCGGCGGAGGGCGGCGGCGGGACGCCCCACAGGCGCGGGACCATGCGCAACGGCAGGCGATCGGGACGCGGACCGGCGATGTCCTCGCGCCCGGCGGTGACAACGGGGGCGAAATGACCGGGCGCGACCGTGCCGCCGGTCCACGGATCGCGGCCGGGATCGACACCCAGCGCGCGGCCGATGGCGGGGGCGTCGGCGGCAAGGCGGTAAAGCACGGTCATCGCGACCGCCCCCTACCCCGCGCGCCGTCCGAACGCCAATCGGTTCAGATCGCGTTGATCGGGATGCGGAAATAGATGTGCCCGCCGGGGGTGGCGGGCGGCAGCGCGCCGGCGCGGATGTTCACCTGAAGCGAGGGCAGGATCAGCAGCGGCGCTTCCAGCGCGGCATCGCGGGCACGGCGCAGCGCGACGAAATCGGCCTCGCCCACCCCGGCATGGATGTGGACGTTGCCAGCATTCTGCGCGGCGATGGTGGATTCCCAGCGGTGTTCATGGCGGCCTTCGGGAAGGTAGTCATGCCCGACGAAGACGCGCGTGGCGGCGGGCAGTTGCAATATCCTGCGGATCGAGGCGTAGAGCGCCTCGGCGCTGCCACCGGGAAAATCGGTTCGCGCGGTGCCGTAATCGGGCATGAACAGCGTATCGCCGACGAACACCGCATCGCCGATGACATAGGACACACAGGCCGGGGTGTGGCCGGGGGTATGCAGAACGCCAATGGACAGGTTGCCCAGCGGCAGGCTGTCGCCATCGTTCACCAGCCGGTCGAACTGGCTGCCGTCGGGGGTGACGTCGTCGGCCTCGAACAGCGCGGCGAACACTTCCTGGACGCCGGTGATGCCCGCGCCGATCACCACCGGCGCGCCGGTCTTTTCGCGCAGGTGGTGCGAGGCGGAGAGGTGATCGGCGTGGGCATGGGTTTCCAGCAGCCAGTCCACCGTCAGCCCTTCCGCCGCCACGAACGCCAGCAGGGCATCAGCCGAACGGGTGGCGATGCGGCCGTTGCGCGGGGTGAAATCGAGCACCGGATCGATGATCGCGGCGCGGCGGGTGGCGGGATCGGCCACGACATAGCTGGCGGTGTAGGTGGCGGGATCGAAGAACGCGGTGACCTGCGGGGCAATGGACATGATTCGTCTCCTCGCCCGCTATATTAGGTATTGCTTATTTATATGCAACAGCTATATTGGCGCCAACCCTGAAACCGTAAAGGCGCCAAACCATGCCTGCCATCCTGCACAAGCTTGCCCCCCGCGACGTCCGGCAGCGCCTTGCCAATGGCAAGGCCGTGCTGATCGACATCCGCGAGGCGGACGAATTCGCCCGCACCCATATTCCCGGCGCGCGATCGATGCCGCTGTCGGGCTGGGAGGGCGCGCACCTGACCATCGACCCCGATGCCGACGTGGTGTTCACCTGCCGCACGGGGATGCGCACCGCCGGCGCCTGCGACCGTCTGGCGGCGCGGGTTTCGGGCGACGCCTTCGTGCTGGATGGCGGGCTGGATGCCTGGGCCGGGGCGGGCCTGCCCGTGGCCGAGAACCGCGCCGCCCCGATGGAACTGAACCGGCAGGTGCAGATCACTGCCGGGCTGATGATCCTGACCGGGGTGGTGCTGGGCTTCGCGGTATCGCCCGCCTGGTTCGGGCTGGCCGGGTTCGTCGGCGCCGGGCTTACCTTCGCCGGCCTTTCGGGCACTTGCGCGATGGCGCGGCTGCTGATGCTGGCGCCGTGGAACCGCAGGGGGAACTGAGCGATGGGCTGGGAACCGCTTCTGCTCGGTGCACTGGGCGGCCTGCTGGTCGGCTTCCTGCTGACGCTGTTCGGCGGCGGCGGCTCGGTGCTGGCCACGCCCTGGCTGGTCTATGTGGTCGGCGTGGCCGACACCCATGCCGCGATCGGCACCTCGGCGGCGGCGGTGGCGGTCAACGCGCTGACAGGGTTGGCCGCGCAGGCGCGCGCCGGGCGGGTGAAGTGGCCCTGCGCCAGCGTGTTCGCGGTTGCCGGGCTGACCGGCGCGCTGGCGGGCGCGCACCTGGCCAAGCAGGTCGATGGCCACGCGCTGCTGACCTGGTTCGCCTTTGCCATGATCGCGATTGCCGTCTCGATGCTGCTGCCGCGCCGCTCGGACGGGGACCCGGCGGTGCACCTGACGCCGCCGATGGTGTGGCGGCTGGCGCCGGTGGGGCTGGCCACCGGGCTGGCCGCCGGGTTCTTCGGCATCGGCGGCGGCTTCCTGATCGCCCCGGGTCTGATGGCCGCCACCGGCATGACCCTGGCCAACGCCGGCGCCAGTTCGCTGGTTTCGGTGGCGCTGTTCGGCACCGCCACCAGCGCCAGCTATGCCGCCTCCGGGCAGGTCGTCTGGCCGCTGTTCGCGATGCTGGTGGCGGGCGGCGGCGCCGGAACGCTGGCGGCGATGCCGCTGGCCCGGCGGCTGGAAGGCCGCGTTCGGCTGGCGCGCGGCGCCTTTGCCGGGCTGGTGATCGCGGTTGCGCTCTATATCCTGCTGAAGTGAGCTTGCGCGCGGGCGGGCTTGGGCCTAGACAACGGCCGATCTCCGGGGAGCCTGTGTGGGCTGAGAGGGGCGGGTCACGCCGCCCGACCCGTCGAACCTGAACCCGTTAGCACGGGCGGAGGGAGAGGCCACGCGAACCCCACGCCGCGCCATCCTCTCTCGCCCAGAGGAGTACTGCGCATATGGCCGACATCAACAGCAAGCTCGAGATCGGCGTGACCACCGGGCCGATTCGCGGCAGCCGCAAGATTCACGTCGGCCCCCTGGGCGTCGCCATGCGCGAGATCACGCTGGAACCGTCGAGCGGCGAGCCGCCGGTGCGGGTCTATGACACCTCCGGCCCGTACACCGACCCGAACGCCACGATCGATATTGCCCGTGGCCTGCCGCAGTTGCGTGCCGAATGGATTCGCGGTCGCGACGATGTCGAGGAATACGATGCCCGCCACGTGAAGCCCGAGGACAACGGCCTGAAGGGGCCGGACCGGTCCGCCGGGGTGCCGCCCTTCCCCAACACCGTGAAGCGGCCGCTGCGCGCGAAGGCGGGGATGAACGTCAGCCAGATGCACTATGCCCGGCGCGGCATCATCACGCCCGAGATGGAATACGTCGCCGTCCGCGAGAACCTCGGCCGCGAGATGCTCAAGGAATACGTGCGCGACGGCCACGATTTCGGCGCCGCCATCCCCGATTACGTCACCCCCGAATTCGTGCGCGAGGAAGTCGCGCGCGGCCGCGCCATCATCCCCAGCAATATCAACCACCCTGAATCGGAGCCGATGGCGATCGGCCGCAACTTCCTGGTGAAGATCAACGCCAACATCGGCAACAGCGCGGTGGCGTCCGACGTCGCCAGCGAGGTGGACAAGCTGGTCTGGTCGATCCGCCACGGCGCCGACACGGTGATGGACCTTTCCACCGGCCGCAACATCCACGACACCCGCGAATGGATCCTGCGCAACAGCCCGGTGCCGATCGGGACGGTGCCGATCTACCAGGCGCTGGAGAAGGTCGGCGGCATCGCCGAGGAACTGACCTGGGAAGTGTTCCGCGACACGCTGATCGAACAGGCCGAACAGGGCGTGGACTACTTCACCATTCACGCCGGCGTGCGCCTGCCCTACATTCCGCTGGCGGCCAAGCGCGTCACCGGCATCGTCAGCCGCGGCGGCAGCATCATGGCGAAGTGGTGCCTGGCGCATCACAAGGAATCGTTCCTTTACGAGCACTTCGACGAGATCACCGAGATCTGCAAGGCCTATGACATCGCCTACTCGCTGGGCGACGGGCTGCGGCCGGGTTCGATTGCCGACGCCAATGACGAGGCGCAGTTTGCCGAGCTGTACACGCTGGGCGAACTGACCAAGCGGGCCTGGCAACAGGACGTTCAGGTGATGATCGAAGGCCCCGGCCACGTGCCGATGCACAAGATCAAGGCCAACATGGACAAGCAGCTTGAGGCCTGCGGCGAAGCCCCGTTCTACACGCTCGGGCCGCTCGTCACCGACATCGCGCCGGGCTACGACCACATCACCAGCGGCATCGGCGCCGCGATGATCGGCTGGTTCGGCACGGCGATGCTGTGCTACGTCACCCCCAAGGAACACCTGGGCCTGCCCGATCGCAACGACGTGAAAGTGGGTGTCGTCACGTACAAGCTGGCGGCACACGCGGCCGACCTCGCCAAGGGCCATCCGGCGGCGAAGGTCCGCGACGACGCACTGAGCCGCGCCCGCTTCGAATTCCGCTGGCGCGACCAGTTCAACCTGTCGCTCGATCCCGATACCGCCGAGCAGTACCACGACCAGACCCTGCCGGCCGAAGGCGCGAAGACCGCGCACTTCTGTTCGATGTGTGGCCCGAAGTTCTGTTCGATGAAGATCAGCCAGGAAGTGCGCGAATTCGCCGCCAAGCAGAACCAGCCGGTCGAAGCGTTCGTGGCGAACGAGGCAGAGGCCGAGCAGGGCATGGCGGCGATGAGCGAGAAGTATCGCGAGGCGGGGGATCTGTACGTTCCGGCGCAGGGCGAGTGATCTTGCGGGTTCGGCGCTGACGGGGCTGGAAGGAAGAAGGGGTTCGCGCAGAGGCGCAGAGGATTCGCAGAGCCGTCAGTGCCTGCGGCGAAGCCGCACTATCCCTTTGACCGGGCGCTTGCCGGTTTCATGATACGCCTGCGGCGCGCACTGCCGGCTCTGCGGAACTCTGCGGCCTCCGCGTGAAACGGGGTATGGCGTTTGGGGGCAAATCCCCTCCACCACCTTACGGGTGGTCCCCCTCCCCGTCCCGGGGAGGATGGCGTTGGGGTGCGGTCGCTGGCGATGCCAGCCGTCACCCCTGCAGCAGTGCCGGCAATTTGCCGCTGAGCCCCCTCGCCTCGCTCATGAACACGCGCTTCAGCGCGGGCAGCCGCTGCACCGCGCCCATTCCGAGGCGGCGGATGGCGGAGGGGAGTTTGCCGGGGACCTCGAACAGGCGGACGATGCCGTCCATCGTTGCCATCGTCGTCAGGTTGTCGAGCGCGCGCCAGCGTTCGTAGCGGGCCAGCAGTTGCGCATCACCCGGTTCGAGGCCGAGGCGGGCGCCGTCCGAGAGGACTTCCACCAGCGCGCCGACATCGCGCAGGCCGAGGTTCAGGCCCTGTCCGGCGATGGGGTGCATGCCGTGCGCGGCATCGCCCGCCAGCGCCAGCCGGTGCCCGGTGATGCGGGTGGCGTTCTGGAAATTGAGCGGATAGGCGAGGCGCTTGGCAACCAGTTCGATATTGCCGAGGATGTCGCCCATCCGGCGGCGCGCCTCGTTCAGGAACATCGCTTCGGGCATCGCCAGCACGCCTTTGGCGTCGCGGGTGGGCACGGTCCACACCAGCGCGCTGCGGTGGCGGCCCTGGGCATCATCCAGCAGCGGCAGCAGCGCGAACGGGCCGTTGGAATAGAAGATTTCCCAGGCGACGTTGTCGTGCGGCTTTTCGTGCGCCAGCGCGGTGACGATGGCGCTGTGCTTGTAGTCCCACGCGACGAGGCCGATGCCTTCCTCCTCGCGGGTGGGGGAGCGGCGGCCTTCGCAGCCGACCAGCAGGCTGCCGGTCAGCGTGCGGCCATCGGCCAGCGCGGCGGTGACGCCGTGCGGGCCGCGCGTGCGTTCGACGACGTCGGCGCCGGTGTGCCAGGCGATCAGCGGTTCGGCCCGCGCCGCCTCGAACAGGGCAAGGCGGATGTCGCGGTTCGCGAACATGCGGCCAAGGCTGCCGTCATCGGGCTTGGGCTGGAAGTCGATGCGGCCGGGCTTCATGCCGTCGGTGACGGCGATCGAATCGATCGGGCAGCCCAGCGGGTCCAGCCGGTCACGCAGGCCGATGTTGCACAGCAGGTTCCAGCTTGCCGAGGAGATGGCGCTGGCGCGGCCATCGACGCCCTCCGCCGTCAGTTCGGCCGGGTCGGCGCGTTCGATGACGTGGCTGGACAGGCCGGCGCGGGCAGCGGCCAGCGCCAGGGTCATCCCCACCAGACCGCCGCCGAGGATGACGAGATCACGGCGATCAGGACGGGGGTTGGCTGTCATCGACTCGATCCTTCGTGGCCTACCTGCCCGCGCAGCTATTAGCGGCACCGCCGTCGATGTCGAGGCAGCGGCCGTCGAACGCGCCATCGGGCACCTTCAGGCCGATCAGCGCGGCAAGGGTGGGAGCGATGTCGACGGTTTCGACCGGCGCGGGCTGCTCGAAACCGGCGATGCCGCGCCGCCAGAACAGCAGCGGCACGCGGCGGTCATAATCCCACGGGCTGCCGTGCGTGGCGGTATAACCGGCAGCGGGGGCCACCACCGGCACCACCGCGCGGTTGAGCAGCGAGACGATGTCGCCCGAGCGTTGCGGATCGAACGAGGTGCGGGCGCGTTCGCGCAGGCTCCATTCCTGCGGCGAACCAGCCGGCAGCGGCGTCTTCATCAGCTCTTCTCGGGTCAGCACCAGCGCCACCTGCGGGCTGGCGCGCAAGGTATCGGCCAGCATCGCCACGACCCTGGCGCGGGTATCGGCAGGAAGATCGCGGGTGACGTAGTAGTCCCCGAAGGCGCTTTCGCCGAAGATCAGCGCCGGCGGCGGCGGCGGGAAAGCGGCGGTGCGATCGGGCCGGGAGTCGATGAAGGCGCGCAACCCCAGCGCGGTGGCGATGCGCTGGCTGAGTTCGGGCGCGGTGAGTTCGGCGGTGGCGCGGGTGGCGGCGGGCAGCCCTTGCTGGGCCAGACGCTCGGGCACGTCGAGGCCACCGTGATCGGCGGTCAGCACCACCACGTAATCGACGCCAAGCGCGTCGATCCGGGCGAAAAAGGCGCCGAGCGCGGCATCGAGCTGCGCCATCTGGATGCACATCTCCTGCCCCTGGTGGCCATAGGCATGGCCGACATAGTCGGTGGCCGAAAGGCTGATCGACAGCAGGTCGGGCGCCTGCCCCTTGCCCAGCTTCATCGTGGCGGCAAGGCGGGTGGCGATGTCGAGCACGGCGGCATCGAGTCGCGGGGAGACGCGAAAGCTGTCGGGCTGGTCGGCTTCGAGTGCGAAACGGCCGCCGCCCACGTCGACGCCCGCGTCGGCCGGGCCGGCGTGGATCGTGCGGGCGCGCGCGGCGCACCAGGCGGGCACCGCATAGCCCGGTGCGCCCTTGGCCAGCGCGGCCAGGATCGTGCCGTTCTCGGCCAGCACCTCGGGCGCGAGGCTGCGGCCGTTGAGCGTGGAGAAGCCCCGGCCCTGCCACCAGTAGCCCTCGTCGATGACGTGGCCGCCCATCATCATCGCCGCGCGATCCTTGCCCGAAACGGCGACGTTGCGCGACTGCGGCCAGGCGGCCTTCATCCGTTCGCCCAGCGTCGGCACGCGCAGATGCACTGCCGAGACCACCGGCTCCTTCGGCGTGGAATTGGCGTCGCTCTCGTCCTCGGCGCAATAGACCTTCTTGTCGTCGCGGGCGAGGGTGGGATCATACCAGTTGTTGGCGATGATGCCGCTGCGCGCCGGGTGGACGCCGGTGAGGATGGTGGAGTGGCCGGGGCAGGTTTCGGTAGCGGCGTGGCTCTGGAAGGCGCTGGGGAAGACCGCGCCCTGTTCCAGCCGGGCGAAGCCGCCGGTGAAGTGCTGGCGGTATTGCGCGTAGAGATCGGCGGCAAACTGATCGACGGCGATGGCGACGACGAGTTTCGGCGGTTGCGGCGCGGGTGGTGGGGTGTCGGCAAGCGCGGGCTGGGCGAAGGCGAGAGCAAGGGGAAGCAGGAGGGAGAAGCGGGGCATTCCTTGCAAATCCTTCGGTTCGGCGGCACATGCCACGGGATGGGTTGGCGCGCGCGATGCCCCTCCCCCGCCCGGCGAGACTTTCATGGCTGCATCGACGCGTTTCTGTTCGCTGCCCTATCTGCGCGTTGTTGCCGTCTGGTTGCAAGCGCTGTGCATGGGATTCGCGCTGTTTGCCGCCAGTGCGCGCGCGGAGACGGTGGGCGCGGCGAACCATATCGCCGCCGAACTGGTGGCTGAACGGGCGGCGGCACCGGGCGGGACGGTGGAACTGGCGATCGCGATGCAGCCCGCGCCGGGCTGGCACGGTTACTGGCTGAACCCCGGCGATGCCGGGTTCGGCATGACGCTGAAATGGGAACTGCCAGCGGGGACGAGCGTGGGGGCGCTGCGCTATCCGGTGCCCGAGACGCTGACGATCGCCGGGCTGATGAACCATGTCTATGAGCATGACTATGCGGTGCTGGTGCCGCTGACGGTGCCGAAGGATGCCGCGCCGGGGGCAATGCTGCCGGTGGCGGTGGAGGCGAGCTGGCTGGCCTGCACCGATGCGATCTGCGTGCCCGAGAAGGCGCGATTGCAGACGGTGGTGCGGGTGGGCGGCGGGCCGGGGGATGCGCGGTTCGATGGCTGGCGGATGAAGCTGCCGGCGCCGCTGGGCGGCGCGGCGACGTTCGCGATGGCGGGCAAGGCGGTGCGGCTGGCGATACCGTTGCCGGCCAGCGTGGCGCTGGAGGACCCGCATGTGTTCGTGGGCGCCGACCGGGTGGTGGCTTATGCGGGCAGGCAGGTGTTCGCGCGCAAGGGCGATCTGCTGCTGGTGACGCTGGACCGGGCGACGGCCTTGCCGGTGGTTCCCGGGGCGATTCCGGCGGTGCTGCGGCTGAACCGGGCGGGTGACGGGCTGGAACTGCGCGCGGTGCCGGGGGTGGTGCCCGAGGGCGGCGAGGCGATCGGTGGCGACGGGGCGCGGAGCCTGCCCTGGCTGCTGCTGGCGGCGCTGGCCGGCGGTTTGCTGCTGAACGTGATGCCTTGCGTGTTCCCGATCCTGAGCCTGAAGGCGCTGAGCCTGGTGCGCGCGGGCGAAAGCGCGAAGGGCGCGCGGGTGGAAGGCGTGGCCTATGCGGCGGGCGTCATCATCGCCTGCCTGGGGCTGGGCGCGGTAATGCTGTCGCTGCGCGCGGCGGGCGAGCAGGTGGGCTGGGCCTTCCAGTTGCAGGAGCCGCTGGTGGTGGCCGGGCTGCTGGCGCTGGCGGCGGCGATCACCGCCAACCTGGCCGGGGTGTTCGAGTTCGCGGTGCCGGGGTTCGTTACACGGGGGGCTTCGCCAAACCACGGCGCGGCGGGGGCGTTCCTGACCGGGTTGCTGGCCGCGTTCGTGGCGACGCCCTGCACCGGGCCGTTCATGGCGGCGGCGATGGGCGCGGCATTGTTGTTGCCGGTGGCGGCGGCGCTGGCCCTGTTCGCGACGCTGGGGCTGGGGATCGCGCTGCCGTTCCTGGCGCTGGCGTTCGTGCCGGCGCTGCGGCGGATGCTGCCGAAGCCGGGGGCGTGGATGAACACGTTCCGGCGGGTGATGGCGGTACCGATGGCGCTGACCGCGCTGGCCCTGCTGTGGCTGGCGAGCCGGCTGGCGGGGTGGCCGTTCGCGCTGGCGGCGGGGGTGGTGACGCTGGGCCTTCTGGCGGTGCTGGCGGGGATCGGGCATGCGCAGCGCGCCGGCCGGGCAGCCGGGCGGTTTGCGCTGGCAACGGCGGCGCTGGTGGCGGTGGCGGCCGGGGTGTTGCCACATTTCAAGGGGGAGCCGACGCGCGAATCCGCCGGGATGCTGGACGCGAAGCCCTGGTCCGAGGCAGGCCTGCCGGAAGCGCGCAAGCGGGGGCCGGTGTTCGCCTATTTCACCGCCGACTGGTGCCTGACCTGCAAGGTGAACGAGAACGTGGCAATCGAGACCGAGGCGACACGGGCCGCATTCGCCAAGGCCGGGGTGACGGTGCTGCGCGGCGACTGGACGCGGCGCGATCCGGCGATCACGCGGACGCTGACCGCGCATGGCGCGGCGGGGGTGCCGCTGTACCTGTGGTATCCGGCGGGCGGCGGTGCGGAACAGGTGCTGCCGCAAGTGCTGAGGCCCGAGCTTTTGCCCGGGCTGGCGAAGGCTTCGCGGTAATTTTCCAAAAAAATTGCACCCCTGGCGGTTTTTGACGCCGATCAAGGTGGAACGGGAAAGCGCGTCCTAAACCCGAAGTCAAGCTTGGTGGGACTGCCCGTGGGGGGTCTTTCCCACCGGCCGCGGTGAGGGTTCACCCCCTCACCGCACCCGGATTTTCGGGCTGGTCGATCCAGTCCTGCTTTGGTTTCTTGCTTTCTCCCCACCTGGAGCGGTCAGCTTTCTTCGGAAAACGGCCGCTCATTTTTTTGGTGGCAGCGGCAGGTTATCGCCGCCCTGCCCACGCTTCAAGCCCATTCTGTCGGTGAAACCGGCGTTCAGACCGCCGAGCTGAACTTGCGTTGCGACACCTGCCGATAAGGGTCGAACAGCGCGGCAATAGTGCGCGCATAAGGCAGGCCGCCGGGAAGGATGCGCAGGCGGTCATCGGCCAGCGTGGCGAGGCCGCGATCGAGGAACGGCTGCAGCGCCGGGGCAATCGCGCGGGCGTGGGCGGCATCGAGCCGCGCTTCGCCCTGGCACAGCAAGGCGTTGATGATGGCGCCGGTTTCGGCATCGGCGGCGGTGCGTTCGATGCCGTGGGCGATGGGCAGGCGATCCTGCGACAGCAGCATCCGGTAGCGGCCCGCGTTCTTGTCGTTCTGCGCCAGCACGCCGGGGAAGCACGAGATCGACGAGGCGCCGATGCCGATCAGCACCGGGGCCTGATCCTCGGTGAAGCCCTGGAAGTTGCGGCGCAGCGTGCCATTGAGCGTGGCCCGGGCGATGGCGTCCCCCGGCAGCGCGAAATGGTCGAAGCCGACCGGAACGTAGCCGTGGCCCACCAGAAAATCGTGGCCCATTGCCGCCATCGCGAAGCGGGTGGCCTGACTGGGCAGCGCGGTGGCATCGATGCGGCGCTGGCGCGGCAGCATGTCGGGCACGTGGGCATAGCCGAACAGCGCGATGCGATCGGCACCCAGTTCGACGGTCCGGGCGAGGCTGTGGGCAAGATCGTCAATGGTCTGGCCGGGGAGACCGTACATCAGGTCGAAGTTGATCGAGCCGACCCCGGCGTCGCGCAACAGCCTGGTGCCGCGCACGATCATGTCGTCAGGCTGGACGCGGCCGATGGCTTCCTGAAGATGCGGCGCGAAGGTTTGCACGCCCATGCTGGCGCGGGTGACGCCGACATGGCGCAGCACCGGCCCCCAGACATCGGGCAGCGTGCGCGGATCAAGCTCGATCGACCAGACCGAGTCTTCCAGCCGGAACGAGGCGGTGAGCGCGGCGACGATGCGGACGAAATCGGTGGGGGTGATGGCGTTCGGGCTGCCGCCGCCGAAGGCCACGCGGGTGACATGCGCCTTGCGCCCCAGCTTGCGCGCCACCAGCGCGATTTCCTGATGCAGCGTTTCCAGATAGGATTCGAGGCGGCTGCGCTTGTTGGCAGCGCCGGTGTTGCAGCCGCAGTACCAGCAGATTTCCTGGCAGAACGGGATGTGGACGTAGAGCGAAACCTCTCCCTCGGTGGTGGCGAGCGCGGCTTCGACCGGCTCTGCCCCCAGCGGGCCAAATTCGGCCGCCGTGGGAAAGCTGGTGTAGCGCGGCACGGGCCGTTCCAGCAGTTCGGGGTAGTAGGTCCACATGATGGGCCGAGATTGCACCGCAACGGGCAACATTCATTGCGAAGGATCAAGCTTGGGCGAAGGATCAAGCTTGGGCGAAGGATCAGGCTTCGGGCTTGACCATCCGGCGCACGGGGCGCTTGCGGCTGGCGCCGGAGTGGCAACCCTTGGCGCAGCAGCCCGGCTGCTCGCCACCCGGCAGTCCAGTGCGACCGACCGGAATCTGGAGGGTACGGGCCACGCCGTCGCCGGTACACAGGCTGGCCACCAACGTCTGCGCCGAATGGCCCGGCGTGGTGTTGACCGCAGCCGGCAGCAGCGAGACGAGGCCGAACAGGATGTCGAAGCGGGTCATGCCTGATCGGCCTTCACGTCCGGCTGGACGGCGGGAAGTTCGTCGTCATCGATGAGGATGCGCGCGGCGGCACCGTCGAGGTCCTCGAACTGGCCCTTCTTCAGCGCCCAGAAAAACGCCACGAGGCCGAGCAGGCCCATACCGAGCGCGACGGGGAGGAGGAAGGCGAGGCCGGTCATGCCCCGTTCTCCTTCCGCTCTCCGCGTGGGGGGATGGCGAGGCGGAGCGAGTTGGCGATGACCACCAGCGACGAGGTGGACATGGCGACGGCGGCGAGCAGCGGGGTGACGTAGCCGAGGATGGCCAGCGGCACCGCCAGCACGTTGTAGCCGATGGCAAGCACGAAGTTCTGCTTCACCACCCGCAGCGCCGCGCGCGAACCGGCGACCGCGCGCGGCAGCGCCAGCAGCGAATCGGTGAGGAACACCATGTCGGCCGCCTGCCGCCCGACATCGCTGGCCGAACCGGGCGCGATCGAGGCATTGGCGGTGGCGAGCGCAGGGCCGTCGTTGAGACCATCGCCGGCCATCAGGACATTGCAGCCTTGCGCCTGGAGCGCGGCGATGGCGGCCTGTTTTTCGGCCGGGCTGGCGGCGCCCTGCGCGGCGATGCCGGTAAGCCGCGCCATTTCGGCGGCGGCGGCGGCGGTGTCACCCGAGAGGATCGAGGTTTCGATGCCGAGCGCCTTGAGCCGGGCGAGTGCCTGTGCCGCATCCGGGCGAAGCCGGTCGGCGAAGCGGATCAGGAAGGCGGGCTGGCCGGCGATGTCGAGCACGCAGGCCATCGCCTGGCCGGCGTTTTCCGATTCGGGGCGGCGCAGGCGGACCAGCACGCCGTCGCATGTGGCGCGGACGCCTTCGCCCGGCACTTCGGCGACGTCGGCCACGGTGGCAGCGCGGATGCCGGCGGCGGCAAGCGCTTCGGCCAGCGCGCGGGACAGCGGGTGGCGGCTGTGCGAGGCGAGGCCGAGCGCGATGGCGGCGGCCTGCGGCGGCAGCGCGGCCAGCACGGCGGGATCGGGCAGCGGGCGGCCCATCGTCAGAGTGCCGGTCTTGTCGATCAGCGCGCGGTCCACTTTCGCCATGCGTTCCAGCGCGGAGCCGTCCTTGACCATCACCCCGCGCTTCATCAGCGCGCCACAGGCGACGACCTGCGCCACCGGCACCGCCAGCCCCAGCGCGCAGGGGCAGGTGATGATCAGCACGGCGATGGCAATGACCAGCGACTGGTGCAGCGAGGCGCCGTGGAGCATCCAGCCGGTGAACGAGGCGAGCGCGAGGGTGTGGACCGCGGGGGCGTACCAGCGCGAGGCGCGATCGGCGATGCGGACATATTGCGAGCGGCCCTGCCCGGCGGCATCCATCAGGCGGGCGATCTCGGCCAGCGAAGTATCCTTGCCGACGGCGGCGAGGCGGACATCGACCGGGGCATCGAGGTTGAGCATCCCGGCCAGCACCGCATCGCCCTCGCCCGCCGGGACCGGGGCGGATTCGCCGGTGAGCAGCGATTGATCGAGCCGGGTCTTGCCGGTGGCGATCATGCCGTCCGCCGCGAGGCGTTCGCCGGCGGCGACGCGGATGACCATGCCGGGCAGCAGATCGCGCGCGGCGAGCCATTCCAGCGTGCCGTCCCTTCCGACGACCATCGCCCCGGGGGCGGCCTGGCGCAGCAGCGCGTCCACCCCGGCCCGCGCGCGATCGCGCATCGCCGCATCGAGCGCGCGGCCGCAGAGCAGGAACAGCAGCAGCATCAGCGTGCCGTCGAACCAGGCATCGCGGCCGTGGTTCAGCGTTTCGTAAAGCGAGAGGCCGGTGGCGAGGCTGACGCCGATCGAGATCGGCACGTCCATGTTGGTGCGGCCGCGCTTCAGCGCGCCCCACGCCGAGGCGAAGAACGGACGGCCGGCGTAAAGGATCGCGGGGACGCCGATGGCGGCGGAGAGCAGGTGGAACAGTTCGCGCGTGCCGCCTTCGGCGCCCGACCAGATCGACACCGACAGCAGCATGACGTTCATCGCGGCAAAGGCGGCGACGCCGAGCGGGGCGAGCAGCGGCCTGACCGCCGAGGGCGGCGCGGCAAGATCGTCGGCGCGGGGCTGGCTGGCGAAGCCGATGTTGGACAGCGCGGCGGTGAGATCGGGGATGGTCAGCGCCGGATCGTGGCTGACGGTGACCTGGCGGGCGGAGAGGTTGACGCGGGCGGCGGTGATGCCCGGCACTTCGGCGAGGCCGCGCTCGATCTTGCCCATGCACCCGGCGCAATGCATCGCCGGCACCACCATGACGGTGGTGGCGGCGGCAGCCGGGTCAGCCGTGGGCGCGGCGCTGGCCATCAGAAGAACGAAGCCTCGTCGCGCCAGAGCACCGGCTTGCCGGCGGCGTCCTTGCCCGAGAGCGTCAGCCGCAGCTTCCAGCGGCCGGGTGCGAGCGGAACGGTGGATGCCCAGTTATCGGCCCCATCGCGGGTGAAGGCGACGGCGTGGTCCTCGGGCTTGCCCAGCGGGCGGATCGCATCGGCCGAAAGCACCACACCAGCGGGGATGGGCGTGGCACCATCCCGCGCGATCGATACGGCGACGCGGCCGTCGGCGAGGCGGGTGGCCCTGGCGTCCCAGCCCAGCGCCTTTTCACGGGCGGCTTCCTTGAGCCAGCCGTTGAAGCTCTGGCTGGCATCGTAGGAGTTCTGCACGACGACGCCGCTGAAGGTGTGGATGGCAAGGCGGGCCATGCCGATGTTGACGGCGATGACGACCGCGAAGAACGCGACGAGGATCGCGGTGGCGTGCCAGCCGGTGAACGGGCGGGGCGCGCGGGCTGTCGGGGAAGCGTGCATGGGGGGGTGCATGGGGGGGGTGCTCCTCAATCGTGGTCGTGGTGCGATTCTTCACCGGTTTCCGGGGCATCGAAGCTGGACTTGTACTGGGCGTGGCCGCCTTCCCGGTCGAGCGCGTCGATGGCGAATGACAGCGGCTGCGGCGCGGTGCGCGGCGGCCCGGCGACATAGACGCGCAGCGGCGTGGTGGCATCGGCATCGGCGTGGAGGGTGAGCTGGCGCCGGGCGGCCTGTTCCGACATGTCGTCGGTCCACATCGTCGCGCCCGGCACGCCGTCGAGGGTGAGCCGGATTTCGCGCGGACGGCCTTCCATGTTGCGCAGCTTGACGGTGTAGGCGTTGCGGATCTTGCCGTTCGACAGCAGCATGAAAGCCGGATTGCGATCCTTCGCGACATTGAGCGCGAGGTGCTTGCGGGTGCCCAGCATGAACAGCATGGTGAGGCCGATGGCCGACCAGATCGTGAAGTAGACCAGCGTGCGCGGGTGCCAGATCAGCTTCAGGTGCGAGGTGGGCGGCTGGCCCTGCTTCTCGCGCTCGGAATCCTCCAGCGTGGCGTAATCGATCAGTCCGCGCGGGCGGCCGAGCTGGCCCATCACCCGGTCGCAGGCATCGATGCACAGCGCGCAGGTGATGCAGCCGATCTGCGAGCCTTCGCGGATGTCGATGCCGGTGGGGCAGACGGCGGTACACATGCCGCAATCGATGCAGTCCCCCAACGGCGGCAGTGTGTCACCATCGGCCACCTTCGCCTTGGCCTTGCCGCGCGGCTCGCCACGCCAGTCCTTGTAGGTGACCAGCAGCGACTTCTCGTCGAGCATGGCCGACTGGATGCGCGGCCAGGGGCACATGTAGACGCAGACCTGCTCTCGCATGAAGCCGCCGAGCCAGAACGTGGTGAAGGTGAGCACCGCGACGGTGGCATAGGCGACCGGCGGCGCCTGCCCGGTCCAGAACTGGTGATGCAGGGTGGGCGCGTCGGCGAAGTAGTAGATCCAGGCGCCGCCGGTGATGAAGGCGATCGACAGGTAGACGTACCACTTGAACGCGCGCTTCGCGATCTTGCCGGCGGTCCACGGGGCGGCCTGGAGCTTGAGCTGGGCGTTGCGATCACCGTCGATCCAGCGATCGACATGCTGGAACAGGTCGGTCCAGACGGTCTGCGGGCAGGCATAGCCGCACCAGGCGCGGCCGACCGCCGAGGTGATCAGGAACAGGCCGATACCGGCCATGATCAGCAGGCCGGCGACGAAGTAGAACTCCTGCGGCCAGATTTCGATCGAGAACATGTAGAAGCGGCGGTGGGCAAGGTCGATCAGCACCGCCTGATCGGGCGCGTAAGGCCCGCGATTCCAGCGCAGCCAGGGCGTGGCATAGTAGACGCCCAGCGTGACCAGCATGACCACCCACTTGATGCGGCGGAACTTGCCGTCGATCTGGCGGGGGAAGACGGACTTGCGCTTTTCGTAAAGGTCGTGGGGGGTCTGGGTATTCATGGTCTTTTCCTCGGCCCGGGCATCGCGGCGGCTGGTGCCTTGCGCGATGCCCGTTGTTTCATCTGCCTCGGATCAAGAGTGCCGGTCTTGATTCGTCACGTCCTGGTTCGTCACTTGGCGGCAGCCGGAGCCGCCGCCGGGCTGGCCTCACCACCGCCCAGCGAGTGGACGTAGGCGGCCAGCATCTTGATCGTCACCGCGTCCAGCTTCGTGCCCCAGGCGGGCATGACCCCGGCATGGGCATTGGTGACGCTGGCGACGACATCGGCATGATCGCTGCCGTAGAGCCAGATCGCGTCGGTCAGGTTGGGCGCGCCGACGGTGCGGTTGCCCTTGCCGTCCGGCCCGTGGCAGGCGACGCAGTTGGCCGCGAACAGGGCGGCGCCGCGTTGCGCGGCCGCGCCGTTGTCCTCAAGCTTCGAGAGCGAGCGGACATAGCTGGCGACATCGTTGACCTGATCGGGCTTGAGGATGCCGTCACGCCCGAAAGAGGGCATCAGGCTCATCCGCGTGGCCGAATCGTCGGGCTGGCGGATGCCGTGCGTGATGGTGGTCTGGATCGTGGCCAGATCGCCGCCCCACAGCCAGTCGTCGTCGTTCAGGTTCGGATAGCCTTTCGAGCCGGCCGCGCCCGCGCCGTGGCAGGGAACGCAGTTGACGCGGAAGGCCGCCTTGCCACCGGCCACCGCCTGCTTCATCAGCTCGGGGTTGGCGGGCAGCGCCTCGATCGGCGTGGCGGCCAGCGCCGCGATGATCGGGCCGCGCTGGGCGTTGGCCTTGTCCATTTCCTTCGCGAGATCGCCACGGCTGGTCCAGCCCCACAACCCTTGCGTGCCGTGATCGGCCAGCGGGATGGCGGGATAGACCACGACGTAGCCGATCGCGAACAGGATGCAGGCATAGAAGGTAAGCAGCCACCAGCGCGGCAGCGGCGTGTTGAGTTCCTCGATACCGTCCCACTCATGGCCGACGGTTTCGGTGCCGGTAGGCTCGTCGATGCGCTTTTTAGACATCGTTTTCATCCTCGAAGATCATGCGGGCGGCGGCATCGTTGACCTTCCCGGCGCCCGGCCGGAACGGCCAGGCGACGAGGATCACGAACGTTGCCACGGTCAGCACCAGGCCCCAAGTCGCGGTGAAGTCGCGGACGGCGACGTAGGTGAGTTCGCCGGTCACCGTCCCTTCTCCTTCGCAAGCTGTTCCTGCGCGGCGGCGCTATCGACATCGACCATTGTGCCCAGCACCTGGAGATAGGCGATCAGCGCATCCATTTCGGTCAGCTTGTCGGGCTGGCCGTCGAAATCGCGGACCTGGGCCTTCGGGTAGCGCTTCTGGAGTTCGGCAGCGCTGCCGTTGGGATCGGCCTGCAGCTTCAGGTCGTCGTTGGCCTTGGCGATGGCGTCCTTCGAGTAGGGCACCCCGGCCTCGGTGAGCGCGGTAAGCTCGGCGGTCATGTCGCCGGCCTGCAGCGCGTTCTGGGCGAGGAAGGCGTAAGGCGGCATTACCGATTCGGGCACCACGGCGCGCGGGTCGGTCAGGTGCTGGACGTGCCAGGCATCCGAGTAGCGACCGCCGACGCGGGCGAGATCCGGGCCGGTGCGCTTCGAGCCCCACTGGAACGGATGGTCGTACATCGATTCCGCGGCAAGGCTGTAGTGGCCATAGCGTTCGACCTCGTCACGGAACGGACGGATCATCTGGCTGTGGCACAGGTAGCAGCCCTCGCGGATGTAGATGTCGCGGCCGGCCTGTTCGAGCGGGGTGTAGGGGCGCATCCCCTTCACCTTTTCGATGGTGTTGTCGATCCAGAACAAGGGCGCGATCTCGACGATGCCGCCGACGATGACCGCCAGGAAGGCGAGCACGCCGAGGATCGTGACATTGCGTTCGATCTTCTGGTGGCGCGTGAGGGCGCCGGGATTTGCAGTAGACATGGCGTTCCCCCTCAGGCTGCAGTGGTGGCCAGCGGCTGGTCACGAGCGGGATCGTAGGCCGGCGTGTACATCGGCTCTTCGTCGCGCTGGTGGCCCAGGATGGTCCGCCAGATGTTGATGGTCATGAACACGCCGCCCGTCAGGTACAGCAGCCCGCCGAAGGCGCGCAGCAGGAAGTACGGGTGGAGCGCGGCGACGGTGTCGGCGAACGAGTTCACCAGGTAGCCGTCGGCGCCGTATTCACGCCACATCAGGCCCTGGGTGATGCCCGAAACCCACATCGAGGCGGCATAGAAGACGATGCCGATCGTCGCGGTCCAGAAGTGCCAGTTGACCATGCGCAGGCTGTAGAGGCGTTCCCGACCCCACAGGCGCGGCGCCAGGTAGTAGAGCATCCCGAAGGTGACCATGCCGTTCCAGCCGAGCGCGCCCGAATGCACGTGGCCGATCGTCCAGTCGGTGTAGTGCGAGAGCGAGTTGACCGACTTGATCGACATCATCGGGCCTTCGAACGTGCTCATCCCGTAGAACGCGATCGAGGTGACGAAGAGGCGCAGGATCGGATCGGTGCGCAGCTTGTCCCAGGCGCCGTTCAGCGTCATCAGGCCGTTGATCATGCCGCCCCACGACGGCATCCACAGCATGACCGAGAAGACCATGCCCAGCGTCTGCGCCCAGTCGGGCAGAGCGGTGTATTCGAGGTGGTGCGGACCTGCCCAGATGTAGAGGAAGATCAGCGCCCAGAAGTGGATGATCGACAGGCGATACGAATAGACCGGGCGTTCGGCCTGCTTCGGCACGAAGTAGTACATCATCGCCAGGAAGCCGGCGGTGAGGAAGAACCCGACCGCGTTGTGGCCGTACCACCACTGCACCAGCGCGCCCTGCACGCCGCCGAAGAAGCTGACCGAGCGGCTGCCCAGGAAGCTGATCGGGATGGCGGCGTTGTTGACGAGGTGCAGCATCGCCACCGTCAGGATGAACGACAGGTAGAACCAGTTGGCCACGTAGATGTGCGGTTCGGAGCGCTTGACCAGCGTGCCGACGAACACCACGAGGTAGGCGACCCAGACCACGGTGAGCCAGAGATCGACGTACCATTCGGGCTCGGCGTATTCCTTGCCCTGGGTGATGCCCAGCAGATAGCCGGTGCCGGCGAGCACGATGAAGAGCTGGTAGCCCCAGAACACGAACCGGGCGAGACCGGGGAAGGCCAGCCTCGCCCGGCACGTCCGCTGCACCACGTAGAACGAGGATGCGAGCAGGGCGTTGCCACCGAAAGCGAAGATGACTGCCGAGGTGTGCAGCGGCCGCAGGCGGCCGAAGTTCAGGTATGGCTGAAGGTTCAGCAGCGGATAGGCCAGTTGCAGCGCGATGATCAGGCCGACGAGGAAACCCGCCATGCCCCAGAACACCGTGGCGATGACGCCCCAGCGAATCGGATCATCATCGTACCGGGACTGGTCGGCCGGAACCGGAATGCCCGCCGTCTTGTAGTTCGGCGAGCGGACCGAATAGACGAGGCCGACGATCGCGGCGACCGCGACCGTACCCATCTGGATCGCGAAGGGTGCATCCTTCGCGGCAACCATCGCAAGGATGGCGAGCAGCAGTATCGCGAGCCATGCACCTGCTCGCGAGAGTATCGTTACCATGAGCCTTCCCTCTCAGGAACTGAAGATGAAGCGGCCCTCGGCTCCTGGGCGGGTAGCCGCATTGATTGGGGTCAAAACGCAGGACTGAGCGCCAGAATTAGCGGATTAGCATGTAATAGCGCGTCGCAAAAACATTTGTGACAGCGGCCCCTGGGCCGATCATTCGCGTCAGGCTGCAATTGCGGGCAATTCGCAGCCATGCTGCCCCGCAGCGGCGCTGGAAAGCCCTGGGTTCGACGCGGGAGGTAAAACATACTTTTTGTATGTATCTATACTGTAACGAGATGAGCGGCCCTCCGGAAAAGAAGCACTGGTGCAGACCCATCTGGAGGATTTGCCAATTTTGACTGAGATCAAATTCCTGATACCGCGAACTGTTCGCAGCACGAATGGATGATTACTTGGATGATATTTGCGCTCGATCAAGGCCAACCATTTCAACCGGGTTCAGCAGGCTTCCCGACGTCGCAAGGTTTTGGGCACCGCGCAGGGCGGGCATTGCGACGAGTGATGAGGGATATATGCGCAAGTTGATGACCACTGTCGCCGCTGCCGCCGCCGCCTTCGGCCTGGCCGGTGCGGCTCACGCCGACGAAGCCCAGCAGGGCAAGATCCAGGTCAAGGTTCTGGGCACCGCCGTGCTGGCCAGCGGCAAGATCAAGAATGTCGACTACATCGCGCCCGCGCTGGCGGCGATGGCGCCGTTCAAGGCCCCGCAGACCGTGCTGAACGACAACGCGGTGCCGACGCTGGCGATCGAGTACTTCTTCACGCCGAACATCTCGGTCGAGACGATCTGCTGCTTCACCGGCCACCATGTCAGCGGCGATGGCTCGCTGGCCGGTGCCGCGCTGGTCGATCACGTGCTGGTACTGCCCGCCACCGTGACCGCGAAGTACCACCTGACCGGCGTGCTGCCGATGGGCATCAAGCCCTATATCGGCGCCGGCCCGGCCTGGTTCTTCTATATCTCCGAAAAGCCCAGCGCGACCGCGACGGCGCTGGGCGTGACCGAGGTCCACCTGGCCAACAAGCTGGGCGTGGCCGTGCAGGGCGGTTTCGACGTGCCGATCCCGGGCACCCCGTTCGGCCTGAGCGCCGACGTGAAGAAGTACTTCGTGGATACCCGCGCGCACTTCTTCGCCGGCACCGCCGAAGTGCTGACCACGCAGCACAAGGTCAGCCCGTGGGTCGCCAGCGCCGGCGTCACCTATCGGTTCTGATGGTACGGAATCCGGCCGGTCCTCGGGGCTGGCCGGGTTCAACCTTCCCGGCAGGGGCCGAACGGAAATGCGGTGTGCCGGGACGACTCAGCCGGCTTCGGCGGCCAGGCCTTCGCGATCCAGGATCGTGACTTCGCGGCGCGAGGGCAGGTCGATCAACCCATCGGACCTGAGCCGCGTGAACTGGCGGCTGACGGTTTCGATGGTGAGGCCCAGAACGTCGGCGATCTGCTGGCGCGAGAACGGCAGGCTGAAGCGCCTGGCGCCGGTCTCGAAATGGATTTCGCAATTGGCCGGGGAAAGCCGCTCGGACAATTCGAGCAGGAAGCTGGCGACCTTTTCGCTGGCGGACTTGCGGCCCAGCAGCAGCATCCAGCGGCGGGTGCGATCGAGTTCCGAAAGCGTGCGTTCGAGCAGCTTGTGCTCAAGGCCGGGATGTTCGCGAGCGAAAGCATCGAAATCGCTGCGGCTGAACACGCAGACCCGCGATTCGGTGAGCGCGGTGACGCCGTGGCTGGTGGTGCCGCCGAACGGGCGACCGATGAATTCCGACGGATAGACGACGCCGACGATCTGTTCCCGCCCGTCCTCGGTGCCGGTGGACAGCTTCAGCACGCCTTCGATGACATTGGCGACGAGGACCGAATCCTCCCCCTCCCAGATCAGCGATTCGCCGGCGTGGAGCGTGCGGCGGCGGCCGATGGCGTTCAGCGCGCCAAGCTCGTCCTTGTCGAGGGAGGCGCAGATCGCGCGGTTACGGACGACGCAGGTTTCGCAGCTTGACATGGCCCGGCGCCTAGCACTTTCGTTGGGCAAGGGCAATTCCGCCGGAGCGGCATCGCCGGGGCATGGCGGGGGCATGGTCGGGGCCGGGCCGGGGCAGGCCCGGATGGTGCGACCGGTTCAGAGAATGTCGGCAACCCCGGCCAGCGCGGCGCGCATCTTGTCCAGCGCCTGGGCCTTCAACTGGTGGACGCGCGGGATGCTGACTTCGAGCACCTGCGCGATTTCGGCAAGGTTCAGCTCCTCGACGAAATAGAGCTGGATCACCAGTTGCAGGCGTTCGGACAGCGAGGCGATCGCCTCGACCACCTTGCCGCGCACCTCCTCGTCGGCGAGCATCTGGAAGCTGTCGGGCCGATCGTCGGCGAAGGCGGCGTTGTCGTCGGCATAGGCATCGTCGATCGATTCGAACCGCACCGCCACCGACGAGGTGCGCAGCGCTTCCAGTTCCGATTCGGGGATGCCCATCGCGGCGGCCAGTTCGTGATCGTGCGGATCGCGGCCCAGTTGCCCGCGCAGCTCGGTTTCGCGGTCACGCAACTGGCGGCGGCGTTCGACCGCGCCGCGCGACAGTGGGACGTGGCGGCGGATCAGATCGACCATCGCCCCTCTCACCCGCATCTTGGCATAAGCGGCAAAGCCGTCCTCGCTGGGGCCGGAGTGGCGCTGGGCGCATTCGGTCAGCGCGACCATGCCGGCCTGCATCAGGTCCTCCACCTCGATGCCGTCGCGGCCCGAGGAATGCAGGTGCCAGGCCAATCGCCTGACCATCGGCAGGAAACGCCGGACGCGATCGCCGACATCGCCGCCATAGGCGACCGCGGCGGCGCTGCGACGCAGGGCGGCGGGGCCGCCTTTGCCGACGAAGGGTTTCTGGTCGTGGATCATGCTGCCAGACTTTCCAGAGCAGGGGTGTGATGACCGGGGCCGGGAAGCGACGGCGGGGGCGGTGCTTCACCGCCGACCACCGCGATCACCTCGATCGGCTGGGTTTCGGGCAATTCGGATA
The DNA here is from genome assembly GCA_018971065.1 of Sphingomonadales bacterium. The sequence goes on along the minus strand of JAGWVC010000003.1, from coordinate 58,905 downwards.
TCGACAGGACGACGCAGCCGGGCGCGCGGGCGCGCAGCAGGCCGGCCATCGCGCGGCGCAGGCGGGGCTGGACGATCAGCGCCGGGCTGGTGGCGCCGTGGCCCAGCATGGCCTGGCGTTCGGCCATGATCGCGGCGATGCGTTCGCCGATGGTGCGGGCCAGATCGGGTTCGATCACCGGCTGGCCGGTGCTGGGGTCGATCAGCCCTTGCGCGATCATCGATTCGAGCTGGGCGTCGAGCGTGATCACCGCCAGCCGCTCGCTGGGCGGGACGATGCGGCCGACGATCAGGCTGCCGAGATCGGCGCGGACCAGTTCGATCACGCGGTCGTGATCGGTGGTTTGCTGGATTGCCTGGCTGAGCGACGCCAGGATCGGCAGCGGGTGGCCGATGGGGATGCCGTCCTCCAGCAGCGCGCGCAGGATGCGGGTCATCGCGGCCAGCGTCAGCGGCGAGGGATAGACCGTCTCGACCAGCCCGGCGGCGCGTTCCTTGACCCCGTCCATCAGGTCGCGGACCTCGTCGGGGCCGAGCAGCGCCTGCGGGCGTTCGGCGAGAAGCTGGTTGAGATGGGTGGCGACGACGGTGGCGGCATCGACGGTGAGGAAACCCTCGGCGATGGCAAGGTCGCGCATGGCGGGCTCGATCCACAGCGCCGGGCAGCCGAACGAGGGGTCGATGGTCTCGACACCTTGCAGCGCGTGGCCCTTGCGGGCCTCGCCGGCGTCGATCGCCAGCACGCGGTCGGCCCGGATGGTGGCGCCCCCCAGCGGCACGCCGCCCAGCAGGATGCGATAGTCGTTAGGCGCCATGTCGAGCGAATCGCGGACGCGGAACTGCGGGACGACGAAGCCGAAGGTCTGGCTGAGCTGCTTGCGCACACCGGTGACGCGGCCGACCAGCGGCGCGCCGCGGCGTTCGTCGACCAGTTGCACCAGCGCATAGCCGAGTTCGATGGTGACGAGGGTGTGGTCGGAGACGTCCTCGAGCGTGATCTTCGATGGATCGGGCGGAGGCGCGGGGGCGGGCTGGTCGGCGATGACCTGGCGCGCCGCGCGTTTGCGCAAGGCGTGCCACAGCCAGAACACCAGCCCCGAGGCGGGGAGGAACACGATCTGCGGCATGGCCGGGATCAGGCCGATGGCACCGAGGATCAGCGCGACCGGCAGGAACACCGCCGGGTTGGCGAACTGGCCGCCGATCTGCCCGGCAAGATCGCGGCTGTCGGCGACGCGGGTGACGATGACGGCGGCGGCGATCGACAGCAGCAGCGACGGCACTTGCGCGACCAGCGCGTCGCCGACCGCGAGGGTGATGTACTTCTGCGCGGCATCGCCGGCGGAAAGGCCGTGGCTGATCATGCCCAGGCAGAAGCCGGCGATGATGTTGACGCCGAGGATCAGCAGCGCGGCGACGGCATCGCCCTTCACGAATTTCGACGAACCGTCCATCGAGCCGTAGAAATCGGCTTCGGTGGAGACTTCGCGGCGGCGGTTGCGGGCTTCGTCCGCCGTACACAGGCCGGCGGCCAGATCGGCGTCGATCGCCATCTGCTTGCCGGGCAGGGCATCGAGGGTGAAGCGGGCGGAGACTTCGGAAACGCGGCCGGCGCCCTTGGTGACCACCACCAGATTGATGATCATCAGGATCAGGAACACGAACAGCCCGACCGCGAAGTTGCCGCCGATCAGGAATTCGCCGAAGCTTTCGATGACGTGGCCCGCCGCCGCGCCGCCTTCGTGGCCGCGCACCAGCACGACGCGGGTGGACGCGACGTTGAGCGCGAGGCGCAGCAGGGTGGCGAACAGCAGCACCGACGGGAACGACGAGAAGTCGAGCGGCTTGCGCGCGTTCATCGAGGCCATCAGCACCGCGATCGACAGCGCGATGTTGAGCACGAAGAACACGTCGAGCACGAACGGCGCCACCGGCACCACCATCAGCACGATGATGGTGAGGATGCCGCCGGGCAGCGCCAGCGAGGATATCGTGGTTCCGGCGAGGAGCGATTTCATCCCTCAGCCCCTCACATGCCGAGCGCGCGCAGGCGGCCGTAGGCGCTGCGGACGAAGGCGGGGGTGGAGCCGCCGTCGCCGGACGCGTCGGTGAGGCCGAAAGTGGCGCTGAGCGTTTCGGCCATCGAGGCGGCGGGGCGCACCATGCCGGCATCGCTGCCGGAGGAACTGGCGGCTTGCGCCGAGGCGAATTCGCGGCCGAGGCTGCCGGCCCAGGCCGGGGCACTGCCGGCGGCGGGGGTGGCAGGCGGGGTCCAGCTTGCCAGCTCGGTGGTGTCGTACGAAACCGGGGGGGCGCCGTCCTGCATCGCGTTGGTCATGCGCTGGTCGATCAGCGTCATGACCGCGCCGACCGAGCGGGCGGCACCGGCGCCGTCGTAGAAGATGGCGCGGTTGGCGGCGGCGGCCTTGGGCATCAGCGCGGCGGCGGACTGGGTGGGATCGGCGGTCATCGCCGAAAGGAACTTCACCGCGCCGTCGCTGCCGAGGAAGTGCGCGAGGTAGAGTTCCGACGGCTTGGGCGGGCGGCCCAGCGCGGCGCCGAGCGCGGCCTGGTTGTCGCCGGCCATTTCGGCGGCCATGCGCGCCGAGGTATCGGGATCGAAGCGCAGCGCCATGAGCTGGGCGCGCTGGGCGGGATCGCGCAGCGCGGCGAGCGTGCCGCCCGAGGTGGCGGAATCGAGGCCGATCTCGCCGCCATGCTGCTGGAGCATCTGCGCCCAGGTGCCTTGCGTGAACTGGTAGAGCCCGGCGGCGCTGGAGGTGGGCGCGCGCGCGGCGGGGTTCAGGCTGGATTCGAGCTTGGCCTGCGCCAGCAGGTAGGAGAAATCGACGCCGGTGGCCTGGGCGGCGCGGGCGATGGCGGCACGCGGGCCGGAACCTGTGGCCAGCGTGGGTTGCGCACCCTGGATGCCGGCAAAGCCGGGGCCGATGCCGGTGCCGAATCCGGCGCCGCCGCTGATGGCGGAACCGGCCCCCGCCCAACTGGCGGCGGCGGCTGAGAAGTCACCCTGGCTCACACATCTTTTCCCGGACGAAAGTTCATTGCCGGTTCAAAGCAAGAGGCGTGCCAAGTTCGAATTTGCCGAAGGTGATCGTTGTCGACGCGGGGTGGGAAACGACTGCCGCCGCCAGCCCGGAAGCCGGCGGCGGGGCTGTCCGCATGGGATTGGTGTCAGGCGCGAACGCCCGCGTAGGCGTAGGCGGGGCTGGTCATGCCGCCGCGCGCGCCATAGGCGTTGGGGCTGCCGGTCAGCGCTTCCAGACGGGCGGAAACATTGGCCGCGATCAGGTTGCGGAGCTGGCGGTTGACCTCGTTCAGGCGCTTGGCCGCATCGAGCAGGCCACGGCATTCGTCATCGATTTCGTCGGGCGAGACGACCTCGAGATGGCCGCACAGCGTCACCTTGTCGGACGCGGCGCCCATGATGCCGTCGAGGTCCATGCCGGCAAGCGAGTGCCGTTCGCTTTGCAGGACGGCAACCATTTGCCGGAGAGTGTCGCGCAGGGGCATCGCGGGCGCTTTCTGGTTCACTGTCAATTCCTGACCTGGAGCAGGATGCGGGCGGCGATCATCGCGTCGCTGATCTTGGCGGGCAGGATCGGGTAGTTGCCCGACTGGATCGCCTTGCGGATCTGCGTCACGCGTTCATGATCGACCGGAACGTCCCCGGCGTTGAGCGCGGTGGTGGTGACCATCGCCGCACCCTGGTTGGTATTCGTGGCCGCAGGCTGCGACTGGCCGCTGTTGGTTTCGGTCACGACCGGGCGGGCATCCGCGCCGGTGATGGCACGAACCCCGTTCAGTTCGATATGGCCCGTTCCAATTCCAGGCCCTGATCCGATGCTGGACATGGTACCGCTCCTTGGTTCCTTACAGCCAAGGACGGCGCCTGAACGGCCACTTTAAGGCCCTGATGCGATTTTTTTGCGGGTTGCCCCTAGGCGCCCATTAAACGGCATCAATCGACCGGCACTTCGGCAAGGCCGGGGCGGACGATTCGCGCGCGGATGGGTTCGCCCTTGGCGCTGCCGTCCTTGACGGTGCGCACGCGTATCCACGCGCCGATCGCGCCCGATTCCATCGCCTCACCCGGCTGCGAGACCGAGAAGCCATCGCCGGCGACCAGCACGTTCACCGCCTCGCCTCGCAGGATCGCCGGTCCGGCGCTGGCCTGCGGCTGCGCCTGCACCGGCACGAACAGATGCCAGGCGCCGGGATCGGGGCATTGCACCAGCACCGCATCATGGCGATCGGTGCGCCACGACAGCGCCAGCGGCGCGCGGCACGCGCCAAGGCGCAGCCGCCGGTCCAGCGGCAGCGTGGCGCCGCCCGGCTGGCCGATGCCGGCCCCGGTGAACCCGGCGACGGCATAGTCGATCTGGTCGAGGCTGGCGAAAGGCGCTGCGGACGCGGCGGGCGCAAGGCCCACCAGCGCGGCGGCACGGATCAGGGCGCGGATCGAGGTCATCGGGCGGTTCCGTTCGAAAGTTACGGCGCTTTCGATGCAATTGGCGTGCCAGTTGCGTGTGCGCCAGCGCGGCGATCGTAGGCCAGCACGGCGACGGTGTCGCTCGGCCCCGGCTCGACCAGCACCCGCGCGGGCACGGTGGCGGCGCGGGCCTCGGCGCCCAGCCGGGCGGCGCGGGCCAGTGCATCGGGCAGCGCGGCGGCACCGCCGGCATAGTGGATGGCGATGGTGAGCTGCTGGCGCGTATCGGGTGCCTGGTCGCGCAGCCATTGCCGCAGCGCCGGGGCATCGCCCGCCGCGCGCCACACCGCGATCGGCTCGGTGCGCGGGTCCTCGGCAGGGGCTGCCGGTCTGGCGGCAGTGGCGGCGGCAGGGGTTGGCCGGAGCGTTGCCGGTTTCGACGGGTCGGGGGTGGTGTCGATGGCCGCCGCCGTGACCATGAACAGGATCAGCGACAGATCGGCCAGCAGCGTCTGCCAGCCGATCAGCGGCCGGGTGTTGAGCACGCTGGTGGCGGGAAGTGCGGCGAACGGCATCGTTCAGCCGGCCGAGAAGCGGTGGACTTGCGCCGCGCGCGGTTCGTGCCCGGCGTGGCCCTGCCCTTCGCGCAAGTGCGGTTCGCTGACCGCCAGTTGCAGCGCCATCCATTCGAACAGCGCCTGCCGCTCGACCTCCTCGGCGGCAAGGCGGCGCTCGATCAGGCGGGCCAGCGGGGCGAACAGCAGGTTGGCGGCCAGCAGGCCGACCATCGTGGCGTGGACCGCCATGCCGATCGCCGCCATGTAGCCCGACCGGCTGACCCCGGCCGCCGGCAACATTCCCAGCGACAGCAGCGTGCCGAACAGGCCGAACACCGGCGCCAGTTCCGCCGCCATCGCCAGCGTGCGCGCGGCGACCTGGCCGCGAACCGCACGGCGGGTCTTGTGGCGTTCGTGCGCGGCCAGCAGCGCCGCGACCGAACGTTCGCCGATCATCGCCTTGCTGGCCTCGTCGAATTCGCGGTCGCCGATCTGGAAGTGGTGGGCGCGGATCAGGCCATCCTTGCGCAAGTCCTGGATCTGGACGGCAAGCTTGGCGCGGGCCGGATCGGCATCGAACCCCGGCTGCACCAGCACGCGCGCCAGCATCCGCAGCGTCAGCCCGACTTCGGCGAACCCGCAACGCAGCAGCGTCGCCAGCAGCGTGCCGCCGAGCACGAGGCCGATGGTCGGCCAATCGACCGATTGGAGGAATGACATGCGGATGATGATCCCAGACTGAACTTTCGAGAACGGACCGGCGCGCGGAAATTTCAGCGGGTGGCGGCAATTTGCCGGAATCGCGGCGACAGGCGGCAATGGTTTGCCGGGTAATCCGGAAATCGGAGGCGAATCCGGCAGAAACGCGATTTGGCACGCCCCTTGCTTTGAAACTTGCGCGCGCTTGCCGGACCCTCCGGCGGGCCAGCCCAGGAGCAACCGGTTTGTCTGACCCGGCCAACAACCTCAGCCTGTTCGGCGTCCACGGCGCGGCGCTGGAGCTGCGCTCGCAACGCATGGGCCTGCTGACCTCGAACATCGCCAATGCCGCGACCCCCGGCTACAAGGCGAAGGACATCGACTTCGCCAGCGCGCTGGACGCGCGGCTGAAGGGGGCCGGCGTGGACCAGGCGGTTTCCGCCGCGACCAAGTACCGCGTGCCGGTCATGCCCTCGCTGGACGGCAACACCGTCGAACTGGGTGCCGAGCAGGTCGCCTTCAGCCAGAACGCCGTCGGCTATTCGGCCACGCTCTCGTTCATCACCGGCCGCGTCAACACCATCACCCGCGCGTTGAAGGGAGACTGACGATGAGCCAGGTGACCACCGGACCGATGACGCTGTTCGACCTGGCCCAGCGTGGCCTGTCGTCGCAGATGGTGCGGATGAACGCCGCCGCGTCGAACCTGGCGAACGCCGGTTCGGTCGCCAGCGACGAGGCCAGTGCCTACAAGCCGATGCACCCCGTGTTCGCCGAGGAGCTGGACAAGAGCACCGGGCTTTCGACGGTGCGCGTGACCGGCGTCTACAAGTCGAACGCCAGCGCGATCCGCGAACACAACCCCGGCCATCCGATGGCCGACGCCAACGGCGACGTCTGGACCGCCCCGGTCGATGAGAACGCCGAGATGGTCGAAATGCTCGATTCCTCGCGCCAGTACCAGAACCTGGTCGAGGCCCTGACCACCGCCAAGCAATTGATGCTCGACACCATGAGGATGAGATAATGGTCACTTCCGTTTCCAGCAATTCCGCCACCGCAGCGACGGCCGCGGCCACGCCCTCGACCGCCAGCGCCTATTCGTCGCTGGGGGTGAAGGACTTCCTGCAACTGCTGACCACCGAGTTGCAGAACCAGGACCCGACCGCGCCGACCGACAACAAGGAAATGGTCGCGCAGATGGCGCAGTTCTCGCAGCTTTCGGCCAGCAACGACAGTTCGACGACGCTGAAGGACATCGCCTCCAAGCTCGATGTGCTGATCTCGACCACGCAGGGCGCGATTGCCGCCGCCGCCAAGTCGGCCGCCAACACCGTGACCGGCGGAACCGCCGCTTCCACCACGACCACTGCCTGACCCCCAACAGGAGCCTGACTCATGGCCTTCTATACCTCGCTGTCCGGATTGAGGAACGCGCAGACCGACCTCGACGTCATCTCGCACAACATTGCCAACGCCGACACCAACGGCTTCAAGAAATCGACCGCGTCGTTCGCCGACATCGTCTCGGCATCGGTGCTGACCGATCCGACGATGACGATCGGCATCGGCGCGCGGGTGCAGTCGATCAAGCAGCAGTTCTCGCTTGGCCCGATCGACCAGACCGGCAATTCGCTGGACATGGCGGTGAATGGTGACGGCTTCTTCACCGTCAAGTCGCCGGTATCGGGCCTGGTCTCGTACACCCGCGCCGGGTCGTTCAAGGTGGACGGCAGCGGCTTCGTGGTCAGCGATGCCGGCGCGCGGATGCAGGTGTTCCCGGCCAACGCCGACGGCACCATCGGTTCCACCGCCAGCGCCGCCGACGCCACCGTGCCGCTGGTCAACACCGCCACGCCACCCGCCCAGTACACCGGTATGACCGTGGGCAACGACGGCAAGATGACCGCCGCCTATGCCGACGGTTCGCTGAAGGTGATCGGCTATGTCGCGCTGGCGACGTTCGATTCCAACACCGGGCTGAAGCAGCTCGGTTCGGCAAGCTGGTCGGCCACCGGGCTTTCCGGCGCGGCCAAGCTGGGCCAGCCCGCCGCCGGCCCTTACGGCGGGCTGCTGTCGGGATCGCTGGAACGGTCGAACGTCGATATTGCCGAGGAGCTGGTCGGCCTGATCAGCGCGCAGCGGTCGTTCCAGGCCAATGCCAAGGCGATCGATACGACCACGCAGATCTCGCAGACCATCATCAACCTGCGCACGAGCTGATCGGGGTAACCTGAGATGGACCGCCTGATCTACACCGCCATGTCGGGCATGTCCGATTCGATGACCCGGCAACGGGTTATCGCGTCGAACATGGCCAACGCCCAGACCGTCGGTTTCCGGGCCGAGATGATCTATTCGACGCCGGTGACCGTGAAACAGGGCAATGCCCTGGAAGTTCGGGCGATGAGCGACGGCGAGGTCCACGGCGCGCAGATGCGCCCCGGCGTCATCAACCAGACCGGCCAGCCGCTCGACGTGGCGATGAACGGCGAGGCGATGCTGACCGTGCAGGCCGAGGACGGCTCCGAGGCCTATACCCGGCGCGGCGACCTTTCGATCTCGCCCACCGGGGTGCTGCAGAACGGCGACGGCCGGCCGGTGCTGGGCAATGGCGGGCCGATCACGGTGCCGCCCAACTCCACCGTCGTCATCACCCCCGAAGGCGGGGTGATGGTCTCGAACCCGGCCACGCCCGACCAGCCGGCCACGCAACTGGACAAGCTGAAGCTGGCCAGCCCGGCCGGCACCAAGATCGGCAAGGGGCTGGACGGGCTGTTCCGCGTGATCGGCGGCGGGGTGCTGCCCGATGACGCGAACGCCTCGCTGATCCCCGGCGCGGTCGAGCAGTCCAACGTCAATCCCAGCGAGGTGATGGTGCAGATGGTCCAGGCGCAGCGCCTTTACGACATCCGCACCAAGATGATCGCCACCGCGCGCGAGGTGGACCAGTCCGGCTCGGCGCTGATGCGCATCTCGGCCGGCGCGTGAACTTCAAGAAGGAATAGAACCCCATGTCTGCATCCGCCCTCAACGTCGCCCGTACCGGTCTGGAAGCACAGGATGCGCGTATGCGCGTCATCGCCAACAACCTGGCGAACGTCGGCACCACCGGCTTCAAGCGCGACCGCGCCAACTTCGCGACGCTGGCCTATCAGGACGCGCGCGTGGCCGGGCAGCAGAGCTCGGGCGAGACGCAGTATGCCACCGGGCTGAACCTGGGCACCGGCGTCGCCATCCAGTCAACCACGCGGATCGCGACGCAGGGCGCGCTGGACACCACCAGCAACGCGCTGGACCTGGCGATCTCGGGCGAAGGCTATTTCGTCGTCGCCCAGCCCAACGGCACCACCGCCTATACCCGCGCCGGCAACTTCACCCGCTCGGCCGAAGGGCAACTGGTGACATCGCAGGGCTATGTCGTGCAGCCGCCGATCACCATTCCCGAAGGCGCGCAGTCGATCACCATCGGCGACGACGGCACCGTCTCGGTGGTCACCCAGGGCAATGCCACGCCCACCCAGGTTGGCCAGATCACCACCGCCAGCTTCGCCAATCCGGCGGGCCTGCAGGCGGCGGGCGACAACTTCCTGCTGGAAACCGGCGCCAGCGGCCCGGCGCAGGTGGCGGTGGCCGGATCGGCGGGCCACGGCGCGATCAAGCAGGGGATGCTGGAGGCCAGCAACGTCAACGTGGTGCAGGAGCTGGTCGATATGATCGAGACCCAGCGCGCCTACGAGATCAACTCCAAGATGATCTCGGCGGTCGACGAGATGCTCAAGAACGCGAATCAGACCCTGTGAGAACGATCATGTCCCGCCGCATCCCCGCCGTTTTTGCCGCCGCTGCGGCGCTGTTGCCGGCCCCGGCGCTGGCCGGAAAGATTCCGACCGGCTTTGCCGCCTCGCTGCCGGTGGTTCCCGCCGCGCCGCAGCCGGCAACCGGCGCGATCTTCAACGTCCAGGCCGGCTATGCCGCGCTGGTGACGGGCGCGCGCGCACACGGCATCGGCGATCCGCTGACCATCATCATCAACGAGACGACCAGTTCCAGCAAGACCGCCAGCTCCAAGACCGAGCGCACCGGCAGCGAGGCGGTGACCCCGCCGACCACCGGTCCGTTCAGCTTTTTGAAGTCGTCGGCCCTTAACGCCGGCAGCCAGGGGTCGTTCAACGGTCAGGGTAATGCCGCGCAGACCAACGCCTTTTCCGGCTCCGTTGCCGTGACGATCGCCGAAGTACGCGCCAACGGCACCGCCCTCGTGCGCGGAGAAAAGGTGATGTTGCTGAGCCAGGGACAGGAGTGGATCCAGTTCAGCGGCATCGTGCGCCTGGCCGACATCGATGTCGACAACACCGTGCCCTCCTCCAAGGTGGCCGATGCGAAGGTGGAATATGCCGGCAACGGCGCCATCCAGAAGTCGAGCCGCGAAGGCTGGCTGTCGAAGTTGTTCAACTTCGTGACGCCGTTCTGAGGAGGCCGGACATGAAACGCTTTTTCCGCCTGATTCCGGCCCTTTTCGCCGCGCTGGCGCTGGCCTTTGCCCCCGCCGCCGCCCATGCCGACCGCATCCGCGACCTGGGCGCGTTCCAGGGCGTGCGCACCAACCAGCTCACCGGCTACGGCATCGTCGTGGGCCTGGCCGGCACCGGCGACGACAACCTTGAGTACCTCACGCAGGCGATGAAGGGTGCCGCCGGCCGCATGGGCCTGCAATTGCCGCCCGGCGTCTCGCCCGGGCTGAAGAACGCGGCCGCGGTGATGATCACCGCCGAGTTGCCGGCGTTCGCCAAGCCCGGCCAGCGCATCGACATCACCGTTTCCACCATCGGCAAGGCCAAGTCCCTGCGCGGCGGCGCGCTGATCATGGCCCCGCTGATGGGCGCCGACGGCCAGATCTATGCGATGGCGCAGGGCAACCTGGCAGTGGGCGGGCTGGGCATCACCGCCAAGGACGGCTCCAGCCTGACCGTGAACGTGCCGACCGTCGGCCGCATCGCCGACGGGGCAACCGTGGAACGCGCGGTGGCGACCGGGTTCGAGAACGCCGACGTGCTGCGCTGGAACCTGAGCCAGGCCGATTTCATGACCGCCGAGCGCGTGCGCGACGCGGTCAACCGCCGCTATCCGGGCACCGCCTCGGTCGAGGACGGGATCACCATCGCGCTGCGGCTGCCCCCGGGCGCCGATCTGCGCGCCGGGATGATGGCATCGATCGAAATGCTGGACGTGGTGCCGGCGGAAACGCCCGCCCGCGTCATCGTCAACAGCCGCACCGGCACCGTGGTGATCAACAGCGCGGTGCGGCTTTCGCCCGCCGCGATCAGCCACGGCAAGCTGACGGTGCGAATCGACGAGAAGTCGCAGGTCAGCCAGCCCGCGCCGTTCAGCCAGGGCCAGACCGCCGTGACCCCCGCCAGCAAGATCAGCAGCGAGGAAAGCAACAGCCACGTCCAGTTGTTCAAGGGCGGCGCATCGCTGTCGAAGATCGTCGATGCGCTGAACCTGCTGGGGGTCAGCCCTTCCGACCTTGTCGCGATCCTGGAAGCCCTGAAGGAAGCCGGGGCGCTGAAGGCGGAGATGGTGGTGATATGAGCGCCGTTAACCCCCCTGCCCTGGCGATCGCCACATCGGCCACCGCCGGCACGAGCGCGCCGGCGGCCCCGTCCGCGAACCGCGCGCAGGTCGCCAAGGTGGCCAAGCAGTTCGAGGCGATCTTCGTCCGCCAGATGCTGGCCGAAGCGCGCAAGACCACGTTCGACAAGGACGGCCTGTTTTCCAGCCAGGGCAGCGAGACCTTCATGCAGATGCAGGACGAGCGCTTTGCCGACATTGCCGCCAGCAAGGGCACGTTCGGGCTGGCCACCATGATCGAGAAGCAGTTGCTGGCGCATCCCGGCGCCGCGCCAAGCGCACCCGCCGCAACCCCCGCAACCCCCGCGACGGGAGGATAAGCGATGGCATCCGATCTTCTCCAGATTGCCAGTTCAGGCGCCCGCGCCGCCCGCGCGGCGCTGGACGTGACCGCGCAGAACATCGCCAATGCCGGCACCGAAGGCTATGTCCGGCGGACGATGTCGGTCAGCGAAGTGGCCGGCAACACCTCGTCGTCGGTCATCGGCGATGTTTCGCTGTTCGGCGCCGGCCCGGCGCAGATCAAGCGCAACGCCGACATGTTCCGGCAGGCCGAGATGCGCCGCACCAGTTCCGATTCCGCCCGCGCCGATACGCAGGTGACGGGGCTGGAGAACGTGTCCAACGCGGTCGAGCAGAGCAATGTCTTTCCGGCGATCACCGCGTTCGAATCGTCGTTGCAGCAATTGACCAGCAACCCCGCCGACCCCGCGTTGCGCGCGGGCGCGGTGGAAGCGGCGCGGACGATGGCGCAAAGCTTCAACATCGCCCGCTCCTCGCTGGACGCGGTGGGCAGCCAGTTGCAATCGCAGGCGACCGATGACGTGCGGCAGGTCAACGATCTGGCCAAGAGCCTGGCATCGCTGAACGTGAAGATCGGCGCGGACACCGATCCGGCGATGAACCAGTCGGTGCTGCTGGACCAGCGCGATGCCATCCTGCAGAAGCTGGCCGGCTATGGCGACCTGACCACCACGATCAACGCCGACAATTCGGTGAAAGTGCAGATGGGCGGCGCTTCGGGGCCGGTGCTGGTGCAGGGCGGCACTGCGGCGCCGCTGGCGCTGACCACCGCCGCCAACGGCACGATCAGCCTGACCCTGGGCACCAGCCCGCTGACGCTGGGCGGCGGTTCGCTGGCCGGGCGCGCGCAGGCATTGACGACCTATGCCAGCGCGGTGTCGCGGCTGGATACGCTGGCGGGCACGCTGGCGAACACCGCCAACACCGCACAGGCGAACGGCGTGGCGCTGGACGGCACCACCGGCCAGCCGATGTTTTCGGGCACCGACGCCAGGACGCTGACCGCGACGCTGACATCGGGCAGCCAGCTTGCCACGGCGCCGGCAGGCGCCGGCGCCAACAGCCGCAATCCGGCCAACCTGACCGCGTTCCAGTCGGCGCTGAGCACCGCCGGGATTTCCAGCGGCGCCGATTCGCTGCTGTTCGACCTTTCGGCATCGGTGCAGGGCGCGACGACGACGCGCGACGCGCTGGATGCCATCGCCAGCAATGCCAAGACCGCGATGGAAGCATCGTCCGGGGTCAACCTCGACGACGAGGCCGCCAACCTGCTGCGTTTTCAGCAGGCGTTCCAGGCCTCGGGCAAGGTCATCCAGATTTCATCCACCCTGTTCGACACACTGCTCAACATCCACTGACTTCAGGCACTGACGAGCCGGTGAAAGGCTCCGCGAGGACACCATGACCACGATCAGCACCAGCGGTTTCTACGATAGCGCGATCTTCAGCATGAAGTCGCTGCGTTCGCAGGCCAATGACCTGCAGGCGCAGATCAGCACCGGCAACCGGCTGAAGACCTCGGCCGACGATCCGGTGGCGGCGGCGCGGATGCGGATGCTGACCCGGTCGGATGCGCTGTCGAAGATCGACGATGCCAATGCCACCGCCGCCAAATCGGACCTGACGCTGGCCGACGACACGCTGACCAACATTTCCACGATCGTCACCCGCATCCGCGAACTGGCGACGCAGGCCGCCAACGGAACGCTGACCGACGCCGATCGCAAGGGCATCGGCGCCGAAGTGACCGGGCTGCGGCAGAACCTGGTGGCGCTGGCCAACACATCGGATTCGCGCGGGCAATCGCTGTTCGGCGGCAACGGCACCAACCAGGCCTACACGCTGGATAGCGCCGGCAACGCCACTTACACCGGGTCGGCCACGTCGGACACGATCGGTCTGGGCGCGGGGCTGACGGTAACGCGCGGCATCACCGGGCCGGAATTCATGAATTCGGGCAGCGGCGCCAGCGCCACCGACCTGCTGACCGTGGTCAAGACGCTGGGCGACGCGTTGCAGGGCAATGGCCCGGCCGGCACCACGCCGCAACAGGCGGCGCAGGCCGCGCTGACCCCGCTGGACAACAGCCTGACCTCGCTGACCACCGCGCAGACCATCGTCGGCTCGCGCCTGTCGTGGATCGACACCACCACCTCGATCCGCGACCAGATGACACAGCAGCGCACCGACGACGAATCGACGGTGGGCGGCACCGACGTGGCCGAGGCGGTTTCGCGGTTGCAGCAGGTTTCCACCATTCTCCAGGCCAGCCAGGCCAGCTTCGTCAAGCTGGCCGGGCTGAGCCTGTTCTCGATGATCAGCTAAGCGCTGAAGACGAACGTATTTCGGGGGTAATCAGGCATGTACGCGGGTATCGGCATCGTCATCCTGTTCGGCATGGTGTTCGGCGGTTTCGCCATCACCGGCGGCGCGCTGGGGCCCGTGATGGAGGCCATCCCACACGAGCTGCTGATCATCTGCGGCGCGGCGGCGGGCGCGCTGGTGACGGGCAACAACATGCACGGGCTGAAGGCGCTGGGCGGCGGCTTCGCCAAAGTGTTCAAGGGGCCGAAGCACAACAAGCAGGACCACATCGACGCGATCGCGCTGACCACCAAGCTGATGAAGATGCTGCGCACCGAAGGGCCGGTGGCGCTGGAAAGCCATGTGTCCGACCCCAAGACCTCGGCCATCTTCGCCGAATATCCGCGCCTGCTGGGCAACCATGAGCTGACCGCGCTGATTGCCGACACGCTGACGCTGATCGTCGTCTCGTCGGGCACGCTGGAGGTCCACGCCGTCGAGGACGTGATGGACAACGCGATGAAGACGCATTTCCACGAACTGCACGAGCCGCAGCACGCGATCCAGAACCTGGCCGACGCGCTGCCGGCGCTGGGCATCGTTGCCGCCGTGCTGGGCGTGGTGAAGACGATGGGATCGATCGACAAGCCGCCGAGCATCCTGGGCGCGATGATCGGTTCGGCGCTGGTCGGCACGTTCATGGGCGTGTTGCTGGCCTATGGCATGGTGGCGCCGATGGCGGGCCGGCTGAAGCAGATCGTCGAGGCGGACGAGCAGATCTTCCATGCGGTGAAGCAGGTGATCATCGCCTCGCTGCACGGCTGGCCGCAGCCGCTGGTGGTGGAAAGCGCGCGTTCGGGGCTGGGCCACGATTTCCGGCCGGGCCTGTCCGAGCTGCTCGACGCGCTGCGCGGAAGGTAATCGCTCATGGCGCCGCCGAAAAAGGGCAAGAACGAGCTTCCCGCCCCGATCATCGTCAAGAAGATCACCATCGTTGCCGCCGGGCATCACGGCGGCGCGTGGAAGGTGGCCTATGCCGACTTCGTGACCGCGATGATGGCGTTCTTCCTGCTGATGTGGCTGCTGGGCGCCACCACCGAGAAGCAGCGCAAGGGCATTGCCGACTATTTCACGCCGACGCTGGTGAAGCTGCGGCAGGAATCGGCGGGTTCGAACGGGTTGCTGGGTGGTTCATCGATAACCGATGTGGACAACTATCCGAACCGGAAGGGCCAAACCGGCACAAAATCGATGACCATCCCGCGCGACACCACCGGCGGCCCGAAGGAGGGCGGCACCAAGGTGAAGCGCGTGGCGCAGATGGAGCACAAGCTGCAGCAGAAGCTGTCGGCCAGCGAGCGGCTGAAGCGGCTGAACCAGATCGTCAAGCTGAGCGCGACGCCGGACGGCATCCGCATCGACCTGATGGACAACGCCGACTTCTCGATGTTCGAACTGGGCACGACGATCCTGACCCCCGACGCGGTGCAACTGCTGCGGGTGATCACCCAGACGATCGGCGACGAGCAGAATGGGGTCTCGATCCGCGGCCACACCGACGCGCTGCGCTACAAGCACGGCGACGGCATCACCGGCAGCGCCACCAACAACTGGTCGCTTTCCGCCGGCCGCGCCGAGGCGACGCGGCAGGCGATGATCCGCGACGGCATCCAGGAACCGCGCTTCCAGCGCATCGAGGGGGTTTCGGACCGCGAGCCGTTGCTGCCCGACAACCCCGGCGATCCACGGAACCGGCGGATTTCGATCCTGCTGATGGATTAGAATGCGATGACAAAAAGTGGGAACCGGTTTTTGTCAATAAATCGCACAGCAACAATCGCTGGAGCATGATGACGTTGGTCAATCCAATGTCATCATGCTCCAGCGATTCGCGAGCGAGGCCTACCCTTCGCGGCGGAAGCCGTGCATCGAGTTCCACCATTGCACCGCGATGACCGCGCCCTTGGCGGGTTGCAGCAGGCCCAGCATCAGCGCCGAGGCGCCGGGTATGACCGTCATCGCCATCTGGCCCGGGGTCCAGCCCGAGAGCGCCAGGCCGATGACCACGGGTGCCAGCAGGTGGCCGGTGATGATCATCGAGATGTAGGCCGGGAAATCGTCGGCGCGCTGGGGGGTGAGGTCCAGCCCGCAGCCGTGGCAGTGCGCGGCGGGCTTCAGGAACTTCGGCATCAGCTTCGTCTCGCCGCAGCGGGGGCACTGGTTCTTCAGGCCGCGCGCCACGGCTTCCCACATCGTGCGCGGGCGGACGGGCTCGCGCGACCAGGGGGCGGGTTCGGCGGGGGTGAGCAGGCTGGGCATGGTCCACGCGCTTACCGCTTTGCCGGGCGCGGCGATAGCCCCTTGCGACGATCGGTGGCAGGCCGATCGCGACTACGCATAAACACCGAGCGGGCGGCGAAGCGCGGGTTAACCACGATCGCCTAGATGTTCACCGATTGGAAAGGTTTGCGGGTGGGTTGCAACCCCGCCCGCGCCGTCCGTTGCGAGAGTGTCCGCCGATGAACGCGCCCCTTACTGCCCCCTTGCGCCCTGCCCCGCTTGCCGATGACGGCGCCATCCTGCCGCACGAGATGCCCGATGCGCTGGACCGGTTTCCGCTGGCGAAAGTGCTGAGCCTGGACTGTTTCGACACGCTGTTGTGGCGCGATTGCCATGAGCCGCGCGACCTGTTCGCGCGGCTGCACCCGGTAACGCCGATGCAGCGCGCCTATGCCGAGGGCCAGGCGCGCAAGCTTGCCGAGCGCGGGCTGGGGCGGCAGGAAGTGTCGATCGCCGAGATCTATGGGCAGTTGCTGCCCAATGCCGATGTGGCCGCGCGCCAGGCCGCGATTGCCGCCGAACTGGCCGCCGAGGCGCGGCATTGCCACGCGTTCGTGCCCACCGTGGAACTGATGCGGCGGGCGAAGGCGCGCGGGCTGCAGGTGGTGATCGTCTCCGATACTTACCTGGATGCGGCGCAGTTGCGGCAGTTGATTGCCGATAGCGCCGGGCCGGACGTGGCCGCGCTGATCGACAAGGTGTTCGTTTCCAGCGCGGTGGGCAAGGGCAAGTCGGGCGGCATGTATGCCGACGTGCTGCGCAAGCTTTCCGCGAAGCCGGGCGAGATCCTGCACATCGGCGACAACCACGGCGCAGACGTCAAGGGCGTGGCGCCGTTCGGGGTGAACACGCTGCATCTGGCGCAGTTCGAGGAAGCCACCCGGCAGCGGCTGCGGCTGGAGGCGACAGTTTCAGGGATGCTGCACCCGCAGGATGACGGCGAGATTGCCGCGCAACTGCCGCACCGCGCGACCTGCGCACTGGCGGAGCCGGTGATCGGCGATGCGGCCGAAAAGTTCGGCCATTCGGTGCTGGGGCCGGTGCTGGCGGGCTATGAAATCTGGCTGCGCGACGAGGCCGCCAGACTGCGCGAGCGCGGCGGCCGGGTGCACTGGCTGTTCATGATGCGCGACGGCTGGCTGCCGATGCAGGTTCATGGCGCGATGGCGGATGCGCCGGCCGATCCCGCGCACGCCACCGAGATCAGCCGGTTCACCGCGATCGGCGCGTCGCTGGTACAGGACATTCTGGTGCAGCGCCACGTGGATCGCGAGCTGGGCGTGGAAGTGGCCGCGCTGGCCAAGCAGTTGCACTATACGGCCGAGGAAATTGCCGCGCTAGAGGCACTGGGGGATCATTCCACCGCCAGCCTGGCGTTGCAGGCCGATTGCCGCAAGGCCGAGCGCAAGCGCGCGATCGTCAAGGCCAGCCGGGCGCTGGCGCAGCGGCTGGTGGCGCATGTCCGCAAGGTGGCCGATCCGGCGCCGGGCGATACGCTGATGATCGTGGACCTGGGCTATAACGGCACGGTGCAGAACCACATCGACGCGCTGCTGGCGCGCGAGCTGAAGGTGCATGTTGCCGGGCGCTATCTGCTGCTGCGCGAGATGGACCAGCCGGGGCTGGACAAGGCCGGGTTCCTCGATGCGCGCCATTATGACCCGATGACGCTGGAGGCGCTGTGCGCCAACGTGGCGGTGCTGGAGCAGGTGTGTACGACGGCGATGGGGTCGGTGATCGACTATCGCGAGGATGGCACCCCGCTGCGCCGCGCCAACGAGATCGGCGCCGAGCAGGGCGCGATCCGCGCGCGGGTGCAGGCCGGCGCCTTGCGGTTTGCGCAAGCGTGCAAGGGCGCGACGACGCGGCGCGAGTGTGCCGACGAAGTGGGCCTGTGGCGGCGCGGCGTGGCTGCGGTGCTGGGCCGGCTGATGTATCTGCCGCAGGCCGACGAATTGGCGGTGCTGGAGAAGTTCGAGCACGACGTGAACCTGGGCACCGAGCGGACGGTGGCGCTGTTCGATCCCGAGGTGGCCGCCAAAGGCCTGCGCCAGCGCGGGCTGTTCCACCTGAAGGCTTCGGAGCGGATGTTCCTGCCGGCGGAACTGGCCGGACAGGGCCTGCCGTCGCGGCTGACACTGCTGGCGGCAAAGCGCTTCGGCCTGCCGCTGACCTTTGCCGACTTTTCCGACAGCAAGGTGGACCTGCCGGTGATCTTTGCCGATGCCGGTGGCGCCACCGTGCAGACCGTGGCCGCGCAGGCGACGCATGACGGCTGGCTGATGGCGGCGATTCCGGTGGGCGAGGCGCGGTTCACCGCCGGATTGCAGTTCGGCATGATGTACGAATGGTTGCAGATCGACAGCCTGAAATTCGTTACGACCACCGATTTCCTGAGCGAGAACGCCGCGCTGGCGGAGCGCCAGCAGCCGGCCACGCCGATCGCCGACGGTATCGAGGAAGTGGCGCCGGGGCTGTTCCGCTGCGCCGATGCCAACGCGTTCCTGCTGGTGCCGCCACCCGCGCAGGACAAGCCCGAGGCGCTGTTGCTGCTGGCGGTGTTCCGGCCGATCGCGCCGCGCGCTGCGGAGTAGGTGGGATGGCCGAATTGCTGATCCATTCGATGAAGCATTTCGCTCCGCTGGTGCGCGACGCGCTGGCGATTGCCGGGGTGCGCCACGTGGCCGAGATCGGCGCGGAATTCGGCGGAATGACTCAGGTGCTGGCCGACCATTGCCATGCCGCCGGGGGCACGCTGACCAGCATCGATCCGGCGCCGCAGCCGGAATTCATCGCCTGGCTGGGCGCCAACCCGTTCGTGCGGCATCTGGCCGCGACCAGCCTTGAAGCTATGTCAGGGGAATTTGGGCCCGACATGTCCGGGATCGACGCCTGGGTGATCGACGGCGACCACAACCACTACACCGTGCTGAACGAGCTGCGGCTGGCGGATTCAGCCGGGCGGCGCGATGGCAAGCCGCTGCTGGCGTTCCTGCACGATGTGGGCTGGCCCTGCGCGCGGCGCGATTTCTATTACGCGCCCGAGCGCATTCCGGCGGCGTTCCGCAAGCCGTGCAGCCATGATGCCGGGGTGACGCTGGGCGATCCGGGGTTCCTGCCGGGGCGCGGATTTCGCGGGCATGGCGGGTTTGCGTGGGCGCTCTATGAGGGCGGGCCGGGCAACGGCGTGCTGACCGCGATCGAGGATTTCATCGCCGAAACCAATTCGGACACGCGCGAACTGGCCTATGCGTCAATCCCCGGCGTGTTCGGGCTGGGGGTGCTGTTCGACCTTGCCGCGCCGTGGGCCGGGCCGATGGCCGAACTGCTGGTGCCCTGGCACGAGAACGAATTGCTGGCGACGCTGGAGGAGAACCGGCTGCGCAATTACCTGACGGTGATCGACTGGCAGGACCGGCGCGAGGCGGGGGAAATTTAGGCGGGGCAACGGCGGCGCGGCGGCGCGGCGGCGCGGCGGCGCGGCGGCGCGGCGGGATTGTCGCAGGTTGATACACGAAATCGATTGCAATAGCACATTTTCCACATACATTCAAAGAGATGGCGCACGCCGATGGCGGCCATGCAACCGACAGGTCGAAACCTGTTTGAATGGAGGGAACCATGTCTCGTCGCACCTTGACCTGCATCGTCTCGATTTCAGCCCTTCTCGCTTTGGTTCCCGCAGTTCCGGCGGTCGCGCAGGAAAACCAGTCGTGGACCGTTGTTACCTCGGACAAGTGTTCGACGCGGAAGGCCAACTGGGTGATGCAACATGCCGGACCGGGTGAATGGGTCGGCTCGTTCAAGTGGACGGTGACGGCCGAAAATTGCCCCAGGCTGGCTGAAGTCGGTTCGACTTATGCGGGAACGGTCACGTTCCGAACCGGACAGAAGCACGGCTGGGTAGCCGACCTTGTCGGCCAGACCGGCGCCCGGTGCCATGCCTCGGGAATGGTGACTTCAGGCACGACCGCAAACGGTTCGATGCGGTGCGATTCGCAGGAAGCGGGCGACACGGTGTTGACCCTGACCAGCCCCACGCCGTTCTACCGGATGGCCGGCGGCTGATCCGACCTATCGGAGCGACCCCTCACCCATACCTCTGCTGAAGCATCGCCCAGGTTGCCCGCAGGCCCAGCGCATCGCCGCCTTTGGGTCGGCCCGGCTTGGCCGCCGGGCGCCAGGCAAAGGTGTCGAAGTGGGCCCAGTCCACGCCCTCCGGCACGAATCGGTCGAGGAACAGGCCCGCCACGCTGGCGCCGGCAAAACCGTTGCTGTGCGAATTGTTGATGTCGGCGATGTCCGATTTCAGCCATTCGCGGTAGCTGTCGGGCAGCGGCAGGCGCCAGCACGGATCGTCAGTGGCCAGCCCCGCGTCGAGCAGGGCTTGCGCGGTTTCGTCCTTGCGGGTCATCAGCGCGGGGAAATCGGGGCCGAGCGCGGAGCGGGCCGCGCCGGTCAACGTGGCGAAATCGACGATCAGGTCAGGCTTTTCCTCGCCCGCCCGCGCCAGCGCGTCGGCCAGGATCAGGCGCCCTTCGGCATCGGTGTTGCCGATTTCCACCGAGATACCAGCGCGGCTGCGCAGCACGTCGCCGGGGCGGAAGGCGTTGCCGCTGACGGCGTTCTCGGCCGCCGGGATCAGCAGGTGGAGGCGCACTTTCAGGCCCGCGCCCATGATGAGCTTGGCCAATGCCAGCGCATGCGCGGCGCCGCCCATGTCCTTCTTCATCAGCAGCATCGCCGACGACGGCTTGAGGTCCAGCCCGCCCGAATCGAACGTGACACCCTTGCCAATGACGGCAAGGCGCGGGTGCGCGGGATCGCCCCATTCCAGCTCGATCATGCGCGGGGCGTGGCTGCGCCCGGCGGCGCGGCCGACCATGTGGACCATCGGATAGGCGCGTTCGAGCAGTTCGCCCCGGGTGATGCGGACGTGGGCCTTATGCGGCCTGGCCACGGCCTCGACCGCCTGCTCGATCTCGCCCGGCCCCATGTCCTCGGCCGGGGTGTTGACGAGATCGCGCACCAGCATGACCGCAGCGGCTTCGGCGGCGGCGGCGTCGATGGCTTTCGCATGGGTGGTGAGCAGCACGCGCGGGCCTTCCGACGGACTGTCGGCGCGGTAGCGATCGAAGCGGTACTGGCCCAGCACCCAGCCGATCAGCGCGGGCGCGGCATCGCTGGCGGCCGCATCGGCCAGCCGGTAAGTGCCGGCAGGCAGGACTTCGGCGAGCTTGGCCAGGCACCAGCTTGACAGCTTCGCCGGGTTGGCAACGCCGGCAACGACGGCAACGTGATCGCCTTCGCTGTAGATGGCGTGGCTGGTGCCTTCGCCCTTGAACTTCTGCGCCGCCAGTTGCGCGCGCTGGGCCGCGCTGCGCTGGGCCAGCCAGGCGTCGGCGGTATCCTTGGACACGAGATGAATGGCAGTGGCCGCGCCGCCCTTATCGGGACGGATCAGGTCGGCGGGGGCAGGATCGGGCTGGATCGGGGTGGGTTTGTCGGTCATGGTGGCTGCAGGATGTGCCCGCTAAGCACGCGGAGTGCGAGAGGAAATTGGCCGATGCGTGGTTTGGCGATGATGTTGCTGCCGTTGGCGGCGCTGGCGGGTTGCCACAAGGCTGCCGACGAAGCCGGGGGCAAGCGCGAAGCGGCCGGTTCCCCTGCCCCACCGTCAGCGTCTGCGCCGGCGGCCGGCGTGGCCCGCAAGGTGGAAGAAAGCAACCGTCTGTTCGAATTCAACTTCGACTATCCGGCGGCGGCGGCGGCAATTCCCGGACTGAAGGCGCAACTGGATGCGGACCTGACCAGGGCGCGGGCGGATATTGCCGCTTCGGCCCGCGAAGGCGCAGCGGACGCGAAAGCGGCCGGGATCGATTTCAATGCTTATGAATCCGGCACCAACTGGCAGGTCGTGACTGATCTGCCCGGCTGGCTGAGCCTTTCCGCGCAGGTGTACGAATATTCTGGCGGGGCGCATCCCAACCACGGCTTTGCGGCGCTGCTGTGGGACAAGGCGGCCGGAACAAGGCGCGCGGCGGCGGACCTGTTCGCGTCGAAAGCGGCCCTGACGCAGGCGATCCAGGCGCCGTTCTGCGATGCGCTGGACAAGGAGCGCACGAAGCGGCGCGGCGCGCCGGTGAACCGCGCCAGCGGCGACGAGTTCGACGACTGCATCGATCCGGCGGCGGCGACGGTGATCCTCGGCAGTTCCAACCATGCGACGTTCGACCGCGTGGGCGTGCTGGTGGCGCCGTATGAGGCGGGGCCTTATGCGGAGGGGGATTACGAGATCACCCTGCCGGTTACGCCGGCGGTGCTGGCGGCGGTGAAGCCCGCCTATCGGCAGGCGTTCTCGATTCACCGATAGTGGGTCGCAAAAGCCGCGCAAAATGGCTATGTGCGCGGCATGACCGAATATCAGACGATCGACGACAAGGACGTGGTGCTGCGCGACGGCACCATCAAGCTGCATGGCCCCGCCGCGTTCGAGGGGATGCGCAAGGCCGGGCGGCTGGCGGCCGAAATTCTGGACGCCGTGGCCGCAATCGTGGCGCCGGGGGTCACCACCGAGGCAATCGACGATCTGGTGCGGCAGATGACGCTGGACGGCGGCGCGGTGCCGGCCACGCTGGGCTATCGCGGCTATGCCCATTCAAGCTGCGTGTCGATCAACCATGTCGTGTGCCACGGCATTCCCGGCGACCGGCAGTTGAAGGACGGCGACATCGTCAATGTCGATGTGACCCCGTTGCTGGATGGCTGGCACGGCGATTCCAGCCGGATGTACCTGGTGGGCGACGTTCCCTTGAAGGCGCGCAAGCTGGTGGACGTGACCTATGAGTGCCTGATGATCGGCATCGACAAGGCGAAGCCGGGCGCGCGGCTGGGCGACATCGGCGCCGCCATCCAGAAGCACGCCGAATCGCACCGCTATGGCGTGGTCCGCGAATTCTGCGGGCATGGGCTGGGCCGCCTGTTCCACGACGCGCCCGAAGTGGTTCACGCCGCTTATCCCGGCACCGGGCCGGTGCTGAAACCGGGGATGTTCTTCACGATCGAGCCGATGATCAACCTGGGCAAAGCGCCGGTGAAGATGCTGGACGACGGTTGGACGGCGGTGACGCGCGACCGTTCGCTGTCGGCGCAGTTCGAGCATTCGATCGGCATCACCGAGGACGGCTGCGAGATCTTCACCACCAGCCCGAAGGGCCTGCACCAGCCGCCTTATTGAGCGGCAACGCCCTTCATTTGAACCATTCCAGCGCGGCGTAGGACGGGTCGGTGCGGTCGTGTGTGGGGCAGGCGCCGTGGGTGGGCATCGGCGCGGCTTCGCGCATTTCGGTGTGGTCCATCACCACCACGCGGTGAATCAGGCCCCAGCGGCCGTCGCGGCGTTCCCAGCGGTCGCAATAGCGGCCCCACACGCCCATCTGCATCAGCTTGCCATCGTGCATCCGCCGCATGGTGCCGTCGATGTAGCTTTCGCTGCCGGCCCGATCCCCGTCCAGCGCGATCAGCACGTTGCCGACCTGGTGCCAGTGGCTGACAAGGCCGTCGTGCGACTTGCAGATCAGGTCGATCACATCCTTGCCCGGCCCCTGATAGAAGTCCTTGCCATAATCGGCATAGCCATCGTCGTGCCAGATCGAACGGCCGAGCGGCACGTCGATGCGGTCCACCGCGCGGCAGTAGGTGAAGATCAGGTCGCGGATAGCCTGGCGGTCAGCCAGATCGCGGATCAGGGCGTCGCTCATCGCATCAGTCCTTTGCGCCGAATTTCATCGAGTGCGCGGCGATCATCCGGATGCGATCGCGACGCTGGGCGGCGGACGAGAACGTCATGCCCGGCGTGTCGTCGGCCTCGGCCCAGTTGGTGGTGGGGCCGTGCGGCAGGCGGGCGAGGCCGAGCGCGGCGACGTCCTCGGGGTTGGCGGTGTTAGTGGGGAACGGGATGCCCTTGCGCGCCATCAGTTCGCGATAGGCCGGAGTGTCGGTCTGCCCCATCACGAGGTTGAGCACATCGATGCCGTGCGGCGCCAGTTCGGCCCACAGCGCTTCGCCCAGCACGAGGTCATAAGCCTTGGTGGCGCCATAGACCGAGCAGCCGGGCAGGCCCATGTAGCAGGCGCCCGAGTTCACCAGGATCATCCCGCCACGCCCGCGCGGGGCCATGACCCGGGCGAAGTGATGGCAGGCCCGCAGCACGGTCATGACATTGCGGTTGGTAAGATCGACCCAGTTGGCGATGTCGTTTTCGAGGAAGGTGGCGCCGTTCGGGTCGGCCCCGGCGTTGAGGATCAGCAGGCCGACCTCGCGCCCTTCGGCAACTTGCGCAAGGCGGTCGGCGGCGTCCTTCTTCGCCAGGTCGATGGTGGCGGTGATGATCTGCGCGGCGGGGTACGCGGCCTTGATTTCGGCGGCCAGCGCATCCAGCGGCCCGTCGCGGCGGGCGACGAGGATGAGGTTCAGCCCGGCGGCGGCAAGCTGGCGCGCAAACGCGGCGCCGGTGCCTTCCGAAGCGCCGGCAATCAGCGCCCAGGGGCCGTACTTCGCCAGGAAATCCGCTTGATCCATCCGCCTTCTCCCGTTGGCGCGGGGGGCGTCAGATATAGCGCCCGCCGTTCACGCCGATCACCTGACCTGTCACGAATCCGGCGCCTTCGGAAGCCAGCCAGCTTACCGCGCTGGCGATATCGGCGGGAACCCCGGCGCGGGTGATCGGGCCGGCGGCGATTTCGGCATCCTTGGCCAGCGGCTGCTTCGACGCGGCGAACGAGGCATCGGACATCAGCGTCTGGGTGATGAAGCGCGGCGGCACGGTGTTGACGGTGATGCCGGCGGGGCCGAATTCGTGCGCCAGCGCCTTGGTCATGCCGATCATCCCGCCCTTGCTGGCGGCATAATGGGCCATGTCCTTCGCGCCCTTCTGCGCCGCCATCGACGAGATGTTGATGACGCGGCCCCAGCCCGCCGCGATCATGTCGGGCAAGACGACTTGCGTGACGACGAACGCGCCGGTGAGGTTGACGCGCATCATCTCGCCCCAGATTTCGTCAGTCATCTCGAGGAACGGGCAGAAGCCGGGGATGCCGGCGTTGTTGACCAGCACGGTCACCGGGCCGAACGCGGCGCGCAAGGCGGCGACGGCGGCGTTGACCTGCGCCCGGTCGGCGATGTCGGCACCCAGCGCGATGGCCCGGCCGCCGGCGGCGGCGATGGCCTCGACCGTGGCGGCGCAGCGCTCGGCGTCGAGGTCGAGCACGCCGACGGCCATGCCGTCCGCCGCCAGTTGCTTCGCGCAGGCGCCGCCGATGCCGGCGGCGGCGCCGGTTACCAGCGCGACTTTCGTGGTCATTGCATCTCTCCCTACCAGCCGTGTCGCCCGGCGATCAGCATCGCGACCATGCGTTCCACCCAGCGCTCGCGCGCCGCCGCGCCGGGCAGGTCGCCGCCCAGCAGCACCCGGCCATACCAGCCGCGCAGCGCCAGAATGAAGCATTCGGCCACGGCATGGGCATCGCGGCAGGGCACGCCGTCGGCCACGGCGCAGCGCTGGATGAAGCCGGCCACTTGCGCGATGCCGGCCGCCGTGGTTTCCAGCACCACCGCCGCCACTTCGGGGAACTGCCCGGCGGCGCTGGTGATCAGGCGGTTGATGGCCAGCAGGTCACCTTCGAGGCTGTAGGCCAGCGCGCGGTTGCCGAACGTGGCAAGGCCGCGCGCCAGATCGGGCGGGCCGGATTCGTTCAGCGCGGCGGTGGCGGCCATGCGCGCGGCCTGCTGGGTCATGATCGCGCGGAACAGGTCGGCCTTGCTGGCAAAGCGCGCGACCAGCGTGGTGCGCGACACCTGCGCCGCCTTGGCGATGCCGCGCATCGAGGCGCCGCCGAAGCCGTGCGCCAGGAACTCGGCCAGCGCGGCGGCCAGCAGCCCGGCGTCGATCGCCGCGACTTCGGCGAGGCGCGGGCGCCCCCGGGTTCGCGCCGGTGCCGCCGCTGTTCCGGCGCGTTCCGCCCGTGCCATGTCTACCCTTCCGACGCCCGCGCCGCCTCGATGATCCAGGCGCCCGAATCCCTCGCCTGCTCATAGATGTCGAGATGGACGATGCGGTTGTCCCCATCGAAGCGATAGACGGCGATGACGTTCTTGCGGATGAAGGTATCGCCCCGCGTGTGGCGCTCCTCGATCTCCTGGAACACGGCACCGCCGACTTCGGAGACATGGAATTCGGTGAATTCGAAGTGGGTGCCGCCCTTGCTCCATTCGGTGAGGAACGATTTGTAGGCGGGCCAGTCGAGCTCTTCGAGGTAGGCGCCGACCCGCTTGAAGGCGACGGGATCGAGGAATTCGGTCAGCGGTTCCCAGTCGTCCGGGCCGGTGATGCCCTTGGCCAGCAGTTCGCCCTGCCTGGCGCAGAACGCGTTGATGACCTGCATCAGCGGGCCGACCGTATCGTTGCAGCCGGTGGCGGTGTGGAATTGCGTCATGGTCTCTCCCTCATTGGCTGCTTATTGGCTTCTGGCGCGCGCCAGCCACGCGTCGAGCACGGCGTGGTAGTGGGCCAGCCGCACTTCCTGCCGGGTCAGCACGGTTTCCTTCAGCGCGCGGTTGCGCAGGCCGCGCTGCTGGTGCTGCATCTGCTCCCAATCCTGCTCCAGCGGCAGGAAGTAGGTGAAGTGGTCGCCCTCGGCGATCTCCAGACACGGCTCGATCGCGGCGCGGCGTTGTTCCGGGGGCAGCCACATCAGGTTGATGACGTGCCACACGCAGCGGTTCGGGTCGCCATCGGGGTGCGGCCAGGCGATGATCGTGGTGCATTCGCCGGCGCGGATGGTCATGAACAGGTTGGGGAACACGGTGTGGAAGTGGTTGTCGCTCATCTGCGTGTCGGTAAGCCCGGACACGTCGAGGCCTTGCGCCGACCAGGTTTCGCGCGTGGCCTGCTGAAGGAGCTGGCGCACGCCGGTCTGGGTGGTGAAGTGGAGCCGGCAATTGGCGTCACGCGTGGCCTCGACCAGTTCCTCGAACCGGGGCAGCGCCTGCGCCACCGCCGGGAAAGTATTGGGCAGCGCGCGGATCACGGCCACCTGCTCGTCAGGGCTGAGGTCCACCATGTTCGAGGCGCCGAACGGGCCGGTGGCGACCGAATGATCGCCGAAGAAGCCATAGCGTTCCTTCGATTCGTCCATCGCCGGGATCAGTTCGGGGTGGACGCCCTGGATGTGGTAACCTTCCTCGAAAGCGTCGATGATGACCTTCCAGTTGCAGTCGATCGCTTCCCGCACGTTCAGCGCCACCGGCACCATCTCGTCCAGCTTGTAGGGCGCCAGCAGGTCGGCCACCTCGCCCAGATACGCCAGCAGCGGTTCGGCGGCGGGATCCGGGTTCAGGAAGATAAAGCCGGCGAACACCGTGACCGGGACCTCGATCAGCCCGAGCTGGTCCTTGTCGCCGACGAATTCCTCGATCGTGCCGTCGAAATCGGGGCGGGCAACCGCCAGCAGCGCGCCGTCGAGCCCGTAAGTCCAGTTGTGATAAGGGCAGGTGAAGCGGGGGGAATGCCCCTTCCCCTGGCAGAACGCGTTGCCGCGATGGCGGCAGGCGTTGACGAAGCCGCGAATGACCCCGTCGCGGCCGCGCACGACGATCCACGACTGGTCGAACAGGGTGTGGACCTTCCAGTCACCCGGCTCGGGCAGCTCTTCCTGGCGGCCCGCCACCTGCCAGCAGCGCATCCACAGCCGCTCGCGCTCACGCGCGTGGTATTCGGGGTCGTGATAGCGGTCGGTGGAGACGCGCATGTTGAACGGCGCGAAATCGATCTCGCGGATCAGCGGGCCGTTGTCGATCACGGCGCCGGGGCGGCCAAGGGAATCGGCGGCATCCATCGGACTTCTCCCAAAGTCGATTATCGGATGGACTCGCATTAATCGAGCCATCCGGCACATTATTGCCTCGCGCCGGGGCGGTTCGTCAAGTCGGCGTTTTGGGCCAAGGGTTATCGGGCGCGGGCGGCAAGCGCATCGAACAGGATGGCGACGTTGGCGGTGCCCCATTGCACACTGCGGGAGCCCGGCCCTAAAAGCGCGGGATGACAACCGGAATCCAGGAATCGGCGATGAAGGCGGCGGCTTCGCAACTGCGCGCCATCGTCCTTGCCGCCGAGGACGGCACCTGCCTGGGCGACGAGCGCAAGGTTCTGGAGATGCTGGGCGTCTCGCGAACGACCTTGCGCCAGGTGGCGCGGCTGCTGGAACGCGAAGGCCTGCTGGCGGTGAAGCGGGGATCGAACGGCGGCTATTATGCCCGGCGCCCGACCGTGCATTCGGTGGAGGCCGCGGTTACCGATTATCTGGAAATCCTCGAAATCCGCACCGACGAGCTATCCACGATCGCCTCGATCATCTGGACCGAGGCGGTCCGGCAGGCGGCCGGCCTCGACAGCAAGCTGGCCGGCAGCACGGCCACCAGGCTGACCCGGCTGGTACGCGGGACCGACGAGACCATCACCTATGGCGAACTGATCGGTATCGAGCAGGAGATCCGGTCCGAGGTGTTCAAGCTGATCGACAGCCCGTACATCAAGTTCCTGTTCCAGATAAATATTTCGTTCGGCGCCAAGCGGCTGAGCCGCGATAATCCTGCGAAGGCATCCACGCATTTCGATGCGGCGTTCATTGCCGACTGGCGCAAGGTCAAGCTGCTGGAACTGAACGCCATCGCCAACGGCGATCAGGAATTGGGCATACTGGCCGCCGGCCGATCGCGCGAATTGTGGCGAACCGTTTCCCAGTTCCAACCGGCAAGCGGCAAGGCGCCGCGCAACCGGGCGGGTACCGCCTGATCCGGGAAACTGCCGCCCGCCGACGCCTTACGCCAGCAATTCGGCCAGACGCTGGCTGAGCGCTTCCATCGAGAACGGCTTGGTCAGCACCTGCATCCCCGGGTCCAGGTGCCCGTGGCTGAGCACCGCGTTTTCGGCATAGCCGGTGATGAACATGACCCGCAGGTCGGGCCGCACCGCACGGGCCGCATCGGCAACCTGCCGGCCGTTCATGCCGCCGGGCAGCCCGACATCGGTGATCAGCAGGTCGATCCGCGCGGCAGAATGGATGATCTGCAATCCCGCCTGCCCGTCCGCCGCCTCCAGCGCGCGGTAGCCCAGCCCTTCCAGCACATCGACGACGAGCATCCGGATAGTCGGCTCGTCATCGACCACCAGCACGGTCTGCCCGTCGCGCGCCTGCTGTTCCAGCCGCACTTCGCCGACCGGCTCGGGCACTTCGGCCTCGCCGAAGTGGCGCGGCAGGTAGATGCACACCATCGTGCCGTCGCCGACTTCGGAATAGATGCGGGTCTGGCCGCCCGATTGCTTGGCGAAGCCATAGATCATCGACAGGCCGAGGCCAGTGCCCAGCCCGATCGGCTTGGTGGTGAAGAACGGATCGAACGCCTTGGCGATCGTCTCCGCACTCATCCCGGTGCCGGTATCGGACACGCAGAGCGAGACATACTGGCCCGGCTCCATGTCGCGTTCGGCGGCGGCGCGGCGATCGAGCCAGCGATTGCCGGTTTCGATGGTCAGCCGGCCGCCTTCGGGCATGGCGTCGCGCGCGTTGATGCACAAGTTGAGCAGCGAGTTCTCGAGCTGGCTCTGGTCGACCAGGATCGGCCACAGCCCGGTCGCCTGGATCGTCTCGACGGCGATGCCCGGCCCCACCGTGCGCTGGATCAGGTCGGCCATGCCGCCGATCAGCGCGTTGGCATCGGTGGGCACCGGCGCCAGCGTCTGGCGGCGCGAGAACGCCAGCAGCCGGTGAGTCAGCGCCGCCGCCCGCCGCGCCGCGCCCTGGGCGGCGGTGACATAGCGATCGGCCTCGCTGACCCGGCCCTGCGCCAGCCGCACCTGCAACATCTCCATACTGCCCGAGATGCCGGTCAGCAGGTTGTTGAAATCATGCGCCAGCCCGCCGGTGAGCTGGCCGACGGCTTCCATCTTCTGCGACTGGCGCAGCGCTTCCTCGGCGGCGAGCAGTTCGGCGGTGCGGTCCGCCACCTGCTGTTCCAGCGATGCCGCCAGCGCGCGCAGTTCCAGTTCGGCGCGGCGGCGTTCGGTGGCGATGCGGGTGCGTTCGGCGACTTCGCGGACGAAGGCGATCTCGTCATCGCGCCATTCGCGGGCGGTGGCATGATTGAGATAAAGCAGCGCGACCAGGCCGCCGTGTTCGGTCAGCGGCATGTTCACCACCGCCTCGGCGCTGATCGCCTTCAGCGCCGAGGCGCCATCGACGGTGCGCGGATCGAGCCGGGCGTCGGGAATGATCACGTCCTCGCCGCGCTTCAGGTTCTCGATATAGCTGCCATAGTCGCGGAAATGCAGGGTGCCCGCCAGCGAGGCGATGCCGGGTGCGTTCCAGTCGCGCTCGATCGTGATGGTCTCCGCCGCCGGGTCGATCAGCCCATAGCCGGCGCGGCTGACGTCCAGCGTTTCGCCGATGATCCGCGATGCCGCGAACGAGACGTCGGCGGGGTCCTCGATGTCGCGGACCACGTCGCTCAATTCCACCAGCGCGGCCCGCATCCGGTCGCGGCGGCGCTGCTCGGTGATGTCGGACGACACGCCCGCCAGCCGGATCGGCCTGCCGTCCTGATCGAGGAACGGCTGCCCGCGCGACGCGATCCAGCGCACTTCGCCCGAGGGCAGCATGACCCGGTAGGTAACCGCATATTCGCTGCGGGTGGCGACGCTGCGCGCGATGGCGGTTTCGTTGGCGGCGCGATCGTCGAGGTGGATCGCGGCGATGCGATCCTCGAACGTGAACGGCGCGTCGGCGGCGCGGCCGAACAACTGTTTGCAGGTATCGGAGGCGGTGAGTTGCATACTGCCAAGGTCGATGCTCCAGGTGCCGAACCGGCCGGCCTTGAGCGCGAAATCAAGCTCAAGCTCTTTCTCGCGCTGGGCCTGGAGGCGGCCGGTGATCTCGGCCATCAGCGCCGCGTTCGAGCTTTCCAGCCCGGCAAGGCGCTCACGCTCAAGGGTCACATCGACCTGACTGGCAAAGAAATAGGCAAGCGCGCCATTGGTATCGAACACCGGCGCCATCAGCAAACGATTCCAGAAGCCCGAACCGTCCTTGCGGTGGTTGCGGATATCGATCTCGATCGGCGAAACCCCGGCAACCGCGTCATGAATGCGCCGCACCGTCGCGGGGTCGGTTTCAGGCCCTTGCAGGAAGCGGCAATTGCGGCCCAGGATCTCGTCGCGGGGATAGCCGGTGAGGCGGCAGAAGCTGTCGTTGGCAAACACCACCGGGTTGTCCGGCCGGCGCGGATCGGTAATGATCATCGGCATCCGCGTGGCGCGGACGGCGGCAACGAACGGATCGG
This sequence comes from Sphingomonadales bacterium, assembly GCA_018971065.1. The sequence goes on along the minus strand of JAGWVC010000003.1, from coordinate 27,226 downwards.
TCCCCCGGTCGAGGCCGACCACCTCGGCGGCAATTCGCTGGGCATCGGCAATGCCGCCATCCAGGTCTTCGTTGTTCATCAGGCCATCGATCCTTCGCCGCGCATCGACAATCGAGCCGCGAATTTTCTGAACAACGGTTGTGGAATGAAGTTCCTGCGCCGAACCGGCGGGACGATGCCGCCCGCCGGCGGTCAGTTGTCCAGTTCGAAGTGGAACAGGCGGCTGGGGCCATCCTCGGGCAGCAGGTAAAGCTGCCTGCCCTGCAGCGCCATGCCTTCCGCCGTGTAGGCACGGGGATGGCTGAACGGCCAGGGCCGCCCCAGCGTGCCGGCGTGAAGCGAGCGGACCAGCTTCATCGACGCCGGATCGATCCAGTCTATCGCGCCCTTGTGCCCGCCCAACTGGCCGCTGGCGACCAGTTCGCCGCCGACGAACTTCATGTCCTGATAGCGCGTAAGCGTGGGATTGGCGTGGGCTTGCGGCGCACTCTCGGAGGCCAGATCGAACACGTAAAGCTTTTCGCTGTTCCAGTTACCGGCGATCAGCCGCTGGCTGGTCGCGGCGACGCAGCCGAGATGATCGGCAACCGCGATGCGGCGGCGGATTGCAAAGGTGTCCGCGTCGATCTCGACCAGCACCGCACTGCTGCGCGCGCGGGGTTCGGAAACCGGAATCCAGATCGACCGGCCCGCAATGGAAATGCCGCCGGGATGGAAGCGCAAGCCGTCGGTCAGCTCCAGACGGCGCAGGAACTTGCCGGTGGTGCGGTCGAACTCGTGGATGTAGCCGCGATGATGCTTGCGATCCGCCGAAGTGACGAGGACATTGTCGCCATCGACCTCAACCCCCTGGACGTGGAAAAGCTGGCCGTCGAGGTGGGTCGCGCCCAGCAGGCGGGCGTGTTCGATCGACACGGGCGCTGCCGGCAGAGCGGCGGGCGCGGCGGCGGGCAGGGAAAGCCCCAACGTAGCGACAGCCGTCCACAGGAATGATCGAACCATGTGATTCCCCCCGGAACCAACCTCTCGCGCCCGGCTATCAGCGTGGCCGGGCCTGTCAAAGGGAATGCGATGGATCGACCGCTGCGCCAGCCCTGCCGACGGCATGGGCCAGCAACGCCCAGAAGGCGCCGATGCACCACCCGGCGACGACATCACTGGGCCAGTGGACGCCGAGGTAGATTCGCGTCAGGCCGATGGCGACGGGCAGTCCCAGCGCCGCCGTCATCGCGGCGGCGCGCGCGGCTGCGGCGCGCAGGCACGGCAGCGCCAGCAGCGCCAGCGTGCAATAGACGATGGCCGAATCGGCGGCGTGGCCCGATGGGAAGCTGAGCGTCTGCACCGGCACCAGATGCGACACGACATCGGGCCGGGCGCGGTGGAACGCCAGCTTGGCCAGGCTGACCAGTGTGAGGCCACCCGCCGTGGTGGCAACCAGGAACAGCGCCATGCGCACCCGCCGGGTGCAGGCCAGGAGCGCGGCCGAGGCGAGCACGAGCGCCCACAGGAATGCCGGACTGCCAAGGCGGGTGAGCGCAACCGCGTCGCCCGTCAGCCAGCCGGGTCCGCGCGGGATGGCGGGGTGGCCGGGCACGCGCAGGGCCAGCAGGATCGCGCTGTCGATCGCACGGGTTGCACCGAGCGACACGGCGATGGCCAGAGCCATAAACCCGACGGCCAGGGTGACGAGGGCAAGGATGGTACGGCGCGGCGCCATGTGCGCTTTCAGCGTTCGGCGGGCGCGCGCGGCACCCGCCGCACCAGCGCGATCAGCACGATGGCCGCCAGCGTCAGCACGCCGATCAGCATCCAGGCATCGTTGATGGCATCGACCAGCGCCGCCTTTTCCACCAGCGGACGCACCATCTCGCGCGTCAGGTCGTCGATCGGCTGGCCGCGCTGTTCCAGGAAGGCATCGCGCGGGATGCCGATGCCGACGGCGGTGGCGAGATCGCCCGCCTGCAGGCGATCGGCAATCGCGCGGGCGTGCGTGGCGCTGCGCGCGAAGATCGTCGTATCGATCAGGGCAAGGCCCACCGCGCCGCCGAGGTTGCGCATCAGGTTGAACAGGCCGCTGGCATCGGCCACCCGCGCGTCGGCGATGCTGCCCAGCGCGATCCGGGTGGGCGCCAGCAGGCAGAACATGATCGCCGCGCCGCGCAGCACCTGCGGCAACGCCATCCCGGCGGCGTCGGTCTGCGCGGTCTGGCGGGTGCTGAGCAGCAGGCCGCAGGCGAACACGGCAAAGCCCACCCCGGCCAGTAGCCGCGCGCTGCCGCGCTGTTCCAGCCAGACCGCGACCGGCGCCGAAACCAGTTGCGCCACGCCGGTCACCAGCATGATCTGGCCGATGCGCAGCGCGCCGTGGCCGCGCACCAGCCCCAGGAAGAACGGCATCAGGTAGGTCGAGCCGAACAGGCCGGCGCCCAGCACGAAGCTGAGCAGGCAGCCGATGGCGAAATTGCGATCAGCAAAGCAGGCGAGATCAACCAGCGGCGCGGCGGACCGCAAGGTGCGGACCACGAAACCGGCGCCGGCAACCGCCGCCAGCGCCAGCAACGCCAGCACGCGGGGCGACGCCCAGCCCAGCGCCGGGGCATCCTTCAGCCCCAGTTCCAGCGCGACCAGCGCCGCCGCCAGTGCTGCCAGCGCCACGGCATCGAGCCGGCGCGGCCAGCGGCGGTTGGCGGCTTCGCCGCGCAGCAGCAGTGCCGCTGCCACGGCCGCGACGATGCCGGGCGCGATGTTGACGCGGAACAGCCAGTGCCAGGACCAGGTCTGCGTGATCCAGCCACCGGCGATCGGCCCGACGGTGGGGGCCAGCACGGCGGCGACACCCGCGATCATCGTCGCCAGCCCTTGCGCGCGCGGCGGGAACAGCAGGAACACCGCCGCGAACACCGCCGGGATCAGCGTGCCGCCGGCGAAGCCCTGCACGATCCGCCAGCCGACCAGCGCGGCGAACGAGCCACTTTGCGCGCAGCCCACCGAGGCCAGCGTGAACGCGGCGACCGCCAGCACGAACAGACGCCGCATCCCCAGCAGCCCGGTGAGGAACCCGGTGAGCGGGATGGCGACGATCTCGGCGGTAAGATAGGCGGTCTGCACCCAGACCATGCGATCGGGCGCGATGGCCAGCGCCGCGCGGATCGTCGGCAGCGCGGTGGCAACGATCTGGATGTCGAGGATCGCCATGAACATGCCGAGGCACATGACGATGAACCCGGCCCAGGTTCGCCCGTCGGCGGCATTGCCGGTCGTGTCGTTCATGCAAGTCCCCGGTGACAAGGGCTGTTCCGGGGCCATCGCCGGAAACGATTGGCCCGGCGATGGAACTCCCTATACCCGGGATCGTTTCCGGTGAACCCCGGATCGTCGGCCGACCGGACAGACAGGACATTCATGGCTCCGCCAGTAACACTGCTCTCGCTGGCCACGGCCAACCCGCCGCATTGCCTCGGTCAGGATGCCGCGCTGGCGATCGCGCGGGAGATGCACGGCGGCGTCATGCGCGAGTTCGACCGGATGGCGCCGGTGTTCGCCAATGCCGGCATCGCCACCCGGCAACTGGCGCGGCCGCCCGAATGGTATCGCGCCCCGCGCGATTTCAGCGCGCGCACCGCCGCCTATCTGGAAGTGGCGCTGGACCTGTTCGTGGCGGTGGCGGGCAAGGCGCTGGCCGAGGCGGGGCTGGATGCGGCCGATGTCGATACCATCGTCACCGTATCGTCCACCGGAATCGCCACGCCCGGGCTGGAGGCGCGGGCGATGGGGCGGCTGGGGTTTCGCGGCGATGTGGCGCGCGTGCCGGTGTTCGGGCTGGGCTGCGCCGGCGGGGTGACCGGGCTGGGGCTGGCCGCGCGGCTGGCACGGGCAGCGCCGGGATCGATCGTGCTGCTGGTCAGCGTGGAACTGTGCAGCCTGACGCTGCGCCCCAGCCTGGACGACAAGGCCGACCTGATCTCGGCGGCATTGTTCGGCGACGGCGCGGCAGCCTGCATCGTCAAGGTGGGCGACGAGGGCGCGATCGCCATCACCGGCAGCAGCGAGAAGACCTGGCCCGACACCCTGGACATCATGGGCTGGCAGATCGAGGAAACCGGCTTCGGCGTGGTGCTGAACCGGGGTATTCCCGCGTTCGCGCGGCGCCATCTGGCCGGCGCGATGGCCGGGATGCTGGCAGCGCAGGGGCTGCGCGCCGGCGATGTCGATCGGTTCGTCTGCCACCCCGGCGGCGCGAAAGTGGTGGATGCGATCGAGACCGCGCTGGGCCTGAACCAGGGTTCGCTGGACCATGAGCGCGAGGTGCTGCGCTGCCACGGCAACATGTCGGCGCCCACCGCGCTGTTCGTGCTGGACCGCCTGCGCGCGCGGGAAATGCCGCCGCTGGCGGTGCTGACCGCGCTGGGGCCGGGCTTCACCACCAGCACCGTCACGCTGCGGCGCGCGGCATGACGGCGGCTTATGCCATCCTGCTGCTGGTGACGCTGCAACGGCTGGGCGAACTGGTGCTTTCCGCGCGGCACACGCGGCGGTTACGGGCGCTGGGCGCGTTCGAGGTGGGCCGGGGGCATTATCCGGTGATGGTGGCGCTGCACGCAAGCTGGCTGCTGGCGCTGTGGCTGAGCGCGGGTGGGCGGGCGGTGAGTTACCCGTTGCTGGGCGTGTTCGTCGTGCTGCAGGGGCTGCGGGTGTGGGTGCTGGCAACGCTGGGACTGCGCTGGACCACGCGGATCATCGTGCTGCCGGGCGCCCCGCTGGTGACCGGCGGGCCGTTCCGCTGGCTGCGCCATCCCAACTATTGCGTGGTGGCGGGCGAGATCGCGATACTGCCGCTGGTGTTCGGGCTGACCCGGCTGGCGGCGGTGTTCAGCGTGCTGAACGCGGCGATGACGTTTGTGCGGATCAGGCAGGAATCGCGCGCGTTGTATGGCCCGCAGGCCGACGCCACGCCGGCGGGCCGGGCTACGCTGCCCTAACGGTTCTGGCCGCCTTCGCGCGTGTCACCCTGGCGCTGGGCGCGGATGCGCAGCATGGCGGCGTGGCATTGCGTCGAGGTCTGCTCGATCCGGGTGATCATGCAGGCCTCGACGCGCTTGCGGCTGAGCGACTGCATTTCCTGCGGACACAGCCGCCGGGCCTCCTGCGCGCAGGCGCGTTTGCCAAGGTCGGGCGTGGCTGCGGGGAGCGTGGCGGCGCCAAGGATGATGGCCAGAACTGCGGCGCCGGTCATGATCATCCCTTTCCCAGCCGATTGGCAGGCTCAAACCCGGCCGGTGGCGTGATTGCCCACTTCACCGGGCGCAACCGGCCGGCCGGTGAGCATATGGAACATGCCGGCAATGGTCATGTCCACCCTCCAGACTTCGGACGCGGCAATATCATAGCGCAGGAACAGCAGATCGGGATCGGACCAGCCACCGGGAAACCACGATTCGACCTGGTTCGACCAGTGCTTCTCGAAAGTCGCGCGGTCGGTTTCGGGCAAAAGCGTGCCGGACAGCGTGGCGAAGAGCTTGTGATCGCGCGAGGCGTAAGCGATCTGGGCGGGGCCACCCGGGGCCAGATCACCCGCGCGGCTGGTGAAGAACCAGATGGCGTGGTGCGCGGCCTTGTCCAGCAGGGCGGTCATCGGCCGGGTGGGGCGGTCGGCCAGACCCACCATCATGAAGGGGCTGGTTTCGGCCGCGTGCCAGAATGCCTTGCGCATGTGGGTATCCATCTCGTCGCACTCCGGTGGCCGGCAGGCGGCTATCGCCTGCGCCATGTCCCAATGCCGAAGCGAGGTTGACGGTTCCCGGCCGGAGGCGAAGCGTGCTTCGCCCCCGGCCATTGCGTGATCGGCAGTTCAGAACCGCAGGGTGGCCCGCACATTGCCGCGCAAGTCACCGGCGCGGGTGTTGCCCTGATCGGCCAGGGCCACGCCGCCGTCAGCGGTGATGCTGAAGTTCCGGGCGATGTTGACATCGATGCCAGCGCCGACAGCGCCGATGGCATGCGATGCCTTGCCGGTAGCAGCCTGGCCGGCATAACCCGCATCGACATAAAGCCAGGGCGCCCAGGCTGCCTGTGTGCCGGCGCCCAGCGGCTTCATGTCGCGGCGCAATTCGTTGCGGAGCACCACGGCGCGATCAAACGCGCCATCATCCAGCGTGTAGGCGCGAACCTGCCCGTGGCCGCCGAGCCCGGTCTGTTCCGTCCCCGGCAGTTGCGCGCCCGAAAACTGCCACGAAAGGCTGTTGTTCAGGCTGAAATCGCCGAACCGGGTATGCCGATAGAACGAACCGGTGGCATAGAGGAAGCGGGCCTTGGTGAAGCCGCCGCGCGAAGCCGCAGCGTAAGCGGCGTCGGTGGCAAGGCTGCCGAGACCGCCGGGGCTGGCGTGAAGGGCGAGATCGAGCCCGGTTTCGCCGCGACTGTCATAGCGGTGCCAGGCATAGCCCAGCGTGAACGTGCCGACGTTGTACGCGGTCTGCGCGATTTCGGTGCCGCCGAACAGCGTGTGGCCGCGCTGCCGCTTCCACGCAAAGCCCCCGTAGATTTCGCCGGACAGCGAAGGCGCGAGGTTCGACAGCGCGGTGCGCGCGATCAGCGACCATTCCTGGGTGTGCTGGTGGGCATCGAAAGCATCGACCGGCTGGGCCGAGGCAATGTCGCCGAAATCGACTTCAAGCGTGGTACGCGGCGCCAGCGGAACCGCGAGATGCGCGGCGTGGCTGATATAGCGGCGGCTGCCCGACGGCGGGTTGCCAAGATTGGTGAAGCGCTGGCCCGATGTGGTGAGCTGGTAGCTGGCCCAGGCATCGCTGCCGGGCAGGCCGGCAAGCACCTGGATGAAGGCGCGATTCATGCCGGCATCGGGCGAACCGGTATTGGCATAGCCGGCGCCGACGCTCCAGCGCTTGCCCTCGCCGACCTTCCACGTGGCATCGGTTTCGCCGACGGCCTTGCCGGCGCTGAAGACCGCCTCAACCCGGCGGAATGGATATTTGTTGAGCCAATCGAGATCCTCGATCAGCGGATCGGTGGCAATCGACCCGCCCGGTTGCTGGCGGATGGCATGGGCGATGCGCGCCGCTTCGTCGGCATCGGCACCTTCGGCATGGGCGCTGCCCAGCCGGTATTCATCGATGCGCAAGACCAGCCGGCCACCGGACAAATCCTGCCGGGGCGCGGTGACGCGGACGAACGGGAAACCTGCCTGTCGCCATTCGCCCGCCACCGCCGCCTTGATCTGCGCGACGAGCTTGAGCGACAGCGGCTGGCCGAGGAAGCCGCGCAGGCGGGCTTCCAGCCGGGGCATCGGGCGCGGCGCGGCAAGGCTGACCGTGCCCGGCGCGGCGGGGGCAAGCGCGGCATCGGCACCGACCGCGATGCTGCCGAGCGCGACGCCCAGCGGGGTGGCATCAGCGGCGGGATCAGCCAACGGCGCGGGCGGAATACGCGGGGCGGCAGCCTGCGGGGTGGGCGCAGGGTTGCGCTCGATCGCCTGGGCGGCGGCCGGGGTGGAGGCGGCTACGCTCATCGCCACGACCGAAGCGCAACCCAGAAGCGTGCAGGCGTTGAGGTTGCCAGCGAGGCTGCGCGCGGCCGCGCGGGACCGGCGATTGCGGGGCATGTTGGTCTCCATGATGTTAGTAGATCGTATCGTTGTTGTTGAAGGAGGTGATCACGGGACCATTGTCGGCCGGCAGAACGATCACGATCGTGCCGATCGAGTCGGTCTGGCGTTGCGCGTCACCCAGATCCAACAGCCTCTGTCTGCCGCCCGCCCCGGGGGTCGGCGCGATGAAGCCGTCGTTAATCAGGTCGCCCGCTGGCGGCGGATCGAGGGTTATTATCGGACCAGAGGGGTATACCCCAGGGTCGGTCGTCACGCCGCCGCTGACCGGCTGCACCGGCAGGTTGACGATGACCGGCTGCACGGTCAGCGCGGTGGCGTTGGCGGCGGCCTGCTGGAAGGCGAAGCTGTAGTTGCCGCTGTTACCGGCCAGCCCTGCGCCGTTGATGGCATAGTTGCCCGGAAGCGAGGCAGCATCGGCCGCGCTGGTCCAGGTGGCGGTGCCGCTGGTGACGCCGGCCAGCGTGTCGGTGCCGGCCAGGCCGGTGGCGGCGGTGGTGCCGGTGAACGCCGGGTTGGCGAGGCCCGAGACGCGGCTGGCGGCGGTGGCGGTGTAGGTAATGGTCAGCGCACGCGGGTTGATAGCAAGCGCGCCGGCGTTGCCCGCGGCCTGGGCCACCGTCAGCGTGTAGTTGCCTGACGCGGTGAGGCCCGAGCCGGTGACCGCATAATTGCCGACGCCGGTGGCCGTGGTGGCGGTGGTGGCCCACAATGCCGAGCCGGAAAGTTGATCGCCGTTGACGAGGCCGTTCCAGGTGACGGTGCCCGAAAGGGCCGGATTGGCATCGCCATAGATGCGGGTGGCGGCGGTGGCCGTGTAAGTGACCGTCAACGGACGCGGGTTGATGGTAAGCGCGGTCGCATTGGCGGCGGCTTGCACGCTGGTGACCGTGTAGTTCGCGTTGGCCGCGAGGCCCGAACCGACGATATTGTAGCTGCCGACCGGAGCGGTTGCCCCCCACGGACTGGTCCAGCGCACGGTTCCCGTCAGCGTGTCGTCGTTGACCAGCCCGGTCGGGATCGCCACGCCCGTCATCCCCGCATTGCCCGCGCCATAGACGCGGGTGAACGGGCTGGCGGTGTAGGTGATGGTCAGCGCGCGCGGATTGATGGTGAGCGCGGTGTCGTTGTTGGCGCCTTGGGCAACGGTCAGCGTGTAGTTGGCCGAGGCGGTCAGCCCTGTGCCGGTGATGCCGTAATTGCCGATGCCGGTGGTGTTGTCGGCCGTGGTGGCCCACTGCGCGGTGCCGGAAAGCGTGTCGCCGTTGACCAGACCGCTGGCACTGGCGGTACCGGTCAGGGTGGGGTTGGAGTCGCCATAGGCCCGGCTGGCGGCATCCGCGGTATATGTGACGGCGAGCGCGCGCGGGTTGATGGTGAGCGCGCTGGCACTGGCTTCGGCCTGCTGCGTGGTGAGCGTGTAGTTGGACGAAGCCGTGAGGCCTGAGCCGGTGATGCCATAGTGACCGATGCCGGTGGCGGCGGTGGCGGTGGTGGACCACAGTGCGGTGCCGGACAGCGTGTCGCCGTTGACGAGGCCGATGGACGCGTATTCGCCGGTGAGCGACGGGTTGGCATCGCCATAGGCGCGGCTGGCGGCGGTGGCGGTGTAGGTGACGGTCAACGCGCGCGGGTTGATGGTCAGCGCGGTCGCGTTGGCCGGGGACTGGGCCGAGGTCACGACGTAGTTTGCCGAGGCGACGGCGCCCGAACCCGTGACGCCATAGCTGCCGACGCCGGTGGTGGTGCCGACAGCGGTAGCCCACAACGCCGTGGCGCCGAGCGTGTCGCCATTGACGAGATTGTCCGCCGTGACCGTGCCGGTGAGCGACGGATTGGCATCACCATAGGCGCGCGCGGCGGCGGTGGCGGTATAGGTGATGTTGAGCGGGCGCTGGGTGATAGTGAGCGCGGCGCTGTTGCCGGCGGCCTGCACGGCGGTGACGGTGTAGTTGGCACCCGCCGTGAGGCCCGAGCCGGTAATGTCGGCGGTGCTGACACCGGTGGCGACGGTGGCGGTGGTGGCCCACAGCGCGGTGCCGGACAGCGTGTCGCCGTTGACCAGGCCCGACGATGTGGCGGTGCCGGTGAACGCCGGGTTGGCGTCGCCATAGATGCGGCTGGCGGCGGTGGCGGTGTACGTGATCGTCAGCGCCTTGGGGTTGATGGTCAGCGCGGTGGCGTTGCCGGCGGCCTGTACGGCGGTGACGGTGTAGTTGGCCGAGGCGGTGATGCCCGCGCCGGTGATGGCCTGGCCGCCTGCCCCGGTGGTGGCGGTGGCGGTGCTGCTCCACGTGGCGGTGCCGCTGACGGTGTCGGTGCCGTAGAGGCCGCTGGTGGTGTAGCTGCCGGTGAGCGCCGGGCTGCCATCGGGGTTGTCGCCATAGGTGCGGCTGGAGGCGGCGGCGGTGTAGGTAACCGTCAGCGCGCGAGGGTTGATGGTGAGGTTGGCGCCGGTGAACGACCGGATCGAGTAGTTGGAATTCACCACACCACGATTGTTCAGAGTGCCCTGGGTGATGGCATATGTGCCGACGCTGCTGCCGGGGCTGGCGGTGGTGGCCAGCGCGCCGGTGGAGAGCGTATCGCCGTTGACCAGACCACTGCCGGTGCCACTGGCGCGGCTGACGGTGTAGGTCAGCGCGGGATTGGCATCGCCATAGGCGCGGCTGACGGCATCGGCGGTGACGTTGACATACCGCTGGGTGATGGTGAAATTGCGGAAAGGATTCTGGGCGACATGCACATCGTAATTCGCCGAGGCGGTGAGGCCGCTGCCGGTGATCGCGTAATTGCCGACATTCGAGGTGGCGTTGGCGGCGGTGGTCCAGACGGCGGTTCCGCTGAGTTGATCGTTGTTGACCAAGCCATCTGGGGTTACGGAGCCGGTCAACACGGGGTTGGCGTCGCCATAGGCGCGGGACTGGCCGGTCGCCCAGTACAGGATTTGCAGATAGCGCGGGTTGATGGTGAGCGTGCCCGGCTGGACGGTGAGGGCGTAGTCGGTTGACAGAGCCAGGTCGCCCTGGGTGACGGCATAGTTGCCGATGCCGGTGGTCTGGTCGGCAGTCGAAGTCAGGCTGCCCGCGAAGCTATCGCTGCCGACGAGGCCGTTCTGGCTGGTGATCGAGTAGGTGAACAGGCTGCCGCCATTGATCGTGTTGTCATCACCGTAGGACCGCGAGACGTTATCGGCCGTGACGGTGATCGGCCGCGCGGTGACCGTCAGCGCGGTGGCGTTGCCGGCGGCCTGGACTTCGGTGAGCGTGTAGTTGCTGCCGACGGTCAGGCCCGAGCCGGTGATTCCGTAGGACCCGACGTGCGAGGTTGCGTCGGCGGTGGTGGTCCACAACGCGGTGCCGGTGGGGTGGTCGCCGCCGATGAAGCCGCTGGTGCTGGTGTAGCCGCCGGCGCTGGCGATGCCGGAGAGCGTGGGGTTGTCGTTGCCGTAGATGCGGCTGACGGCGTCGGCGGTGTAAGTGACGGTGACCGGGCGCGGGGTGACGGTGAGATCGGCACCCTGGTAGACGATGCTGTAGTTGCCCGAGTTGCTGGCCAGACTGCCCCGGAGGATGGGGTACGTGTTCACGTCGTCGCGAGCGTTGGCTTCAGCAGCCAGCGAGCCGCGAAGGATGGATGCGGCGGTGTCACTGCCGACGAAGCCGCCGCTGACGGTGTAGGTGAACGTGGGGTTGAAATCGCCGTAGAGGCGCGTGGCGGCGTTGGCGGTGACGGTGAGCGGGCGCTGGGTGACGGTGAGGGTGCCGTCCGTGAACGTGGTCAGCGTGTAGTTGCTGCTGCCGAGGGCCAATGTGCCCTGGGTGATGGCGTAAGCGTTCACATCCGAAATGCTGGTGGCGCTGGTGGCGAGGGCGCCGCCGAACACCGAGGCGATGGTGTCGCCGCCGGCAAGCCCCGCGCCGCCGACGGTGAAGGTGAGCGCGGGGTTGGCATCGCCATAGACGCGCGACAGGGCATCGGCCGTGACGCTGATGGCGCGCGGGTTGATGGTGAGATTGCTGGAGCCGGCGTGACCGCCGACGATATCGTAGCCCTGCTGGGTGGAATAGAGGCCGTTGGTGGTGAACGAGAGGGTGTACGTGCCGACATCGGTGCAACCGCCGGCGAAACAGACGGAATTGGCGGTGCCGAGGATCTTTGTCCGATCGGCAGCGGAGCCGTCAGCTAGCGTGGCGGTGAAGTCCGCCGAGGGGACCAGCCCGTTGTAGGTGGCGGTGGTCTGCGCCGCGACGTTGACTGTGGCTTGCGTGAGGAACGTTTTGAGCAGCGGGGCCGTGCTGCCTTCGTAGATGCGCCAGGTGGCGTTCTGGCCGCCGACGCCATCGATCGACCAGTTCGAGAAGTTCGATGCCTGCATCAACTGCGTGGTGGTGAGGCCGGTGCCCCCCGCGCTGGTGGACTGGCCCGAGGTGTCCGTATTCCAGTAGCTGTTGGTGACGGAGGCCGCGTTATCGTTGCGACCGACCAGACCGCCGCCGAATTGATATTGCGGCAGGAAGAAATCCGCAACGATGTGACCGGTGGCGTAGCTTTGATCGATCGTGGAGGAAGCATAGTTGTCACCGACCAGACCACCGACCTGCTGGCTGCCGGTGGCGCTGCCGGTGGCATAGCTGTCACTGATCGCGCCGCTATAGTAGTTCGCGCCGACGAGGCCGCCGACCTGGGCATAGCCGAGCACATTGCCGCTGGCATAGCTGCGCGAGATGGTGCCATTGGCATTCATGCCGACGAGGCCGCCCAAATATTGGCCGTCTTCCTGACCGGAGCTGTTGACCGTGCCGGTGGCATAGCTGGTGGTGATGATGTGGCCGTTGTAGCCGACCAGCCCGCCGATCTGTGTGCGGCTGCCATTGCTGTCAAAGTCGATCGTGGCCGACGCATGGCTGCCGGAAATCGTTCCCTCGTTATCGCCGACCAGACCGCCAACGTGATAGCTGCCAAAAACGCTGCCGCTGACGCTGCTGTTGCTGACAGTGCCGTAGCTGATGCCGACGATTCCGCCGACGTTGCCCCTGCCGGTGATGGCGGCATTGGTGAGGTTGACCCCGGTGATCGTGCTGTTCTGGGCGATCCCGAACAGGCCGACATAGTCCTGCCCCGGGCGATTGATGGTCAGCCCATCAATCGTGTAGCCGAGGCCATTGAAGCGGCCCTGGAAGCCCCAGTTGTACTGATCGTTGATCGGCACGAAGCCGGCACCGCCGTTCCAGCCCGCCGTGGCGGTGGCATCGATGTTGGCGCCGAGGATGTAGTTGCCATAGGGGTTGAAATTGATGACGTCGTTGATGGCCTGCACCTGGGCGATGCTGGTCAACACGTTGTAGTAGGTGGCATTGGCGCTGGTATCAGTGCCGAGGATGGCGACGCCGCTGGTGGGCGCCCAGCCGAAGCCCTTGAGGTAGGGCGTGGTCTGGTTGTTGCCGTTGGCCCAGTTGGTGGCGCCGAAGCTGGTGGGCAGCGCGGCAGCAAGCTGGGTGGTGGTGAGGCCGGTGGCGCCACTGCCGCCGGCACTGGTGGACTGGCCGCTGGTGGTGGTGTTCCAGTAGCTGTTGGTGACGGTGCCGTTGTAGTTGGAGCCGATCAGGCCGTTGCCGCTGCCCGCGACCTGACCGAGCGCCAGGCTGGACGAGATGGTGCCGCTGTCGTTCCAGCCGACCAGGCCGCCCCGGATGCCACTGCCCGAGACACCACCGGTGGCATAGCTGTCGCTGATGGTGCCCTGGTTAATGGCCACCAGTCCGCCGCCAGTGCTTCCGTTGACGTCGCCGGTTGCAAAGGCATTCTGAATCGTCCCGCTATTCTTGCCAGCGAGACCGCCCACGTCGGAGCCGCCCGTAACGGATCCGGTGGCATAGGCATAAGCGATCGTGCCGCCGTAGTTTTGGCCGACAAGACCGCCGATAACAAACGACGTACCCCGCACGGAACCGGTGGCGAAAACGTTGCTGAGACTGGCGGAATTGACATAACCGATCAGACCGCCGAGATTGCCACCACCGGAAACCGTGCCTGAAGCGTGGCTGTTGCTGACGGTGCTGCCGAAAACCTGTCCGGCCAATCCACCAACCGATGCGCTACCACTGGCGGAAGCGGCGCTGCTGGAGGCATCAATCGCGCCTTGCGTGTAGCCGACGATCCCGCCCACCATTTGCTGTCCGCTGACCGAACCGGAAACGAAGGCATTGCTGATCGATCCACCATCGGCTTGGCCGACCAGTCCGCCCACTTGATAGTAACCGGTGACCGAGGCGTTGGTGAGGGCAACATTGCTTATCGTGCCCGAACCGACATAGCCGAACAGGCCCTGCCAGTTGTAACCGGGACGGTTGACGGTGAGGTTGGAAATGGTGTGGCCAAGGCCGTCGAACGCGCCGTTGAAGCGGGCCCAGAATTGGCTGTTGTCACCGATGGGGCTGAAGCCGGCGCCGCCGTTCCAGCCAGAGGTGGCCGAAGCGTCGATGTCAGCGCCGAGGACGTAGTTGCCGCTGAGATTGCTCTGCATGCCTTGCAGATCGGTGCCGGTGTGCGAGGTCGCGGTGCCGAGATCGGTGATGACGGTCCAGTTTACCGGGGTGCCGTCGTTGCCGAGCTGGGTGGTGAAGTTCTGTCCGGCGGGCAGGATGATCTTTGCGCCGTCGCCCAGCGAATACGTGGCGGTGTTGCCGGCCGCGACGGCGCCCATCCCGTATTGCAGCGCGAGTTTGCCGCTGCTGCCGGCATCGACGTTGGCGTTGAACACGATGTTGCGCCAGGCGTTCAGCGTGAGCGTGTGACTGCTGTTCCACCCCAGCGCGGTGTTGACGAGAATATCGCCGGAGCCGCCGCTGCCCGCACCATTGGTGGTGACGGTGACGTCGCCCGTGATGAGCGAGGTCTGCAAACTGAAGGCGGTGATCGCGTCGATTGCCAGATCTTCGGGATCGATCAGCCAGTTGCCATCATGGCTGTTGACACGCGTATCGCCGATCTGGAGCGTCTTGCCCGACGTCTCCACGAAGCCCGCCGCGCCATCCGGCCCTTGCGCGGTGATGGTGCCGGCGACTTGCGTGGTGCCGCCCTCGCTGACCAGCCAGACCTTGCCCTGCCCGGCGCGCACCCCGGTGGCGTCGATCACGCCCGCCGTATTGCCGGCCAGCGCGTAGACGTTGCCCTGCTGGGCGCGCAGTTCGGCGCTGGCCGCCGCGATGGTGCCGCCGTTGGCGGCGCTGGTCTGCGCATCGCCATAGAGCACGCTGAACAGGCCGCCGGCATCGTTCGCGGTGTCGCGCAGCAGCACGCTGCCGCCGGCGATGAGGCCGGCGGTGCCGTTGGCGGCGGTGATGGCGCCCTGGTTGATGACGGTGGCGCCGATGAGCGCGACGTTGCCGCCGAGCGAACCGACCTTGCCAAGGTTGACGACTTGCGCGCGCGAGGCGCCGGAGAACGCGAGATCACCGCCCTTGATGAAATCGGCGTTGGCGATGTCGAGCGTGGAGGCCACAAAAGTGCCGCCGGTATTGACCACGCCGTCCTTGCCGATGACGACGCCGTTGGCGTTGACCAGATAGAGCGAGCCGGTGGCGGTGAGGCTGCCGTCGATGCGGGAAATGTCCGTCCCGGTGACGCGGTTAAGCGTGGCGCCGTGGCCGTTCTGGAAGGCCACGCTGGCGCCGTTGCCGACCGAGAAGCCCGCCCAGTCGATGATGGCGCGATTGCCGGTCTGCGTGACCGTCATCGCCGGGCCGTTGGTGGCGATGGCGGCGTTGCCGGCGACGACGGTGCCACCGGTGGGCAGTGCCTGGGCGTGAACGGTGGCCGGGGCAAGGCCGGCCAGCATGGTGGCGCACAGCAGCACGCGGTTGAGTCCGTGACGAGAACGGCGGACGGACGGCTGAAGATTGCTGGCGTGCGCACCCGAAATCATGAACGAACCCCTTTGGATATTTCCCGGGCACGCTCCGCCGGCGGCGCAACCGTGTGCGCGCCGTTGTGCGACCCGAGTAGGTACTGTAATATCAGGAAAGTTTTGTAAAGGGCAGGAATCCTATCGATGATAGGATTTTCTCAGGCCAAGCACCGCCACTTTGTGGCAGCCATGCGGTTCAGGTTCGATTTCCAACGGAATTGAATCCGTTTCGGCGCAAGTTGCCCGACGGAACGGCGGCCTTGCCGGACGGATTCAGCCGCCGATGGCGCGATAGGCCGCGATGAGGGCAAGCCAGGCTTCGGCACGCGCGGCGACGGCTTCGTCCTCGGCGACCAGCAAGGCCATGCGTTGCTCGGCCAGCGCGTCACGGCTGATTTCGCCTTCCCGGGCAGCGGCGGCGCTGCGGGTGAAGGCATTGCGGGTGGATTGCAGCGCGGTGGCGCGGGCGGAGGCTTCGCCCCGGCGCGCGGCCAGCAGCGTGAACGCATCCTCAACATCGGTGCCCGCCGCAAGCACCGCGCCGCGGTACGCCTCCAGCGCTTCCCTGGCGCCGCCGCGCGCGGCATCGACCTGCGCCTGGACCCGGCCGAAATCGAGCAGGCGCCAGCGCAAACCGGCCGCACCGGTGACGACGCTGGAAGGATCCGAGCCGAATGCGCCGAGCCGGGTGCTGTCGAACCCGGCGAGACCCGCAAGCGACAGTTGCGGCCACCATTCGGCCAGCGCCTGGCCGATTCGGGCATTGGCGGCGACGGCGCGGGCTTCGGCAAGGCGCAGATCGGGGCGGCGGCGCAGGATAGTGGCAGGCAGCCCGGCGGCGGGATCGGCCGGCAGCGGCGTGTAGAAGCCATTGCCGACGAAGCCGAGCGTGGCCGGGCGGGCAAGTTCGGGCAAGGCGCTGCCGACCGGTAGACCGGCGAGAATGGCGAGGCGGTGCCGCAGGGTGTCGGCGACGGCGCGCAGCACCGGCACGGCGGCATCGAACCCGGCAAGCGCGGCGTCGGTCTGTTCGAGCGCGGCGGGGGCGGCCTCCCCCTCCCCGACCCGGACGGCCATGATTGCGCGGCGCTGAACCATCTGCGCGCGGCGTTCCTCCAGCAGGGCAAGGCGGGCTTCGGCGGCGCGGAGGCGGACCCACGTTTCGGCGACGGCGCCCGCCACCGTCAGCCGGGCGGCATCGGCCCCGGCGTGGGCGCCATCGAGCATGGCCAGCGCGGCCTGGCGCTCGCGGCGCTGGCCCCCGGCAAGGTCAAGCTCCCACCGCGCGGCGAGGCCGAGCTGCGCGTCGCTGGCCATGCGTTCATAGCCGGGGACGTAGCGCGAGATCTGGCCGAGACCGCCCTCCAGCGACTGGCGGGTGCGGGCGACGGTGCCGGTGATCTCCGCCGCCGGAAGCTGGCTGGCGCGGGCCATGCCAGCCTGGGCACGGGCCTGGTCGATCCGGGCGAGCGCCTGGCCGATGTCGGGATTGGCGGCCAGCGCGCGGGTTACCAGCGCGTCGAGTGCGGGATCGCCGAGGCTGCGCCACCAGTCACCGGAGTCAGGCAAAACGGCGGCGGGAGCGGATTGCCAGTGCTGCGGCAATGGGGCCGGTGCCGGGTGGTAATCCGGTCCGGCCGTGCAGGCGGCAAGTGCCAGCGGGGCCAGCAGGGTCGACGCGTGGCGGGTCATGCGGGCGGCGCTTCGGGGTTGAGCAGCAGGTAAAGCACCGGGGTGGCGATGCGGGCGAGCAGCGTGGACGAGAGCAGCCCCCCGATCATGGCGATGGCAACCGGCGAATAAAGCCCGTTGCGTTCCAGCGCCAACGGCAGCAGCCCGCCGATCGCGGTGATCGAGGTGAGCAGGACGGGAAGGAAGCGCAGTTCCCCGGCTTTCTCCACCGCCTCGCGCACCGAGGCGCCGGCGCGGCGCATCTGTTCGGTGAAATCGACCAGCAGGATGGAGTTCTTGATCTCGATGCCGGTGAGCGCGATCACCCCGACCGACGCTGTGAACGATAGCGAGTTGCCGGTGATGCCCAGGGCCACGACCGCGCCGAGCAGGCCGAGCGGGATGACCCCGGCAACCACCGCGACGGTGCGGAAGCGACCGAATTCGAGGACCAGCACCGCCATGATGCCGAGCAGCGCAACCGCGATCGCGGTGGTCAGCCCGGCAAAGCTGCGCTCTTGCGACTGGGCTTCGCCGGCCAGCATCAGCCGATAGCCGGGGGGCAATTTCAGCGCCGATTGCAGGGTGGCAACGGCCTTCGCGGTGGCGCGGCTGGTCTGCACGCCGTCCCGGACGTCGGCGGTGAGCGTGACGACGCGTTCGCGATTGTAGCGTTCGATCTGCGCCGGGCCGGACCGCAGCGTGGGGCTGGAGATGGCCGAAAGCGGGACGGTGCCGCCGCTGTCCGTCGGCACCTGGACCTGGCCGAGCGCGGCGATGTCGTTGCGTTGCCCGGCCATCGGCAGGCGTACCGTGACGGGATAGCCATCACCGTCGGCATCGCGCAACAGCGCCGCCGGGGCACCGACAAGCGCCAGTTGCGTGACCTGTCGTGCCGCGCCGGCAGGGACGCCAAGGCCGGCGGCAAGCGCCTGGTCGATACCGAGATCGAGTTCGGTACGATCCAGCCGCAGCGGATCGCCGATGTCGCGCAATTCGGGCATTGCCTTGAGCAGGCCCTCGGACTGGCGCGCCAGGCGGGTCAGCACGCCCATGTCCGGCCCGGCGATGCGGATGGCAACCGGCGCCTCGATCGGGGGGCCTTGCATGAAGGTGTGGATCGTGACTTCGGCACCGGGGGTGCCCGCCAGATCATGCCGCAGGCGCGCGATGGCCCGGGGGCTGGTGGCGGGGTTCCACAGGTGGAAGGCGGCGGCAATCTCGCCCGAGGAGGCATCGACGGGGCGCGGCCAGCGGTTGTAGTAAATCGACGGGTTGCCCCGGCCGATGTTCGCCGCGGTCCAGGCGATGCCGGGTTCGGCGGCGATGCGGTGGGCGACCGCCTGCACGGCCTGATCGGCGCGGTCCATGCTGGTGCCGCGCGGCAGTGCCACTTCGACCAGGAACTGCGGCAGGTCGGCAGCCGGGAACAGGCTGGTGCCGATCAGCATGACCACCGGGATGGTGAGCAGGCTCAGCCCGCCGAGCCAGGCGACGGCGCGGCCGGGACGGGCCAGCGCTGCGTGAAGCGCGGGGGCATAAAGCCGCTGGATGCCGCGTGTCAGCGCCTGCAGCAGACGGTTGCCATGCGGATCGGAATGCCGGGGCAGCACCCGGCTGGCGATGAACGGAATCAGCGTCAGCGCCACCAGCAGCGAACCCGCCACCGTGCCCAGCACAGCAACGGGAAGCGAGCGCACGAATTCGCCCGCAGCCTCGGGCATGGCGATCAGCGGCAGGAACGCGAAGCCCAGACAGGCCGTGCAGCCGATCACCGCCAGCGCGATCTCGCTGGTGGCGCCGATGGCCGCTTCCGCCCGCGAAGCACCGCCGCGCAGCCAACGCGCGATGTTCTCGACGACGACGATGGCATCATCGACCAGCAGGCCCAGCGACAGGATGAACCCCGCCACCGACAACTGGTTGAGGGTGAAGCCCATGTGCCACATCACCGCAACGCCGATCAGCAGCGACAGCGGGACCGCCACCATGACCACGCCAGCGGCCCGCAGGCCCAGTGGCAGCAGCGTGAGCGCGACGATGGCGATGGCGAGCACGAAATCGCGGGTGAGCTGGTCGAGCCGGTGCTTGAGGTTGCTGGCCTGGGTGAAGCCGCGTTCGAGCCGGACGCTGCCCGGAAGCTCGCGCTCGAACGCATCGAGCTGGGCCTCGACATCGCGGGTGAGCAGGCGGACATCGCGGCCGTCGATCTGCTCGGCGGTGACGAGCGCGGCGCGCCGGCCGTTGAAGCGGATGCGGTGATCATCCTCGCGCTGGGCCCATTCGACGCGGGCGACATCGGCCACGCGGACGGCAACGCCGTTGCGACGCGCCACCGGCACGGCCGCGACGGCAGCGGCATCGGGATAAACGCCGCCGGTGCGGACGACCAACCGCCGTTCACCGGCATGAACCGTGCCGACCGGGCTTTCCGCGCCGGCAGCATGGAGCGCATCGATCACCGCGCCGGCGGGAATATGCAGCACCGCCAGCTTCTGGAAATCGAGACTGACGCGCATTTCGCCGGCGCCGGCACCGACGACTTCGGCCTTGCGGACGCCGGGGACGCGGGCAATGCGGTCCTTGAGGCGACGGGCGAGTTTTTCGAGCCGGTCCGGCGGCAGCAGGTCACTGGTCAGCGCCGCCTGGACAAACGGCACGGCGGTGTTGCGGCCGCGCATGATCTCAAGCCGGGAGAGGTTCGTCGGCAATCGCGGTCGCAGCGCGTTCAGTTCACGCACGACCTCGTCATAGCGGCGTTCGGGATCGGCGCCCCAGTTGAATTCGGCGCGCAGGGTGACGACGTCGTTGCCGCTCCACGAGTTGAGATCACGCAGGTCGTCGATACTGCCCAGCGCCTCCTCGATCGGCTTGGCGACCTGCTGCTCCATGTCGTCGGGCGAACCACCCGGAACCACCACCGTGATCAGGTAGATCGGGGAATTGAGCTGCGGATCTTCGGTGCGCGGAATGGCATGGAACGCGCCGATACCCAACGCCACCACCAATGCGGTGAGCAGCGCGGTGATCTGCCAGCGCGTGACCGCCGCGCGGATCAGCGCGTTCATTTCCCGGCGACCTCGACCCGCTGCCCTTCGCGGGCGAAGCCGGCGCCGATGGTGATGACGCGGACACCCGCCGCCAGCCCGGCAATGCGCACCCTGCCGCCATCCATGCCGAGGAAACGGACCTCCCGGCCGCGCGCCCGCGACTGGCCGTCGATCACATAGACGGCCGCCTTGGCGCCGCGCACCCACAGCAACGCTTCGACCGGGATGATGCCTTCACCGGCGACGGCGGGCTCGGCGCGATCGGCGAAGCTGACACTGCCGGCCTGGCCGCTGATCAGACCGGCCTGCGTTTTGAGCACGAGTTCGACCCGTGCGGTGCCGGTCGCCGGATCGGCCCCGCCCGGCACCTTGCGCAATTCAGCCAGGACCGGCTCCGCCCTTCCCGTCAGGCGGAGCCGGCCCTGTGCGCCCGGCCTCAACCGGGCGACCCTCTCCGCTGAAACGTCGGCGACCACGACAAGCGGAGCGGAACCGTCAATCACTGTGGCCACGGGCGAACCGGGGCCGATAACCTCACCCACTTCGGCATGGCGCTGCAGCACCGTGCCCGGAAACGGCATGCGAACCTGCGTGTCCGCAAGATCGTGCCGCGCCGCCGCCAGCGCCGCGCGCGCCTCTGCCAGCGCGCTGCCACTGTCGCGCGCCTGCGCCTCCCCCACCGCGCCGGCCTGAGCCAGACGGCCATAACGGACGGCGGCGCGCTGCAGCCGTTCAACCTCAGCCTCGGCCCGTGCCACCGCCGCCGACTGCGGCGTGGCATCGACCTGCGCCACGACAGCCCCGGCACCCAGCCGATCCCCCGGCCGGACCGGGACAGCAACGACCGTGCCACCGACACGGAACGCCAGCCGCGACTCCCGATCGCGACGCAACACCGCGGGAAAACTTTCCTCCCCACCCGAACCGGCCGCCGGCTGCACGGCGACCGCCTCGACAGAGAGATTTTCCGCGTCGGTTGGCGAAGTGCTGTTACCGCACCCTGCCAGCAGGAATAACCATGCGACGACAATTACTTGCCGTGGGCACGTTCGCTTCTGGCCGCCTGGAAACGCATGCACGGGAAGATACCTATCATCGATAGGCAATCACTGATAGGTTGACGTTAACCTGTCAAGTGGCAAAAAGCGACAATGACAAGGAAAAATGCAGTCGGCCGTCGCGAACAGATAATAGAAGCCGCAACCATGTTGTTCGCGCAGCACGGCATGATGAATGTATCCACACGGCGGATTGCGCAGGCCGTCGGAATTTCGCAACCTTCTCTTTACGCACACTTTTCCAGCGCAAATGCCATTGCCGGCGAAATATGTTCGCGCGGTTTTCTGGCATTGGTCGAGAAGCAGAATGCGGTTCTGGCGATACCCGGCACGCCGATCGAGAAGCTTGAGCGGTTGGGCCGTACTTATATCGAATTCGGCCTGGCCAACCCCGACGTCTATCGAATCGCCTTCATGATTGAGGTGCCGGAAAGCCATACCGCGCCCCAACCCGATTCGAGCATGGATGCCGGCATGCAGTCGTTCATGAACCTCTATGGCGTGGTGGCGGAAATCCTGGGCGGGCACGACGAACGCACGCTGCTGGTGGCACAATCGTGCTGGGCTACCACGCATGGCCTGGTCTCGCTGCTGCTGGCGCGCGGCTATTTTCCGTGGGCGGATCGCGAGAAGCTGATCTCGACGCATTTGCACAGCGCCAATGAAGGCGTTCTGGCCCTGGCCCGGGATTGGCCGGCCGCGCCGGCCTGACGACGCAGATACGAAGCACCGGGCGTGATGGCCGCGCCCCGGCGATACCGTCGCGATTCGCAAATTCCTGTAGGCAGGCCGCCGGCGGTTCGGCAAGCTTGCGCAAACAGGAACGGAGAGAACCGATGGCAATCGACCTGACCGGCGGGCAACCGCTGACGCGCGACCATGTGTTTGCCGAAAAACCGGGGCCGGACGTGCGCGATGCCGCGAATTTCTGGCTGGAGGAGGAAAACGGCGCCTTCGCGATGCGGATCGGCATCGAGGGCTGGGCCGAGCAGTGGGACGCGCACGACATCTGGCTGGACGTGGCCTTCGCCGACGGCCGGGCCTATCATGCGCGCGAGAGCGGGACGCCCCCTTCCCCGATCGACGCGGACGGGAATCCCACCATCCTGGGTGCCGGGCCGGTGCGGCTGCAGTGCATCGAGCCGTTCCGGCTGTGGCGGGCGACGATGGCCCCGCATGGCGTGGCCGAGACCAGCGCCGCCGAGCTGATCGAGGGGCACCTGCCGCCCGCCGACCGGCCGAAGAAGCCGGTGAGCTTCGCGATCGACTTCGTACCGGCAGCGCCGCCGCTGGTGTCGGGCACGCTGACCCGGGAATCGCGCGACCTGATGGCCGGCGAGCAGGGCAGCTTCATCAGCCCGCGCTTCGAGCAGTTGTGCCGGTGTTCGGGGTGGCTGGACGTCGATGGCGTGCGCACCGAATTCAAGGGCCAGGCGCTGCGCATCAAGCGGCAGGGCGTGCGCAAGTTCGAGGGGTTCTGGGGGCACTGCTGGCAATCGGCGCTGTTTCCGAGTGGCAAGGCGTTCGGGGTCAACACCTTCCCGCCACGCGACGATGGAGCGCCCAATTTCAACGAGGGCTTCGTGTTCACCGGCGATGGCGAACTGAAGCCGGCGAAGGCGGTGTCAAGCCCGTGGATGCGCAAGTTCCTGGCGCAGGGCGAGCCGGTGCCGCTGGTGCTGGAGACCGAGGACGGCGAGCGGCACGCGATCGACGGCGTGACCTTCATCGCCACGCGGTCCGTCGGACCGTCGATCCTGCCCGACAGCTATCCGCTGATCCAGCAGGCGCACGCAACCTACACCTGGGACGGCGAGGCCGCGACCGGGATGATCGAGCGTTCGACGTTCCGTGACAAGATGGAGCTGGACTGAACCGGCCGGACGCGGCCGTTCAGCCCGGCAGCAGGCTCGATTCGCTGGTCCGGGCAAATTCGCCGAGCGCCGCCGCGACGATCGTTCTGGCCTTGTCGTGGCCGGCGGTGATACCGACCAGCGATTCCTGCGCCAGCCATTGCGCCAGACTGGCGATGACCATCGTCGCGAATTCGGGGTCGATTTTCGGTGACAGGCCCTTGGCGGCAAGGTGATCGACGAGGATGCGGGTCTGCAGGGCGCGCAACTGTTCGGCGCTGGCCCGCACTTCCTCGCGCACGGCGGGGCGGCGGGCGGCCAGCGCGGCCAGCTCCAGCGCCAGCACCGACATGCGCTGGTCGTTCATCATCTGCCAGATGGCGTGAAGCGGATCGTCGGTGCGCGCAGCCTTCTCGAAAGCGGTCATCGCGCGGGCATGGGCATCGCGCACCACCAGCACCAGCAGCTCATCGACCGAGGTGAAGTAGTAATGGAGGATCTGGCGCTTCAGCGACAGGCGTTCGGCCAGCGTGCGCGAGGTGAGCGCGGCATAACCCTGCTCGCGGATGATGTCGGCGGCGGCCGCGATCAATCGGTTGCGCATTTCGGAATCGGCCGGCGCGCGCCGGCGGCTGGATGTCACGCGTGAAGTCCCCCGTTGTTCGCTTGCGCTTGTAGAACGCTTGGGCGCGGGGGGCAAATTTAGGCGGCAGGATCGGCGGCGGGACTGCGCATTTCGCGGCGTTCGCGCCAGCGGGCGATGGCTTCCTCGCCGACGAACGGGTTGTGGCGGCGTTCGTGGCCGAAGGTCGATTCGTCGCCGTGGCCGGGGACGAAGCGGACATCGTCGCCCAGCGGAAACAGCCGGTCGCGGATCGAATCGAGCAAGGTGGGCAGGCTGCCGCCAGGGTGTTCCCACGCGCCGATCGCGCCCTTGAACAGGATGTCGCCGACGAACGCCTGCCGGGTGGGGCGGTGGAAATAGGCGACATGGCCGGGGCAGTGGCCGGGGCAGTGCAGCACTTCCAGTTCCTGCGCGCCGAAGGCGATGCGGTCGCCGTGTTCGAGCCAGCGGGACGGCGTGTAAGAGCGGGCCTTGAGGCCGAATCCGGCGGCGGTTTCGGCCAGCCCGGCGATGGCCGGGGCATCGCCGATGTGGGGGCCTTCGATACGGGCGCAAGTGCGCTCCGCCAGTTCGGCGGCGGCGCCGCAGTGATCGAAATGGCCGTGCGTGACAAGGATGGTTTCGAGCCGCAGCTCCTGCCAGTCCAGCCAGTCCAGCAGCAGGCCGAGATCGCCGCCGGGATCGATGACCGCGGCGGCATTGGTCTGCTCGCACGCCAGCAGCGAGCAGTTCTGCGCATAGCGGGTGACGGTGAGGATGTCGTATTTCACGGCGGCGCGGCCCGGTCTGGCGATTATCGTGGCAGGGTGGGGGCCAGCGATGAAACCGTCAAGTGGGTGGAGATAAAATCGCACGAATACCGGGAACCAAACTGTCGTAGCGGCGTTATTTTGTGTAATATTTACTGCAATCGATTTATAATTCGGTTTTATTTTCCATATTTCAGTAGTTTTTCAAATATTATATTGCCCAGTCAGGGCGGGGTGATAGTTGCTGGCAGTGATTTCCGGAAAACCTTCACTTCCCACGTTGGATCAGCGCTTCGGGCGTACTGTCGTGGCGCTGGTCAGCGCCGGATTCCTGGCGGTGCTGCTTACCGGCGCGGTGGCCGCCTATGTCATGGCGCGAAGCGAAGAGCAGACCGCTTGGGTCAACCACACCTTCGAGGTGGAGCGCCACGCCGCCGCAGTCCGGCTGGCGCTTGAGGAAATGCGCAGCGCGCGCCGCGCCGCGCTGCTGGACATGCGCAGCAACAGCGGCGCCAGCTATGCCGAGGCGTGGGCGCACCTGCACGGCGAGATCGAGACGGTGGCCGGGCTGACCCGCGACAATCCGCGCCAGCAGTCGAACATCGCCGCGATCCGCGCGCGCGCGATCACGCTGGAGCGCCTGATGCGACCCGGTGCCCCGGGCAGCGAGGACCTGCGCCAGGCCGCCGCGCAGGCGGTAGAGGATGTGTCCGAATCGATGCGCGCGCTGGAACAGGGGCTGCTGCACGTGCGTATCGCCCGGCAGAACGAGCTGGTCGCGACGTTTTACGGGATCGTGACCGTGGCCGGGCTGCTGCTGCTGCTTGTGGCGGTGGCGTCGGTTACGGTGATCCTGCGCTATACCCGCGACCTGACGCGAACCCGCGACGACCTGCGCGCGCTCAACGCCAACCTCGAAGGGCTGGTGCGCGAACGCACCGAGGACCTGCAGCGCGCCAACGAGGAAATCCAGCGCTTTGCCTATATCGTCAGCCATGACCTGCGTTCGCCGCTGGTCAACGTGATGGGGTTCACCACCGAACTCGAAGCGTCGCTGGGGTCGATCGGCGGGCTGGTCGATGCGGTGGAGCGCGAGGCGCCGGCGCTGCTGACCGTGGACGCGCGCGAGGCGGTGCGGGCGGACCTGCCCGAAGCGATCGGTTTCATCCGCACCTCCACGCAGAAGATGGACCGGCTGATCAACGCGATCCTGCGGCTTTCGCGCGAGGGACGGCGGACGATCGCGCCCGAGCCGGTGGAACTGGCGCCACTGCTGGCGGGCATCGTCGATGGCATCCGTCATATGGTCGATGAACGCGGCGCGCGGATCGCCATCGTGCGGCCGATGCCGGGGATCGTCAGCGATCGGCTCGCGCTGGAGCAGATCCTGAGCAACCTGATCGAGAACGCGCTGAAGTACCTGAGCCCGGCGCGGCCCGGCGAGATCGAGGTCACCGCGCAGCGGCACGGCGCCCGCGTGGTGATCGCGGTGGCCGACAACGGGCGCGGCATCGACCCGCGCGACCATGAGCGCGTGTTCGACCTGTTTCGCCGCTCCGGCCCGCAGGACCAGCCGGGCGAAGGCATCGGCCTGGCCCACGTGCGGGCGCTTGCCTACCGGCTGGGCGGCACCATTCGTGTCGAATCCGCGCTGGACCGGGGCGCGACGTTCCTGGTCGACCTGCCCCACCAGTTTTCAAGCGAGAAGGACGCCATGACATGACCCGCGAGCAACCGGTCAACATCGTGATGATCGAGGATGACGAGGGCCACGCCCGCCTGATCGAGCGCAATATCCGCCGCGCCGGCATCCGCAACCACATCCACCATTTCCTCGACGGCGGTTCGGCACTGCGCTTCCTGTTCGAGGACAAGCACGGCCCGGCGCTGAACGGACCGTCGCTGGTGCTGCTGGACCTGAACCTGCCCGACATGAGCGGGATCGATATCCTGGCACGGATCAAGGACGACACCAGCCCGCTGCGACGCACGCCGGTGGTGGTGTTGACCACGACCGACGACCGGATCGAGATCCAGCGCTGCTATGACATGGGTTGCAACGTCTACATCACCAAGCCGGTCAACTACGAGAACTTCGCCGATGCCATCCGTCAGCTCGGCCTGTTCCTGTCGGTGATCCAGGTGCCCGAGCCGGAGGAATGATGACCGGAATTTCCCCCCTGGCTCAGGCCATCCTCTATATCGACGACGACGAGGGCCTGCGCCGGCTGACCCGCAAGGCGCTGGAACGGCGCGGCTATGTGGTGGAGACCGCCGGATCGAAGGACGAGGGCGTGGCGCTGGCCACGGCACGGCGGTTCGATCTGGTGGCGGTGGACCACTACATGCCGGGCGGCGACGGGCTGGAGACGCTGGAGGCGCTGAAGCAGCTCGATCCGCCGCCGCCGGTGATCTACGTCACCGGATCGGACGAAAGCCGACTGGCGGTGGCGGCGCTGAAGGCCGGGGCGATCGATTATGTGCTGAAGACCGCCAATGCCGAATATTTCGACCTGCTGGGCGAGGCGATCGGCCAGGCGCTGGAGGCGGTGCGGATGCGCGCGGCCCATGCACGGATGGAAGAGGAACTGCGGCAGAGTCACGAACGGCTGGAAGCCTTGCTGCAGGAAGCCAACCACCGCGTGGCCAACAGCCTGCAACTGGTTTCGGCGATGGTGACGCTGCAGGCA
>JAGWVC010000152.1 GCA_018971065.1 Sphingomonadales bacterium | reverse complement strand
GCGCTGGAGCCGTACCGCCTGTTCTGGCTGGAGGACTGCACCCCGGCCGAGAACCAGGAGGCGTTCCGGTTGGTCCGCCAGCACACCACCACGCCGCTGGCGGTGGGCGAGATTTTCAACACGATCTGGGACGCCAAGGACCTGATCCAGAACCAGTTGATCGACTATATCCGCGCCACCGTGGTGGGGGCAGGGGGCATCAGCCACTTGCGCCGCATCGCCGACCTGGCCGCGCTCTACCAGATCCGCACCGGCAGCCACGGCGCCACCGACCTGTCGCCGGTGACGATGGGTGCGGCGCTGCACTTCGACACCTGGGTGCCCAACTTCGGCATTCAGGAATACATGCGCCACACCCCGGAGACCGACGCGGTGTTCCCGCACGATTACCGTTTCGAGGCGGGCGAACTGTTCTGCGGCGAAGCCCCCGGCCACGGCGTCGATATCGACGAGAAGCTGGCGGCACGCTATCCCTACAGCCGCGCCTACCTGCCGGTGGCCCGGCTGGAGGACGGAACGATGTGGAACTGGTGAACGCCCCCGTGACGAAGCCGCGCCCGAAACCGCCCCGTATCGTCATCATCGGCGAGGGTATGCTGGAACTGTCGCGGCGCGGCGAGCACTGGGACATGGGCTATGGCGGCGATACGCTGAACACCGCGATCCATCTGGCGCGGGCGGGCAACGACGTCGCCTATCTGACCGCGCTGGGCCGCGATCCGTTGAGCCGCCACTTGCGCGAGGCCTGGGCGGCCGAAGGCATCGACACCTCGCTGATCTGCGAACATCCGACCCGGCAGCCCGGCCTCTACGCCATCGCCACCGACGCCAGCGGTGAACGCTCGTTCGCCTACTGGCGCGACAGCAGCGCCGCGCGCGAGCTGTTCGCGCTGGCCGATGCCGCGCTGTGGCGGCGGGCGACCGAGGGCGCGGCGTTGTTCGCGTTCTCGCTGATCAGCCTGGCGATCCTGCCCGACAGTGGCCGCCGCTCGCTGTTCATGCTGGCCAACATGGTGAAAGATGGCGGCGGCAAGGTCGCGTTCGACGGCAATTACCGCGCACGGCTGTGGGAATCGGTGGCCGAAGCGCGCACCTGGCGCGACATTGCCATTGCCGAGGCTAACATTGGCCTGCCGACGCTGGAGGACGAGATCGAGATGTCCGGTCCGGCAACGGCGGACGAGGTGGCCGCGCGCTGGCAAAAGCTCGGCTGCGGCGAAGTGGTGGTGAAGCTGGGCCGCGACGGCGTGCGTCTGCCCGACGGCACCGTGCAGCCGCCGCCGACGGTGATCACCCCGGTGGACACCAGCGGCGCCGGCGATGCCTTCGATGCGGGTTACCTCGACGGACGCCTGCGTGGGCTTGACCCGGCGGAAGCCGCGCTGGCCGGGCAGCGGCTGGCGGCGATCACGATAGCGCATCCGGGCGCGGTGCCGCCGCGCGACTTGAAGAGCTGAGCAGGCTCCACAGCACCGCCGCCGCCGCCAGGTCCAGCAACGCCAGCGCCACGAACAGCGGGTTGTAGCCGAACGCGTCGGCGCTCTTGCCGATCAGGAAGGTGAACAGCATCCCGCCGATCCACGCGGCGCTACCCGCCATGCCGCTGGCGGTGCCGACGGTGCGGCTGTCGAACAGGTCGGCGCACAGCGTGATCAGCGCGCCGCTGAGCAACTGGTGCGCAAACCCGCCAACGCAGAACAGCGCGATGGCGAGGCCAGGCGATCCGGCCAGCCCGATGCAGGCCGGGCCGATCATGCACAGCGCGCCCAGCGTCATCGTCACCATGCGCGAGGCGGCGAGGCTGGCGCCCCATTTCATCAGCACCGGCGGCAGCAGCCCGGCGGCCAGGCTGCCGAAATCGGCGGCCAGGAACGGCAGCCACGCCCACAGCGCGATGCTTTTCAGGTCGAGGTGCCAGGCGGAGACGAGGTACAGCGGGATGAAGAAGTTGAAGGTCTGCCACGCCGGTTCGGCGAGGAAGCGCGGCACCGCGATCGCCCAGAACGCGCGGCTGTGCAGCACTTCGCCGCGCGTGGCGGGCTTTCCGACCACATCTTCCGCGCGGCCCGCGGCGATCATCGCGGCTTCGTCGGCCCCCAGTGCGGCGTGCTCACCGGGCGCGCGATAGGCAAACCACCACAGCCCCGCCCAGATCAGGCTCAGCCCGCCGGTCACGACGAACGCCGATTGCCAGCCCCACCACAGGATGCAGAACGCCACCAGCGGCGGCGCCAGCATGTTGCCCAGGCTGGTGCCCATCTGGAACGCGCTGGTCGCCAGCGGGCGTTCGCGCGGGGGGAACCATTCGGCGACGGTCTTGGCCCCGGCGGGGATCGCGGCGGCCTCGGTCGCCCCCAGCAGCGCGCGGAACGCGGCCAGGCTGGGCCAGCCGGTGGCAAAGGCATGGGCGATGTTGGCCAGCGCCCAACCGGCGGCGAACACGAAGAACCCCAGCCGCGTGCCCAGCGCGTCCAGCACGGAACCGGCCACGGTCTGCATCACCGTATAGCTGCCCTGAAACGCTAGCACGACCCAGCTATACTGCTCGGTCGACATCGCGAATTCGGCTTTCAGCGTCGGTGCCGCCACCGACAGCGTCGAGCGCGCCAGGTAGTTCAGCACCGTGCCCAGCGTCAGCAGGCTGACGATCCACCAGCGCAGGTGACGGACGGGCCGCATCAGCGGGCCGGGGCCACGTCGATTGCCGCGACCACCGCCTTGCCGCCTTGCCCGGCGAAGTCCAGCCGCAAGCTGCCGCCCTTGACGGTGACCGGGAAGCTCTTGGCCAGCCCTTTCAGCGCGCCACCGGCTTCGGCCATCACGTTGAACGGCGCCAGCGCGGGCTTGTCGTCGGCGGAAACGCTCATCGTCGCAGGCGCGGCGGCGGCGCTGGTCTGGAAGCTGTGGATGGTGACGGTCCACTTCCCGTCAGGCAGCGGGATCGCGTATGAGAACGCCTCGCCCTCGCGCCAGTAGGCGTAAAGCTCGGGATGCTCGGCCACGACGACGCGCGGCGCCGAACGCATCGCCCCGAACCCGCCCATGTTCAGCGCGCGCGGGGTGCCGCCGGTGACGAAATTGTCCGAGCCATAGCGCTGCCCGCCCACCGTATGCGTGGCCAGATCGCCGGCGTCGATGTGGATTCCACCGCGTGGATCGGGCGCGTTCCACACCGCGCTGTCGTGCAGCACGGTGGTGCCGCTGGTGGCGGTCACCTCGACGCGGTTGTCACCCGCCGCCAGCGCCACCGCCGGCCACACGCAGGTGCGCTCGGGGCAGGGTACCTCGCCCACGGCGCGGCCATTGACGGCAAGCGCGGCCCGGTCGGCGTTGGTATAGGCCTTCACCTCGGCCACCGGATAGGCGCGCGTCGTGTGGCGCTTGCCGGCCAGCCACAGCATCGGCGCGGGGTTCCACTGCGCCTTCAGGTAGTAGAACGCGTCCTTCTTCACCTTGCGGTCGAAGGTGACGAGGCCCTTGGTGTTCAGGTCAACGCTGTCGCCTTCCTCGCGCAGGTCGCTGGGGAAATCGAACATGTTCCACAACCAGCTCGAAAACACGAACGGGCGGTCGCGCAGCGCCGGCCAGTTGGCTTCGATGATCTGGCTCTGGAACTCCTCGGGCTGCGGGCGGCCCATGAAGTTCAGGAACCCGGCGCGGACATTGTCGCTGTGCTGGCTGGCGGCACCACCGGCGCCGTATTCGGAAATCGAGATCGGCAGCGCCGGGTGCTTCGCGTGCAGCTTGTCCAGCTCGGCGCCGATCTGCGCGCGCGCGTCCAGCGGCTGCGGCATGTACCAGCCGAAATAGCGGTTGTAGCCGATCAGGTCGGCGGTGCCGGCCAGCGGCTCGCCGCCGGTGCCCGCGAACGCCGCGCCCTCGCAGCAATCGGCAAAGGTGGTGGGGCGCGAGGGGTCTTCCTGCTTCGCCACTGCGTTCAGCCGCTTCAGCAGCGCCAGCGGCCGGGGCGCATCGCCCTTCATGCCGAACGCCTTGCCGGCATCGACTTCGTTGCCGATTGACCACATCATCACCGACGGGTGGTTGTAGTCCTGCCGGATCAGCTCGCGCAGTTGCTCCTCGGCATTGGCCCACAGCACCGGCGACCCGGCGCCGCCGGTCAAGCCCGGCGAGTTGACGTAAGGCACTTCCGCCCAGGCGACCATGCCGGTGCGATCGGCGGCGGAAACCCATTCGTCGGCGTGCTGGTAATGCGCCATGCGCACGGTGTTGGCGCCCAGTTCGGCGATCATCGCCATGTCCTCGGCATGGTCCGCCGCTGACAGTGCCCAGCCTTCGCCCTGCCGGTCCTGATGGCGCGCGACGCCGTGGAGCGGCAGGTGGACGCCGTTGAGGAAATAGCCCGCGTCGGCATCGAACCGGAAGCTGCGCACGCCCAGCGGCTGGGTAACGCTGTCGATCACCCGGCCATGATCGAGCACATCGACGGTGACCGCATAGAGGTATGGATCGGCGCGGCCGTTCCACAAGTGCGGGTGCGGCAGGGTGAGCGATGCGGTGGCTTCGGCGGCGCCCGGCTTCAGCGGCTGCGGCTGCTCGCTGCGGGCCACCACGCTGCCGCCGGCATCGCGCACGGTGGTCGCCAGCGTGAGCCGGCGCGCCGACGAACCGGCGTTGCGCAGCCGGGTCAGCACGCTGACGCTGGCCTTGTCGGCGGAAATGTCCGAGGCGCGGGCGTAAACGCCCGAGCCGCCATGATCGAGCAGGTCGATCCCCGTCGCATCGGCCGTCACCAGCGTCACGCCACGGTAAATGCCGCCCGAGACGAAGAAATCGCCGCCCAGCGGAATCACGAATTCGGTGCTGCCGCCCACGACAGGCTTCGAATTGTCGGCGCGAACCACCACGAGGTTGGGCGCGCCCGGCTTCCACGCGGCGGTCACGTCGAAGCGGAACCGCGCAAACGCGCCGCGGTGCTGGCCGACATGGACGCCGTTGACCCAGACGTCGGCCACTTTGCCCACCGCGGCGAAGTCCAGATACTGGCGCTGGCCGCGCGCGGCGGCGGGTGCGGCATAGTTCAGCCGATACCAGCCGACGCCCTGTCGCGAATCCGCAGCCGCAGAGCGCTTGTCGGCATATTCGCCGATGTGGTCCCAGGTGTGCGGCACCGAAACCTTGTCCCAGCCGCTGTCGTCGAAGCCGGGCTGCGCCGGTGCCTCGCCACTGTCGCCGAAATGGAAGCGCCAGCCGCTGGACAGGTCGGCCACCTGCCGTCCGGCGGGCGCCGGGGAAGGCGCGGCCAGCGCGGGGACAGACAACGCGGCGGCAGGCAGCGCACTGCACAGCAGCGCGAGGCAAAGGCGGGTTCGAAGCACGTCAGACACCTTCCCAAATTGGTCAGGCCGGTGTGGCGCTAGGTTAGGCCAATGTCAATCCGCTCCCGATCAGCGAGACGGCGGTGCCTTCGCCAGAGCCTTGCGCGCGGCGCTGCGGATGTACTGGCGCAATGC
>JAGWVC010000151.1 GCA_018971065.1 Sphingomonadales bacterium | reverse complement strand
CCGTCCTCGCCGTCGATGGCGACCAGCAGCACGGCGTAGCGGCCTTCGCTGAGCACGCGTTCGACGCGGAAGCCGTCGATGCTCTCACCCTCGCCCGGCGGGATGATGGCGGGCAGGCTGGACAGGCCCGCCAGGATGCCGTCGTGATCGGGTGCGGGCAGGCGGACCACGTCGAGCACCAGCGCGGTGGCATTGTCCTGCCCGCCGGCGGCAAGCGCGGCTTCGACGAGGCGGGCGGCGGTGGCCTCGGCGCTGGCGCTTTCGGCCAGGATGGCGGCGATGCGTTTGGGGTTCAGCACGCCGTGGATGCCGTCGCTGGTCAGCAGCAGGCGGTCGTGTTCGGCCAGTTCGAACATGCCGTGGTCGAGCCGCAATTCCGGCTCGATGCCGAGCGCGCGGATCAGCACGTGGCGCAGGTCTGGCTCGGGGCGGACGTGGTCGGTGGTGAGGCAGTGCAACCGGCCCGCCGCGAAACGCCAGGCGCGGCTGTCGCCGACGTGGACGAGATGAGCGCGGCGGCCGCGCAGCGCCAGCGCGGTGAAGGTGGTGGCGGAATTGGCCATCGTCTCGCCCCGGCCCTGGGCGTGGAGCCAGCGGTTGTAGGCCACCAGCGGCTTCTGCATTGCCAGTGCCGGACCCAGCGTGTCGGGCGCGGCGTAGAATCCCTCGACCAGCGCGCGCACCGCCAGTTCGGCCGCGGCGCGCCCTTCCCTGCCGCCCGAGACGCCGTCGGCCACCGCCGCCAGCAGGCCGTGGCGGGCGCGTTCATTGGCGGTGCCGAGGCAGACGCCGCCGAAATCCTGGTTGGTTTCGCGCGGGCCGGTTTCGCTGGCGAAACCCGCCGCCACCACCAGTTCGCCGTCATCACGCATGTCACCGTCCCTCGTGCGGGCGTGGCGCCCGCACACGTGAGGATCGGTTCCGTTTCCCGTTCGTCAAGTCCAAGGAGGGCTGTATCATGGCATCGTTAGCCGCAACCGGGGGGTCTGCTCCGGTGAGTTCGAAAGCATCGAAAAGCTTCTGGAAGGCCGGCCACACGCCGACCCTGATCGCCGCGTTCCTGTACTTCGACGTGTCGTTCATGGTCTGGGTGCTGCTGGGGCCGCTGGCGCCGATCATCGCCAGGCAACTGGCGCTGGACCCGGCGCAGAAGGGGATGATGGTGGCGATTCCGACGCTGGCCGGGGCGATCCTGCGGCTGGTGAACGGGCTGCTGGTCGATCGCATCGGGCCGAAGCGCACCGGGGTGATCAGCCAGTTGGTGGTGATCGCCGGGCTGGCGGTGGCCTGGCGGTTCGGGATTTCGAGCTATCAGGGCACGCTGGCGCTGGGGGTGATCCTGGGGTTTGCCGGGGCCAGCTTTGCCGTGGCACTGCCGCTGGCGAGCCGCTGGTATCCGGCCGAGCACCAGGGCAAGGCGATGGGCATTGCCGGGATGGGCAATTCGGGCACGGTGTTCGCGACGCTGTTCGCGGCGCTGATCGCCAAGGCCTATGGCTGGACCAACGTGTTCGGCTTTGCGCTGATCCCGCTGGTGGCGGTGCTGGGCTATTACCTGCTGGCCGCCAAGGACAGCCCCGACCAGCCGGCGCCGAAATCGCTGGCGGCGTATGCGGCGGTGCTGAAGGAAAGCGACGCCTGGTGGTTCATGCTGTTCTACTTCGTGACGTTCGGCGGGTTCGTCGGGCTGTCCACCTCGCTGCCGAGCTGGTTCGTCGATACCTTCAAGGTGACGCCGGTGGTGGCGGGCATGTGCACATCGGCCTGCGTGTTCACCGGATCGCTGCTGCGGCCGATCGGCGGCGGGCTGGCTGACCGGTTCGGCGGCATCCGCACGCTGAGCTTCGTCTACATCGTGGCGGCCGCGTTCCTGGCGGTGATTTCCACCGGGCCGGCGACTTTGCCGATCGCGATTGCGCTGTTCGTCTGCGCGATGGGCACGCTGGGCGTGGGCAACGGCGCGGTGTTCCAACTGGTGCCGCAGCGGTTCCGCAAGGAAATCGGGGTGATGACCGGGCTGGTCGGTTTCGGCGGCGGGGTCGGCGGGTTCTACCTCGCCAGCTCGCTGGGACTGATCAAGAAGGCCACCGGCAGCAGCTCGATCGGGTTCCTGATCTTTGCGGTGCTGGCGATGGTCGCGCTGGGCGGGCTGAGCCTGGTCAAGCGCCGCTGGCGGACCACGTGGGGCGCGGCCGTGCAGGGCGTGCGGATCTGAGGCCGAGTGGAGGGGGTGCCTGAAAGTCGGCAAAACGACTTCAGGGAGTGTACCATGACTTTTCGCACTGTGTTCGGGGTGGCCGTGCTGGCCGCCTCGGCAACGCCGGCCGCTGCGCATGCGATCGGCGATCCGTTCACGATCGACGACACGATCACCATCGACCCGATGCTGGATGCGCGGTTGCGCTGGGAGGATGTGGGCGCGGCGAAGGATGCCGATGCCGTGACCTTGCGGACGCGGTTCGGGTTCGAGGCGAAGCAGAAGGCGCTGGGGCTGGCGTTCCTTGCCGAGGGCGAGGGCACGGTGGCGCTGGACAAGGGGTACAACGCGTTTCCGTTCGCGCACCTGGCCAGCACGCAGTACCGGCCGGCGAATGCGGTGATCGCCGACCCGGAAGGCATCGAACTGAACCGGCTGCAATTGCAGTACAAGGCCAAGGGGCTGGCGCTGACGCTGGGGCGGCAGCGGATCAACCTGGATGACCAGCGCTGGGTGGGCAGTGCCGGCTGGCGGCAGAACGAGCAGACGTTCGACGCCGTGCGGGTGGAGGCTGCCCGTGGCCCGGTGGCCATCGACGCGACCTATGCCAGCAGCCAGCGCACCATCTATGGCAGCGATTCGGGGCCACGCCGCAGTTTCGACGGCGATTTCGTGTTCCTGGGCGCGACGGTGAAACAGGGGCCGGTGGCGGTGAAGGGGTTCGCCTATCTGGTCGATTACGGCGACGTGCTGGCGGTGGCGAATTCGTCGCAGACCTATGGCGCGCGGGCGACGGCGGCGCTGCCGGTGGCGAAAGGCGTGAAGCTGAACCTGGCGGCGAGCTATGCCCGGCAGTCGAGCTACAAGACCACGCCGTTCAAGTTTGCCGCCGACTATGTCGCGGTGGAAGCGGCGCTGGCGGCGCATGGCGTGACCGCCACGGCGGGGTACGAGAAGCTGGGCAGTGACGGCGGGTTGCACGCGTTGCAGACGCCGCTGGCGACGCTGCACAAGTTCAACGGCTGGGCGGACCTGTTCCTGACCACGCCGGTGAAGGGTCTGCAGGATGCCTATGGCGGGGTGAGCTATGCGTTTCCCGGGGTGAAGGCGGTGAAGGGGCTGAACGTGGCTGTCGTCTATCACCAATTCGACAGCGCCACCGGCGGCGTGGACTATGGCCACGAGTGGGACATGTCGGCCGGATTGAAGACCGGCAAGGTGGCCTGGCTGCTGAAATATGCCGCCTACACCGCGCGTGGATTCGGCGCGGATACGAAAAAGCTGTGGCTTCAGGCGGAGTTGAGCCTCTGACGCACCGGGGGGCTATGCTGCACTGCAAAAAGAGCTTGCCAATGGCCCCCCGAATCGCTTAGCCTTCCTCTCGAAGCAGGATTTCGCCCAACGATGGGCGATCCGAATATCCCGCATCGCCCATCAACATGCGTGGCAACGTCGCCGCCCAACCATCCCCGAAAGGGATCGGCCTGGGCGGCTTTTTCGTTTGCGCGCGATACTGGAGTACCCCCGGTGAACGCACCGATCGCTCTCGACGCCAAGACCCAGGACCTTGCCAC
Organism: Sphingomonadales bacterium; assembly: GCA_018971065.1. The sequence continues at coordinate 1,709 of JAGWVC010000151.1, read as the reverse complement.
GCGCGAACGCCTTGTCGTCATCGGCAACGGCATGGCCGGTTGCCGCGCGGTGGAGGAAATCCTGGCCCGCGACCCCGCGCGCTATGCCGTGACCATCTTCGGCGCCGAGCCGAGGGTGAACTACAACCGCATCATGCTGTCGCCGGTGCTGGCGGGCGAGAAGACCTTCGACGAGATCGTCATCAACGATGCCGGCTGGTATGCCGACAACGACATCACGCTGGTGGCGGGCGATGCGGTGGCCAGCATCGACCGGGCGACGCAGACGGTGATCGCGCAGTCGGGCCGGGTGGAGCCATATGACCGGCTGCTGATCGCCACCGGGTCCGATCCGTTCATCATCCCGGTGCCGGGCAACAGCCTGCCGGGGGTGGTGACGTTCCGCGATCTGGACGATGTCGAGAAGATGCTGGGTGCGGCGCAGGGCGGCGGCGATGCCGTGGTGATCGGCGGCGGGCTGCTAGGACTGGAAGCGGCGCATGGCCTGTCCTTGCGCGGCATGAAGGTGACGGTGATCCACCTGATGCCGACGCTGATGGAGCGCCAGTTGGACGAGGCGGCGGGGTGGCTGCTGAAGTCCGAACTGGAAGCGCGGGGGCAGGTGATCCTGACCGGGGCGGATACGCAGGAGATCATCGCGCGCGACGGCCATGTGGCGGGCGTGCGGCTGAAGGACGGGCGCGAGATTCCGGCCGACATCGTGGTGATGGCGGTGGGCATCCGGCCCGCGACGGCGCTGGCGAAGCGCGCCGGGCTGGAGGTGGAGCGCGGCATTCTGGTGGACGACCACATGGTGACCAGCGACCCCGCCATTCTGGCGGTGGGCGAATGCGTGCAGCACCGGGGGGCCTGTTACGGGCTGGTGGCGCCGCTGTGGGAGATGTGCCGCAGCCTGGCCGATGCGGTGACGGGGGCGCCGAGCGGGTTCAGCGGTGCGGTCACCTCGACCAAGCTGAAGGTTTCGGGGATCGACCTGTTCTCCGCCGGGGACTTTTCGGGTGGTGACGGGTGCGAGGACATCGTCATGCGCGATGCCGCGCGCGGGCTCTACAAGCGGGTGGTGGTGCGCGACAACCGGCTGGTCGGCGCGGTGCTCTATGGCGATACCGCCGACGGCAACTGGTACTTCGACCTGCTGAAGAAGGCCGAGGACATCGGCCCGATCCGCGAGGCGCTGATCTTCGGGCAGGCGTTCGCGAACGGGGGCGCCCTTGCGGACCCTAACGCTGCCGTTGCCGCCCTCTCGGACGATGCCGAGATCTGCGGTTGCAACGGCGTTTCCAAGGGCAAGGTGGTGGCGGCGATCAACGCGGGGGCGTGCAGCCTCGATGCGGTGCGTGGCACCTGCAAGGCTTCGGCATCGTGCGGATCGTGCACCGGGCTGGTCGAGAGTCTGCTGGCGCTGACGCTGGGCGACGGGGTGGCGAGCGGCCCGAAGACGCTGTGCAAATGCACCAGCTTTACCCACGACGACGTGCGGCGGCTGATCCTGGAAAAGAGCCTGAAGGCGATCCCGCAGGTTTGCCAGGAACTGCACTGGACCACGCCCGACGGTTGCGCCTCGTGCCGGCCGGCGTTGAACTATTACCTGCTGTGCGCCTGGCCGGGCGAGTACGTCGATGACCAGCGCAGCCGGTTCGTGAACGAGCGGCTGCACGCCAACATCCAGAAGGACGGCACCTATTCGGTGGTGCCGCGCATGTGGGGCG
>JAGWVC010000059.1 GCA_018971065.1 Sphingomonadales bacterium | reverse complement strand
TGCGCGCCGATGGAAGACAACATCGGGACGATGGTGGCGCAAGTGGCCCGGCTGATGCGCCGGGCGTTCGACGAGCGGGCCAGGGAGATTGGCGTGACGCGCCCGCAGTGGCAAGTGTTGAGCCTGCTGGGCCGCCATGCCGGCATCAACCAGGGCGGGCTGGCGGATATTCTGGAAGTGGAGCCGATCACGCTGGGGCGGATGATCGACCGGTTGCAGGAAGCCGAACTGGTCGAGCGCCGGGCCGATCCGGCCGATCGCCGCGCCTGGCGGCTGTTCCTGACGCCGAAGGGCGATGAACTGATGCGGCTGTTGCAGCCGCATGCGCAGGAAACCATCGCGGCGATGCTGGAAGGCATGGACGCCGCCGCGCGAACCCAGTTGCGGAACAGTCTGGACCGGATGCGGGCCAACCTGTCGCGGCGCGGCGGTGCCGATCATGCCCCGCCCGGCGGCGAGACCGCCGATGGCTGACCCCCGCGGGCTGGGCGGGGGCAGGCAGGTTGTGAAAACGGGCATCGCGACCGGGGGGTCTTGCCATGTCTGCCGCTAGGGGAACCGCGCTGGCGGCACAGGCGGCCGATCTGCCGCTGTTGCCCACCCGGAACCGGCCGCTGCTGTTGGCGGCGGTGATGATGGTATCGATGTGCCAGTTCTTCGATGCCACCATCGCCAACGTGGCGTTGCCGCATATGCGCGCGGCGCTGGGGGCCAGCCCGGAATCGATCTCGTGGGTGCTGACCAGCTTCATCATTGCCACCGCCATCGCCACGCCGATCACCGGCTGGCTTTCCGACCGGATCGGCTCACGCGAGCTGTTCATCGGTTCGACGGTGCTGTTCCTGGTGTCCAGCGCGGCGTGCGGGGCGGCGACCTCGCTTTCGGCGATGGTGGTGTTCCGCAGCGTGCAGGGCGTGGCGGCGGCGTTCATCGGGCCGCTGACCCAGACGATCATGTTCGACATCAGCCCGCCTTCGAAGCAGGCCTCGACGATGTCGGGGTTCGGGATGCTGGTGATGGTGGCGCCGATCAGCGGGCCGTTCGTGGGTGCGTTCCTGACCGATTCGCTGAACTGGCGGTGGATCTACTACGTCAACCTGCCGATCGGAATTCCGGCGCTGGTGCTGCTGTGGTGGCTGCTGCCGTCGCGGCCGATCGAGAAGCGGCCGCTGGACCGGTTCGGTTTCGCTACGCTGGCGCTGGGTCTGGCGGCGCTGCAACTGCTGCTCGATCGCGGCCAGCACAACGACTGGTGGGAAAGCACCGAGACCTGGGCCGAGGCGCTGGTGCTGGGCTGCGCCGCATGGCTGTTCTTCGTGCATACCCGCTTCACCGGCCGGCCGCTGTTCAGCCCCCGACTGGTTCGGGCGCCGAATTTCCTGGTCGGCTGCGGGGCGATGACGGTGCTGGGCATCTCCAACGTGGCACTGTCGTCGATCCTGCCGACGATGTACCAGACGGTGTTCCGGTTTCCGGTGGTGTTCTCGGGCCTGCTGATGGCGCCGCGCGGATTCGGGGTGATCCTGATGACGGTGGTGACCAACCGGCTGATGAAGCGGTTCGATCATCGCGTGCTGATCTCGATCGGCTATCTGGTGGTATCGGCGTCGATGTGGATCATGACGACCTGGACCATCGACATGGACTGGCACCGCATCGTGCTGGCCAGTTTCGTGCAGGGCATGGGGCTGGGGCTGGTGTTCACGCCGATGAACATGATCGCGTTCGGGTCGCTGCCGCCCGATCTGCGGCCGGATGGCGCCAGCGTGCTGGGGCTGTTCCGCAGCATCGGTGGTTCGGTGGGGATTTCGGCGATCGTGACGATGCTGGCCGGGAACCAGCAGGTGAACCATGCCGACATGGCCGCGCACGTGACGGCGCTGTCCGATCTTTCGGCGGTATCCGGGGGGCGCCTTTCCGCCGATTCAACGCTGCCGGTGCTGGACGGAATGATCAGCGCGCAATCGGCGATGATTGCCTATCTCGACAACTTCACGCTGATCGCGTGGATGATGGCGGCGGTGGCGCTGCTGCCGTTCTTGCTGAAGAAACCCCGCACCGGCGAATTCGGTGCCGCGCATCACGGCGCTGCCGCTGAATAGTGTTCCACAAGGCATTGATAAGCGGTGGTTTGAACGCCTGTATGGGGAAACAATCGCGGCCGCGATACGGCGGGGGCTTGTGCGTGACGGCCGATGCTGGAAAGCCCTGCGCCTTGGATGGACCCACGAGGGGTGAGGATACGTGAGCAAGACAATCGCCATTACCGGTGCGGGTGACGGACTGGGCCGTGCGCTGGCGCGGCGCTTCGCGCGCGACGGTCACCGTATCGTGCTGATCAATCGCACCCTGTCGAAGGCCGAGGCCGTGGCTGCCGAACTGGGCGAGCCGCATTTTGCCGTGCAGGCCGACGTGGGCGATCCGGCATCGGTGCGCGCCGCATTCGCGCAGATTGCCGAGCGGGCGCCTAAGCTGGATGTGCTGATCAACAATGCCGGCATCTTCCAGCCGTTCCGCCTGGAAAAGGCCGAGGACGACCTGGTGCAGCGGATGATCGCCACCAACCTGACCGGGCCGATCTGGGTGTCGCGTTCGGCGGTGCCGCTGCTGAAGGCCGACGACAGCCATCCGGGCGGGCTGATCATCAATGTCACCAGCGAATCCTCGCATCTGAAGATGGCGCGGCTGTGGCTTTATGCCGGCACCAAGGTGGCGCTGGAATACATGGGCGAGGAGTGGGGGAAGGAACTGGAGGCGGACAAGATCCGCGTCACCACCATTCGCGCCGGGCAGATGATGGACGAGACCAAGACCGGATCGACCTGGCCGATCGAGGATTCGATGGAATTCATGCAGGAAAACCTGAAGATCGGCATCGACATGCGCGCGCGCGGCATCACCCATTACAACTCGGCGGCCGACGCGATCGCCGCCGTGGTGAACCTGCCGGCCGATATTCACATGAATTACGTGGGCCTGAATTCCCGCGCCTACTGAGCTACCGAGCTTTCCCTTTCACGCCTGACACAGGACGAAACCCATGCAACTTCCCGAAGCCAAGCTTTTCATCGACGGCAAGCAGTGCGACGCCGCCAGCGGCAAGACCTTCGACGTGATCAGCCCGTGGACCGGTGAGCCGGTCGGCAAGGCTGCCGATTGCGGCGCCGAGGACGTGGAGCGCGCCATCGTTGCCGCGCGTCGCGCGTTCGACACCACCAACTGGGGCAGCCATGACAACAAGGACGTGCGTTTCGCGCTGGTGAAGAAGTATCGCGAACTGTTCGAGAAGAACCGCGCGCGGCTGGGCGAACTGGCTGTGCATGAAGCCGGTGCGGCGTTGGGTGCGGTGAACCGCGCGCACGTGGACATGGCGCTGGACGGCTGGGACGAATACCTGAACGTGTTCGACCGCGTGACCTGGGAAAAGGACTATGGCGAAAAGCCGGCGTTCGGCATGAACCATCACCGCATCGCCTCGTACGAGCCGGTGGGCGTGGCCGCGCTGATCACGCCGTGGAACGTGCCGCTGTACGTCAACATCGGCAAGGTCGTGGCGGCGCTGCTGGCGGGCTGCACGATCATCCTGAAGCCCGCGCCCGACACCCCGGGCATGGGTGCCATCTTCGGTGAGCTGGCCGCCGAGGCCGGGTTCCCCGAGGGTGTCGTCAACGTCGTGTTCGGCAGCGATCCGGCGCTGGCCGGCGAGATGATGGTGCATGACCCGCGCGTGGACCTGATCTCGTTCACCGGCTCCACCGGCGTCGGCAAGCGCATCATGCAGGAAGGCGCCGCCACCCTGAAGCGCGTGTTCCTGGAACTGGGCGGCAAGTCGGTGCGCATCGTGCTGGACGACGCGCCGAACTTCGCGATGGACGTGGCGATGGGGATGCTGGTGTTCCACGCCGGCCAGGGCTGCGCCGTGCAGAGCCGCCTGCTGGTGCCCCGCAGCCGCTATGAGGAAGCCAAGGCGATCCTGAAGGGCGCCTATGGCCAGTTCGGCGACAACTGGGGCGACGTGAGCAACCCGGCGCACATCATGGGGCCGGTGATCTCGAAGAAGCAGATGGACCGGGTGATGAGCTACATCGAGCTGGGCAAGCAGGAAGGCGCCACGCTGCTGCACGGCGGCAACGCCCGTCCCGACAAGGGCAATGGCTACTTCATCGAGCCGACCGTGTTCGTGGACGTGACCAACGACATGCGCATTGCCCAGGAGGAAATCTTTGGGCCGGTGCTGGTGGTGATCCCGTTCGAGGACGACGAGGACGCGATCCGCATTGCCAACGACAGCGCCTATGGCCTGTCGGGCGGCGTCAACACCGGCGACTTCGAGCGCGGCATGAAGATCGCCAAGCGCATCAACACCGGCACGTTCGGCATCAACAACGGCATGTGCATCGCCGGCGACATTCCGTTCGGTGGTAACAAGGCCAGCGGCATGGGCCGTGAATGGGGCGTCGAGGGGATCGAGGAATTCCTCGAAACCAAGCTGATCGCCTGGACGGTCTGAGCCGGAACGGGGCGGGGGCAGGTCGTGGCCAGGGCAGGGGGAGCGAAGGCGCTGGAGGCGGACGCGATGCCGTCAGCCGGCGCCCGGATCATCGACCTGCCGGTGGGCCTGCCCGTCGTGTTGTCCGCCGACGAGGGCGACCTTAGCCACAATCTGCAGGGGCAGCGGCTGGGCCGCAAGGGGCGCGACACGCGCGACCGCATCCTGCTGGCGACGACCCGGCTGCTCTATTGCGATCGGCGCGACGTGCCGATCTCGATGAGCGCCGTGGCGCGCGAGGCGTCGCTGGGGATGACCTCGCTGTACAACTACTTCAAGGACCTGCCCGAACTGCTGGGCGCGGTGCTGGAAGGGGTGATGGCGGGGGCCGAGGAAGCCTATCTGGCGCCGATGCGGCGGCATTGGGACGATGGCGAACTGGCCGATCGGTGCTATCAGTTCGTGCGCGGGTACCAGGATTTCTGGCAGCGGCATTCGCATCTGCTGCATTTGCGCAACGCCATGTCGGACAAGGCCGATCCGGTGATGACGCGGCACCGGATCAAGTCGACGCAGCCGATCATCGGGCTGATCGTCGAGCAGATGGGGGGCGACCCGCAGGCGCCGCGATCGCGCATTTTCGCGACGGCGACGGTGCTGATGATCGGGATCGAGCGATCGGTGACGATCTCGACCGACAACGACCTGCCGGTGAAGATGGCGCAGGACATCCAGCACGACGACGACCATTTCCTGCGCCCGTGCGCGCGGCTGATGGAGATGGCGATCCGGGACATGCGGCAGTCGCGGTAGGCTGGCAATTTTGGCCAGGTGATGCGTTGCGGTTATACTGGCGACGCCGTTGTGGGGCCTGCAAGAACGCACGACAAGACACGGCTACGGCCCATCTTGCGCATGTCCCTATATTTCCATATTCTGTGGACACTGTATCGCGAGGTCTCCGATGGGCAACATGACGTTGAATGTGCGGGTCAGTGGCGCATTAAGCGATTTCGTTGCCGAAAATGTTGGCGATCTAGGTGCTTACGAAAATGTCTCGGAGTATGTGCGTGACCTGATCCGTCGGGACATGCAGCGAGCCGAAGCGGCGGCTTTCGAGCGGTTGAAGGCAGAACTGGGTCGGGCATTTGCCGCACCGGACACGGATTACGAGGCGCTTTCGGCCAATGATGTGATTGCGCGCAACGCGGGGCGGCGGCAGGCTTGAGCGGGTTTCGGGTTTCCCGACGGGCGGGCGGTCGGATCGACGCAATCTATGCGTACACGCTGGAACAGTGGGGCGATGCCCAAGCCGAGCGTTATGTGCAGGGGTTGTTCGAACGGTTTGCGGCGATCGCGGCGCGTGAGGTGCCGTGGCGCGCGGTGCCGGCAGAGTTCGACGTTGATGGATTCATGTGCCGGTACGAGCGGCATTTCATCTACTGGAAGGTGCTGGGGGATGGTGCCGTGGGCATCGTGACGGTTCTGCACGAGCGGATGCATCAGGGGGAGCGGTTTCGGGACGATTGGGGGACGGGGCGTTCGCGATAGAGGCGAAGCCGCGCCCCGGGTAACCACGGGACGACGGAGAAATACGGACTGCCGCGATCACGCCGGCCTGACAAAACTGTCCAGCACCCGCTTCCTTCCCGCGTTGTCGAAGTCGATCTCCAGCTTGTTGCCTTCCTGTGCGGCGATGGCGCCTTCGCCGAATTTCTCGTGGAAGACGCGATCGCCCACACGCAGGTCCGAGCGGGGTTTCTGGGCGAAGCTGGCGGCGCTGCGGGTGTTTTCGGCGACACGTTTGGGGGTGGCGTCGTAGCTTTGCGATGCCGCGCGTTGCCAGCCGGGGCCTCTGGTCATCGTCCGCGAGGGCTGGGCGCGGGCGACGTCGGCGAACGGGTCGTTGTGTTCGCTCCACTGCGCGCGCCACAGCGAGGCGCCGCCGCTCATGGTGTTTTCGCTGGTGACGTGGGCGTCGGGCAGTTCGGCGATGAAGCGGCTGGGGATCGAGCTGGTCCACTGGCCGTAAATGCGGCGGTTGGCGGCGTGGAGGATGGTGCAGAGGCGGCGGGCGCGGGTGATGGCGACATAGGCGAGGCGGCGCTCTTCCTCCAGCGACGCCAGGCCGCCCTCGTCCATCGCGCGTTGCGAGGGGAACACGCCTTCTTCCCAGCCCGGCAGGAACACGTTGTCGAATTCCAGCCCCTTGGCGGCGTGGATGGTCATGATCGTGACCTTTTCCTCGGCGTCGTTCTTGTCATTGTCCATGACCAGGCTGACGTGTTCGAGGAAATCGCCCAGCGTGTCGTATTCCTCCATCGCGCGGGCGAGTTCGCTGAGGTTTTCGAGGCGGCCGGCGGATTCGGCGCTGCGTTCGGCCTGCAGCATCGCCGTGTAGCCGCTTTCATCCAGCATGGTGCGGGCCAGTTCGGCGGGGCTGGTGGTGGCCGACAGATCGCGCCAGCGGGCGAAATCGCGCATCAGCGCCAGCAGGGTGCCGCGCGGGCGGGCGGGAAGATCGTCGGTGTCGGCGATCAATACCGCCGCCTTCGCCAGTGGCACGTTTTCGGCGCGGGCGAGGCGGTGGAGGCGTTCGAGCGCCTTGTCGCCCAGCCCGCGCTTGGGGGTGTTGACGATGCGTTCGAACGCGAGATCGTCGCTGGGTTGCGCGATCAGCCGCAGGTACGCCAGCGCGTCGCGGATTTCCGCGCGTTCGTAGAAGCGGAAGCCGCCGACGATGCGATAGGCAAGGCCGATGGCGATGAAGCGGTCTTCGAATTCGCGGGTCTGGAACTGGGCGCGGACGAGGATGGCGACCTTGTCGAGCGGGGCGCCTTCGCGCTCCAGCCGCTCGATCTCCTCGCCGACGCGGCGGGCTTCCTCCGGCCCGTCCCACACGCCGATGACGCGGACCTTGTCGCCGCCGTTCTTCTCGGTCCACAGGGTCTTGCCGAGGCGCTGGCTGTTGGCGTCGATCAGGCCGCTGGCCGCCGCGAGGATGTCCGGGGTGGAGCGGTAGTTCTGTTCGAGGCGGATGACCTTGGCGCCGGGAAAGTCCTTCTCGAATTTCAGGATATTGGCGACTTCGGCGCCGCGCCATGAATAGATCGACTGGTCGTCATCCCCCACCACGCAGATGTTCTGGCGGGCCTGGGCGAGCAGGCGCAGCCACAGGTACTGGACCGAGTTGGTGTCCTGATACTCGTCCACCATGATGTACTTGAAGCGCTGCTGGTAGGCCTCGAGCACGTCGCGGTGGGTGCGCAGGATGCGCAGCATGTGCATCAGCAGATCACCGAAATCGCAGGCGTTGAGCGACTTCAGCCGATCCTGGTAGAGCCGGTAGAAATGCTGGCCCTTGCCGTTGGCGTAAGCCTCGTTGTCGAGCGGATCGAGGTTTTCGGGATCGAGCCCGCGATTCTTCCAGCGATCGATGCAGCCGGCGAGCTGGCGGGCGGGCCAGCGCTTCTCGTCGAGCCCTTCGGCGACGATCAGTTGCTTCAAGAGGCGAAGCTGATCATCGGTGTCGATGATCGTGTAGTTGCTTTGCAGGCCGACGAGTTCGGCGTGGCGGCGCAGCATCTTGGCGGCGATCGAGTGGAAGGTGCCGAGCCAGGGCATGCCCTCCACCGCCGGGCCGATCAGGTGGCCGACACGTTCGCGCATCTCGCGCGCGGCCTTGTTGGTGAAGGTGACGCAGAGGATCTCGCTGGGCCAGGCGAGGCGCTGGGCGACCAGCCAGGCGAGGCGGGCGGTGAGCGCGGCGGTTTTCCCGGTGCCGGCGCCGGCCAGCATCAGCACCGGCCCTTCGGTGGCCAGCACGGCTTCGCGCTGCGGCGCGTTCAGCCCGGCGATGAGGGGGTGCTGGGCGGGGGAGTCGGGCGCGGGGGACATGGCTGGAACACCTAGGGAACGAAGCCGGTGTGCGCAAGCGCGGCCTTTGCGGCCGATGGAGGGAACGAAGGCGGGACTGGGGCGTAGGAGGGGCAGGGCGGGACGATCACTTCAGGAGACGTTCCGATGCGAGCATTCATGACTTTGGCGCTGGGCGCGGCGGTGCTTGGCGGCGTTCCGGCGATGGCCCAGCCGGTGACGGCGCCGGGCCACCCACAGGATGCCGATACGGCCAATGCCGAATCGATGGCCGATCAGGGCACCGATCGCGCGCTGACCCCGCCGGCGCCCGAACCGCGTGCCTATCCGCTGTGCAGCCGCGAGGTTCACGACGAATGCGTCAACCCGCGCGAGGCGGGGCGCAATCACGGCCACGTGCCGCTGAACTATTGGCCGGGCCGTCCGGCCAGCGAGATGCACTGACGCGGCGGCGGCATCGCTTTGGCGGGTGGGCGGGGGCGTTCGTCGTGGCGGACGGAACCCGGTGGCCCGCCGCCACTTGGACGCGGTGACGGGTATCTGATGGAGATTGTCCGATGAACAAGTTGCTGATGATGGCCGGTGCGGCGCTGCTGGCGACCGGCGGCGTGGCGCTGGCGCAGGCGGCGCCGGGCGCCATGATGCCGGGGCAGACTGCACCCGATGCCGCCGCAGCCCCGGCGATGCCCGATGCCCAGGCGCAGGCGGCGCAGACGCCCGATGCGGCGATGGCGCCTGCGGCGGCGGCGCCCAGCGCGCCGCGCCACTATCCCGCGTGTTCGCGCACGCGCCATGACGAATGCCGCAATCCCGGCGGCAAGTAGGCGGGAAGTCCTCGTTCAACCCCCGGGCCATCGATCAATGCCTGCGGGAACGAGGCAAGGGGGGTGTCGGGATGACCGGCACCCCTTTTTGCATGGGTCTTTGCATCGTCTCGTCGCCGGTGCGGCACGTGCGGCTCGGCCGGTCCGGCAGGGGGTGCGGATCGCCGTGGCAGGGGGTGGGCAACGGAACGGGGCGTTGCCAGCTTGGATCACGAGCCTGCGGTTGCGGGCCGATTGACCGACACTATTCCCTCAACAGGACAAGGATTTGCAGATGCTGAAAGCGATGATGACCAGCACCGCCATAGCAGGTTCGCTGCTGGCGATGAGCGCGATGGCGCAGACAGCCACGGCGGCGAAGAGTATGTCCGCTGCCCCTGCTGCCCCCGCTGCCGCCCCTGCCGCTGCGATGCCGATGACGCCCGAGCAGAAGGCCGTCTATGGTGCCTGGCCGGCGGACCGCAAGGCGAAGTTCGACGCGCTGCCGGCCGAGCAGCAGGGCTATTTCTGGACGCTGACCCCGCCGCAGCAGGAAGGCTGGTTCGCGCTGTCCGTCCAGCAGCAGGCGCAGGTCTATGGCATGACGCCCGAGCAGCGGGCGGCGGCGTGGAATTCGATCGAGCAGCAGGTCGCGGCGGCTAAGGCCGGGGCGAGCGCGCCGGCGGCGCCGGTGAGTGACAGCGCTGCCCCTGCCGCCGATGCGACCGATGCCGGCAAGGCGGGCAAGCACAAGAAGATGTAGGCGACAGAGCCCCGCAGAGGGTCGCAGGAGGGGCGTCGGGAAACCGGCGCCCCTTTGCCGTGCGGGGATAAAATCCGCGCGTGCGGTTGACTGGCGCGTGAATGCGGGCAGCGTGGCGGAAGGGGAGATTCGTCCATGACCGCTGTTCATCCGCTGCGCGCGCACGCGCGCATCCTGACCGCCGCGCTGGTAGGGACGACGGTGGAGTTCTACGACTTCTACATCTTCGCCACGGCGACGGCGCTGGTGTTCGGGCCGCTGTTCTTTCCGGCCACCTCGCCGACGGTGCAGGCGATTTCCTCGTTCATGGCGTTCGGCATCGCGTTCATCGCGCGGCCGATCGGGGCGGTGGCGTTCGGGCATTTCGGCGACCGGATCGGGCGGAAATCGACGCTGGTGGGATCGCTGATGCTGATGGGCGGATCGACGCTGCTGATCGCGTTCCTGCCGACCTACCAGCAGATCGGCTGGGTGGCGCCGCTGCTGCTGTGCGTGCTGCGCTTCGGACAGGGGTTCGGGCTGGGCGGCGAATGGGGCGGGGCCGCGCTGCTGGCGGTGGAATATGCGCCGCCGGGGTGGAAGGCGCGGTTCGGATCGGCGCCGCAGTTCGGCGCGCCGATCGGGTTTCTGGCGGCCAACGGGCTGTTCCTGGTGCTGGGGCTGACGCTGAGCCCGGCGCAGTTCCTGGCCTGGGGCTGGCGGATTCCGTTCCTGGTTTCGGCGGTGCTGGTGATTGTCGGGCTGTGGGTGCGGCTGAAGATCGCCGAGACGCCGGCGTTTCGCGCCGCGCTGGAACACTCCGCGCCCGAGGCGGTGCCGCTGGTGCCGCTGGTGAAGCATCACTGGAATGCGCTGCTGCTGGGCAATGCCGGGGTGGTGGCGTGTTTTGCCATCTTCTACATGTCCACCGCGTTCGCGCTGGCGCAGGGGGCGGGGCCGCTGGGCTATGGCCGCACGCGATTTCTGGGTGTGCAACTGGCAGCGAACCTGTTCCTGGCGCTGGGGATTGCCGTGGCGGCGGTGTGGTCGGACCGGGCTTCACCGGCGCGCGTGCTGGGCTGGGGGATGGTGGCGACGGTGGTGGTGGGCGCGCTGTTCGGCGCGGGTCTGAATTCGGGATCGCTGCTGCTGGTGTTCGTGACGCTGGCGGCGGGGCTGTTCACGATGGGGCTGGCCTATGGCCCGCTGGGCGCCTGGCTGCCGACGCTGTTTCCGGTGAAAGTACGTTATTCGGGGATTTCGATCGCGTTTTCGGCGGGCGGGATCATCGGCGGCGCGGTGACGCCGACGGTGGCGAAGCTGATGGCGGATGGCGGGATGGCGCAGGAAGTGGGCCTGCTGATGAGCGCGGCGGGGGTGTTGTCGCTGCTGGGGGTGTGGTTGGCGCGGCCGGTGGGGGAGTGATCGGGCGGATTGCCGTTCTGGATTGAGGTGCGGTTTGGGCGGGAAGGGGAAGGGGTTTCACGCAGAGACGCAGAGGGTCGCAGAGCCCTTGTCGCTATGCCGCGGGCTGTGTTCCTTTCTGCAGGGTATCGGAATTTTTGGGCTGCGGCGCGCACTGCCGGCTCTGCGGTTCCTCTGCGGGCTCTGCGTAAAACCGGTCCACGCGCTGCGGTGGTGTTGTCGCCGGTGGGGGAGTGAACCCAAATGCGCCGCAGGCTTCATCCTGCCCGCTTTTCGCGGCTTCGCGGCTTCGCGTGAGGAAAATTTATCTCACGCGAAGCCGCAAAGGCGCGAAGTCTTGCCGGAACCGCTGATCGTGAAAAAGACGCGTAAGGACAATCAGCCTTCGGCGGCTTTTGCCACCTTGCGCAGCAGGGTGATGCGGGCCTTGCCTACCTTGCGATCCGACTCGACTTCGAAGCCGCGCACTTTGGGTTCCTCGTTGTGGGCGGTTTCCAGGCTGACCCAGGTGCCTTCATCGATCCAGCCGAGGCGGGCGAGCTTGTCGATGGTGACGACGCCGGCATTGGTGTCGTAAGGCGGGTCGAGCAGGACGAGGTCGAGCGCCTGCTTCATCGGCCCCAGTGCCATCACCGAGCCGGCGCGGACGTCGGCTTGCGACTGCGCCTGCAGGCGGGCGATGTTGGTGCGCAGGGTGCGGATCGCGGGCGGCGCCATTTCGACGAACACGCAACTGGCGGCGCCGCGCGACAGTGCCTCAATGCCGAGCGCGCCCGAGCCGGCGAACAGGTCGGCCACGCGCAGGCCCTCGAAGCTGCCGAGGCGGCTGGTGAGCATCGAGAACAGCGTCTCGCGGGTGCGGTCCGAGGTGGGGCGGGTCTGGTCGCCCTCGGGGGCTTCCAGCTTGCGGCCGCGCCATTGGCCGGCGATCACGCGGAGGGTCATGGACGAGGCTTTCGTGGGCCGGTGGGGCGTTTGCCGCCGGGGCCGGACTTGGGCTTGAAGCCGCCCTTGGGCTTCAGATCGGATTTATGGAGCAGCGGGCCAGCATCATCGTCGCGGCGCGGGCGGCGGGGTTTGGCGGCGGCATCGGGCGTGCGCGGGGCACGGCTGTCCGGCCGGGCATCGGGGCGGCGGCGCTTCTGGTCGGCGGCGCGTTCGGGGGACGGGTAAGGACGCGCCGGGCGTTCATCGCCATCGCGGGGCGCACGGGCGAAGGGGCGGGCCGCGCCATCACCAGCGGCGCGCGGGCGTTCCTCGCGGCGGCGGCGTTCGGGTTCGACCGGGGCGCGGACTGGACGGGAAGCGGCCGGGCGGGTGGGCGCCGGGGCGGTGGATCGCGCCGGGCGGCCGCTCGATTGCTCCACCGCCTGCGGCGCGATCGCGGACATGGCGCCGGGAACCTTCAGCGCCTTGCAGAACCGTTCGACATCGGCCTGGCGGATTTCCACCGCGGCGCCGCGCGGCAGGTTGGCCAGCACGAACGGGCCGTAGGCCAGGCGGATCAGGCGGCTGACTTGCAGGCCGAGGTGTTCCAGCACGCGGCGGACTTCGCGGTTCTTGCCCTCTTTGAGGGTCAGTTCGATCCAGCGGTTGTGGCCGGTGCTGCGCTCGATATTGGCGTTGATGCTGCCGTACTGGAAGCCGTCGATCTCCACCCCGATCATCAGTTCTTCCAGCATCGCCTGAGTCACCTCGCCGAAAGTGCGGGCGCGGTAAGTGCGGGGAATGCCGCTGGACGGCAGTTCCATCGCGCGCTTCAGTTCGCCATCGTTAGTGAGCAGCAGCAGGCCTTCGGTGTTGAGATCGAGCCGGCCGACCGGCATCATGCGCGGGGTGCCGGGCGGCAGCGCGTTGCGCAGCGCGGTGTAGATGGTGGGACGCCCGGCGGGATCGCGCTCCGCCGTGATCAGGCCCGAGGGCTTGTGGAACGCGAACAGCCGGGTCGGCTCGGCCCGGCCGACCGGCTTGCCATCGACGGTGACGCCCTTGAGGTTGGGCAGCACGGTGGCGGGCGTGGTCAGCACTTCGTCGCCGATCTTCACCCGGCCTTCCGCGATCATGCGCTCTACCTCGCGGCGGCTGGCGATGCCGGCGCGGGCGAGGAGCTTGGCGATGCGTTCGCCTTGGCGGGGTTCTGGGGTGTCGGACATTTCGGGGCTTTAGGCGGGGAGGAGAAGAAAAGGAAGGTTGGACCGCTGTCAGCATCGGCTGTTTCCCGCTTTGCGCCTTCGCGGCTTCGCGTGAGTCAACAATTTTCCCACGCGAAGTCGCGAAGTCGCGAAGGCGCAAAGCAGAAGCAATGCATGATGAAGGACGATCACTGCCAGCCGCTTCGCGGGAGGATGAGGTCAGTCCGGAATCTCGTCATTCAGCCGCAGCGCTTCGCCGGCGAGGTAGAGCGAGCCGGCGATCAGCACAGTGGGGGCGGTTGCCAACGCAAGGGCGGCTTCGAGGCCGGGGCAGGCAGTGCCGTCGGCCAGCGCGGCAAGCGCTTCGGGGGCGTGGCAGTCATGGCCCGGCAGCGGGACGGTGAGCAGTTTGCTGACATGCGGCAGCAGCGGGCCAAGGACATCGGCGGCGGGGCGGTTGGCCATCAGCCCGAAGATCAGGTCCACCGGGCCAAACGGGGCGATGGCGCGGGCGATGGCTTGGGTTGCGTCGGCGTTGTGGCCACCGTCGATGAAGACGGACTGGCCGGGGCGGGTGAGCGGGCCTTCGTTCAGACGTTGCAGGCGGGCGGGCCAGCGGGCGGCGGTGATGCCGGCGGCGATGGCTTCGGGCGAGACCGGCAGCGCGTCCTGATGGCGCAGCATGGCGACGGCAAGCGCGGCGTTTTCGGCCTGATGCGTGCCGGGCAGGGTGGGCAACGGCAGGGTCAGCGGGCCGAACGCGTCGGCATAGGCGATGTGGTCGGTGATTTCGGCACGCCAGGATTGGTTGCGCGCGAACAGTTCGGCGCCGAGGGCACGGGCGGTCTGGGCGACGGTTTGCATCGCCAGCCGGGGATAGGCTTGCGTGACCAGCGGCGCGCCGGGGCGGGCGATGCTGGCCTTTTCGAAGGCGATGCGGGCGAGCGGGTCTTCGGGCGTGCCCGGCTCGGGGCGGAGCAGGAAGGCTTCGTGGTCGATGCCCAGCGCGGCGATGCCGCAGGCGGCCGGGCGGGGGATGACGTTGGTGGCATCGAACCGGCCGCCCAGGCCGACCTCGACGATCGCG
This sequence comes from Sphingomonadales bacterium, assembly GCA_018971065.1. Next base: position 10,096 of record JAGWVC010000059.1, on the reverse strand, counting down.
GCATCCGCCGGGTGATTGGCGAACGCCAGGAACATCGCGGCGGTGGTGACTTCGAAGAAGCTGGGGCCGAGGTCGGCGCTGGCGTCGAGCACCTGCTGGAGGAGCGTTGCCAGTTCGTCGTCGCCGATCAGCTTGCCGGCAAGGCGGATGCGTTCGTTGTAGCGTACCAGATGCGGCTTGGTGGCGCTGTGGACGGTGTAGCCCTGCGCTTCGAGGATGGCGCGCAGATAGGCGCAAGTGCTGCCCTTGCCGTTGGTGCCGGCGACATGGAACACCGGCGGCAGGCGCAATTGCGGATCGCCGAGGCGGGCAAGGATCGCCTTGATCGTGTCCAGCCCGAAGCGGCCTTGCGGCAGCGACAGCGCGGCGAGACGGTCAAGCTGCCGCTGGACCGCCGCGTTTTCGGAGACCGCGAAATCGCGCACTCAGGCGGCTTTCGCAGGCGCCATGTAGCCGAGCAGGTTGCCGAGGGTTTCGCGCAGGTCATGCCGCGCGACCACCATGTCGAGCATCCCGTGGGCGTGCAGGTATTCGGCGCGCTGGAAGCCTTCGGGGAGCTTTTCGCGGATGGTGTCCTGGATGACGCGTTGGCCGGCAAAGCCGATCAGCGCGTTGGGTTCGGCGATCTGGACGTCGCCGAGCATGGCATAGGACGCTGTGACCCCGCCGGTGGTAGGGTCGGTCAAGACGACGATATAAGGCAGCTTGGCCGCGTTCAGCCGGCGGATCGCCACCGTGGTCTTGGGCATCTGCATCAGGCTGAGAATGCCTTCCTGCATCCGCGCGCCGCCCGCCGCCGTGACGACGATGTAGGCGCATTTGTCAGCCAGCGCGCGCTTGGCGCCTTCGACGAAGGCGGCGCCCACGGCCATGCCCATCGAGCCGCCCATGAAGCCGAAATCCTGCACGCCGACGACGGCCTTGTGGCCCAGGATGGTGCCGGCGGCGTTGGTGAGCGCGTCGGGGTGCGGATTCGCGGCGCGCGCGCCCTTCAGGCGATCGGGGTACTTCTTGCTGTCGCGGAACTTCAGCGGGTCTTCCTTGACCTTCGGCGTCGGCAGCACGGTGAAGCCGGGATCGAGCAGGTGGGCCAGCCGCGCGTCGGTGCCGATGCGGCCGTGGTGGCCGCACTGCGGGCAGACCGACAGGTTCGCCTGATAGTCCTTGGTGAACAGCATTTCGCTGCACGACGGGCACTTGGTCCACAGGTTGTCGGGGCCGGTATCCTCACGCTTGGTGATGCGCGAGAGGGCGTTGCGGGCGCGGTTGAGCCAGCTCATGCGGAAACCTTTGCGCTGTGGACGGCGGCGGCGAGCGCAGTCGTGAGTTCGCGGATGTGAGCGGGGGCCGCTTCGCCATGCTGGGCGACGAGATCGACCAGTGCCGAGCCGACGACCACGCCGTCGGCATGTTGGGCGATTGCGGCGGCCTGTTCAGGCGTGCGGACGCCGAAACCGACGGCGACGGGAATCGTGGCGGCGGCCTTGAGGCGGGCGACGGCCTGCTCGATCGAATCGAGCGCGGCCTGCTGCTTGCCGGTGACCCCGGCGACCGAGACGTAGTAGAGGAAGCCCGACGAGCCTTCGAGTACCGCCGGAAGACGGGCGCTGTCGGTGGTCGGCGTGGCGAGGCGGATGAGGGAGACACCGGCGGCGCGCAGCGCGGGGCCGAGCTCGATGTCCTCCTCGGGGGGGATGTCCACGCAGATGACGCCATCGACGCCGGCCTTTTGGCATTCGGCCGCAAACCATTTGGGGCCGCGCACGACCATCGGGTTGGCATAGCCCATCAGCACCAGCGGGGTTTCGGGGTGACGGGCGCGGAACGCGGCGGCTTCGCGGAAGATGTCCGCCGTCTTGGTGCCCTTGGCGAGGCTGCGCAGGTTGGCGGCCTGGATCGCGGGGCCGTCGGCCATCGGATCGGTGAACGGCATGCCGAGCTCGATCACGTCTGCCCCGCCGGCGACGAGCGCGTCGAGGTTGGCGGCGGTCTGGCCGTCACCCGCGGTGATGAAGCAGACGAGGGCGGGGTGGCCCTTGGCGAAGGCGGAGGAGAGGCGATTAGACGTCACCGAATTCACTACCTATCTTGTCTGTAAACGTGCCGATCGAGCCGAACACGATGAATGCGAAAACCGCGCCTGTCAGGACGCTTTGACGTGAAATAGGCACATGACGAATGTAGTCATTTGCCATTGTAATCACTGCGAACAGCATTGCATTCAAGGCGCCGATCTTGACGCCTCGAAGCGGCTGCAATTTCAAAGCGACACTCCCAGCGCCTTGGCGACGGTGAAGATGTCCTTGTCCCCCCGCCCGGAGACGTTGACGAGGATCATCTGGTCCTTGCTGAACTGCTTGGCGATCTTGGGCAGCGCGGCGAGGGCGTGGGCCGATTCCAGCGCGGGGATGATGCCTTCGAGCTGGCAGCATTGCTGGAACGCGGCGAGCGCCTCATCGTCGGTGATGGGGATGTACTTCACCCGGCCGATCTCGTGCAGCCATGAGTGTTCGGGGCCGATGCCGGGATAGTCGAGGCCTGCCGAGATCGAGTGCGCCTCGGTGATCTGGCCGTCCTCGTCCTGCAGGAGGTAGGTGCGGTTGCCGTGGAGGACGCCGGACTTGCCGCCGGTGAGGCTGGCGGCGTGCTGGCCACTTTCGATGCCGTGGCCGGCGGCTTCCACGCCGATCATCGCGACGTCGGGATCGTCGAGGAACGGGTGGAACAGGCCGATGGCGTTGCTGCCGCCGCCGACCGCCGCCAGCAGGCAATCGGGCAGGCGGCCGGTGCGGCTCAGCATCTGGGCGCGGGCTTCCTTGCCGATCACGCTCTGGAAATCGCGGACCAGCTCGGGGTAAGGGTGCGGGCCGGCGGCGGTGCCGATGATGTAGAAGGTGTCGTGGACGTTGGCGACCCAATCGCGCAGCGCCTCGTTCATCGCGTCCTTGAGCGTCTTGGCGCCGCTCTCGACCGGGATCACCTCGGCGCCGAGCAGCTTCATGCGGAACACGTTGGGCTGCTGGCGCTCAACGTCGAGCGCGCCCATGTAGATCACGCAAGGGATGCCGAAGCGCGCGCAGACGGTGGCGGTGGCGACGCCGTGCTGGCCGGCGCCGGTTTCGGCGATGATCCGCGTCTTGCCCATGCGGATGGCAAGCAGGATCTGGCCGACGCAGTTGTTGATCTTGTGCGCGCCGGTGTGATTCAGTTCCTCGCGCTTCATCCAGATCTGCGCGCCGCCGAGCGCTTCCGTCAGGCGCGGGGCGAAGTAGAGCGGGCTGGGGCGGCCGACGTAGTGCTCCAGCAGGTCGTCGAACTCGGCCTGGAAGGCCGGATCGGCCTTGGCGCGGCGATACTCGGCCTCAAGATCAAGGATCAGCGGCATCAGCGTTTCGGCGACGTAACGGCCACCGAAGGCGCCGAAGTGGCCGCGTTCGTCTGGCTGATTGCGGAAGGAGTTTGCCGAGGGGGTGGTGGGCGCGTTCATGCCGGCGCGGATAGGAGAAAGGGCGCGGACTGTCCAGTGCGCGGACAGTGGCGGACTGCCGGGTTTTGGCCACAATTGCGCCACCGGACGGTTACCAATCGGGACAAGTTGGGCGGGGGCGCCACAAGCCCGGAAATACGCGGTTTTCCGTGATTTTGCGACATATCTGACCGGTTTCTGTCGTGTGCATTCATGGGAACGTCAGGGAGTGAGCAATAGTTCTGAAGGCGTGGGGCAAGATGTTTGATTATGATGGAGTTTTCCCATGCGTATCCTGGTTCTTTCGATCGTTGCCGCATTGGCCGGCGCGACTCCGGCGCTGGCCGCAGGCCCTGCCGATGATGGCGCGCGGGTGGAACTGCGCAGCGGCGTGACCTGGCCCGATGGACAGGCGGCGAAGGGCGAGATCGGCGCGGCGGCGGGCTATGATGCCTCGCTGGGCGGCGGTGCTTTCGTGGGCGTGGAGCAGTCGGTGGACAAGACCCTGGCCAGCGGACAGAACGTGCGCTGGGGCACCTCGGGCCGGATCGGCGCGCACGTGGGCGCGAACGACAAGGTCTATGCAACCGGCGGCTACAGCTATGGCAAAGGCCCCGATGCGCCGACCGTGGGCGCGGGCTGGGAGCATGGCTTCGGCAACAAGCTGTACGGCAAGGTGGAGTACAAGCACTTCTTCAACGAGGACAACGCCACCCATTCCAACGCCGCGCTGGTGGGCATGGGGGTGCATTTCTGATTTGAGGTTTCAGGTTTGAAACAGAGGGCGGCCTTCGCGAGGGGGCCGCCCTTTTGCTATACGGCGCGGACGGCGGCGCAGAACGCGGCGATGCGGGCTTCGTCTTTTTCGCCGGGGGCGGATTCGACGCCGGAGGAGGTATCCACGAGGGGGGCGCCGGTCTGGCGCACGGCGTCGGCGACGTTTTCCGGGTTGAGACCACCGGCGAGGCCCCAGGGGAGGGGAAGCTTCCACGCGGACAGCAGCGACCAGTCGAACGCCAGCCCCATGCCGCCGGGCAGGGTGCCCTTGGGGGTCTTGGCGTCGAACAGGATCAGGTCCACCGCATCGGCATAAGCGGCGGCGGCGGTGACGTCGTCGCGGCTGGCGACGGGCATGGCCTTCCACACGGGCAGGCCGAACGCGCTGCGGACCTGCGCGGCGCGGGCGGGGGTTTCGTGGCCGTGGAGTTGCAGGCCGTCCAACTGCCCGGCGGTGACGGCGTCGGCCAGCAGGGCATCGTCGGCATCGACGAACAGGCCAATGCGGCTGACGCGCGGGCCGGCATGGGCGGCCAGCGCCGCCGCCTCGCGCGGGGTGACGGCGCGCGGGCTTTTCGGAAAGAACACGAAGCCGACATGATCGGCACGCGCGCGGATGACGGCGTCGAGCGTGGGCGCGGTGCGGATGCCGCAGATCTTGATTTTCGGCGTGGGCATCAGGCGCGCTTAACCGAGGATGCCGCCGCCGTCGACTTGCAGAATCTGGCCGGTGACATAGCCGCAGCGCATCAGGTAGAGGTAGGCTTCGGCGACTTCGGCCGGTTCGCCGATGCGCGGGATTGGCTGGGTGGCAAAGCGGGCTTCCTCCGCCGCGCGCATGGCGTCGGGCAACCCGGCGAAGATTTCGGTGGCGACGCCGCCGGGGAACACGCCGTTGACGCGGATCGGCGCGAGCTCGACAGCAAGGCCATAGACGAGGTGTTCGACCGAGCCGGCCATCGCCGTGGCCATGACCGAGCCGCGCTGCGGCTTGAACGCCGACATGCCGCTGGTGAGGGTGAGCGAGCCGCCGGGCTTCAGGGCTTTCGGCGCGTGCTTGCCCAGCTTGGCCGAGCCCCAGAAGCGCACCCCGAACAGCGCGGCGGCATCGTCGAGGTTCATCTCCGCGAACGGGCCGCGCCGGGCCTTGCCCCAGTCACCGGCGGTGGAGACGATGTGGTCGAATGCGCCGGACTGGCTGAAATAGGCGGCGAGCGCGGCTTCATCGGTGATGTCGAGTTGTGCCGTGGCGACCCCGCCGAGGCGCTGCGCGGCTGCGGCAAGGCGATCGGCGTTGGTGGAGGCGATGGTGACGCGCGCGCCTTCCGCCTGTGCGGCGCGGGCGACGGCGTGGCCGATGCCCGAGCCGCCGCCGATGACGAGGATGCGGGTGTCTTGCAGGCTCATGACTGGTCTCCGGCGGCGGGGAAGCGGGGTTTGAGCCAATCGACCACGGCGGCGGCGGCGTCAACGATGCCGCCTTCGCGCGGGCCTTCCTCGCGGAAGCCGAAGTGGTCGCCGGCGATCTCGACATAAGTCTTGTCGGGCGCGGCGGCATTATCGAACAGGCCCTTGCCGACGAACGGCAGGATGGTGACATCGGCGTCGAAGGTGATCGACAGCACCGGCTGGGTGACCTTTGCGGCGTCCTTGTGCATGTCCACCTGAGTCGAGAGGCCGGACCAGGTGCTGAGCCAGCCTTCCGCCGTCATCATCTGGACGAAGCCGGGGATCGACCAGTTGGCCACCTGCGGATCGGGCTGCATCAGGCCGATGATGCCGCGTTTGTTCGGATGAATGGCAAGGTCGGTCAGCGCCGGGTCGGCCATCGTGCGGTAGGTGACCAGGGTGTTGCAGGCGACGGCCTGGCGGGTGATGGCGATCTGTTCGTCGAACGGCAGCGCGGCGAATTCGGGCGCGGCCATCCGCGCTTTCGCGGCCTGTTTGCGGGCGACTTCGGCGCGGGCGCGGGCATCGATGCGCTGGCAGCGGGCGATTTGCGCGGCGCGGTAGCGGGCGAGGAATTCGGCGCTGTAGTGACTGGTTTCGGGCGGCTGGCGATAGCCGTTGGCGGGGTTGAACATGTCGAGCGCGGGGTCGCACGACAGCGGGTCATCCTCGTCGATCACCGAAGGGTCGAGGTTGGCGAGGCCGAGCGCGCCTTCGCTGAGCGCGCCGGCGAGGTTGATGAGGCCATCGGCCTGCGGGAGGTCCACCTCGTTGAGGTCATAGGGGTTGCCGGCGGCGGTGTGAGTGAGGCGTTGGCCCACCGGGGTATTGGCCTGGGCCATGTAGAATGTGGAAAGCGGCCCGCCGCCCGAGTTGCCGCACAGCACCACATGCGCGAAGCCTTCGGCGCGCAGGTAGCGGATCTGCGCGGCAAGGTCGGCGCACAGGCATTCATGCTCGCAGTTGACGTCGTTGCCGAGGTAGCGGGTCTGGCCGCCATAGACCGCGTAGCCGGCGGCGACGAGGAACGGGGTGAGGTAGTGGCTGGAGAAATCGGCGCGGGGGTGATTGAACACGATCGCGGTGGTTTCGCCGCCTTTTGCATAGAGGATGCCGCTGGAATGGGCGCCGTCCTCGGCCTGGAGGCGGACGTTGGTTTGGTGAGTGCCTGCGGGGAGTTGGAAGCTGTCCGAGCCCCACCAGGTGAACGGCGCGTGGCCGGGCGGGGTTTCCGAGGGGGAGCGACCGAAGCCGTGGAAGATGGTGTGTCTGCCGATGAACTGGGGCACGCGTACCTCCCAATAATTTCGTATTTCAGAAATTGACTTCAGATATCCGAATTGGGTTGTCAAGCGCCGCCGTGTGCGGCAGGCTTGGCGCATGTCGGAATCGAGTGTCGAGCGGGCGATTGCCATTTTCGAGGTGTTCGAGCGTGAGCGGCGGCCGCTGGCGCTGAAGGACCTGGCTGAGGCGTGCCGGATGCCCGCCAGCACCGCGCACGCGCTGGTTCAGGTGCTGCTGCGCAAGGCCTGGCTCTACCATCCCGGGCGGGGCAAGGACCTGTATCCGACGCGGCGGCTGCACGATCTGGGCGCGACGATCCTGGCGCACGATCCGGTACTGGCGCGGCTGGCGCCGGTGATGGAGGATTTGCGCGATGCCACCGGCGAGACGGTGATCCTGGGCAAGCGGGCGGGCACGGCGGTCAGCTATCTGGCGGTGATCGAGAGCCGGCAGGTGGTGCGCTACAGCGCGCAGGCGGGCGACGTGAAGCCGCTGCATTCGAGCAGCATCGGCAAGGCGCTGCTGTCGGTGCTGAGGCCCGAGGAAGCGCGGCGGTTGCTGGATGAGGCGGGGATGCCGCGCGTGACGGCGGCGACGGTGACCGAGGCGGGGGCGTTGCTGGATGAACTGGGCGCGGGCGGTGACGGCTGTGTGGCGACGCGGGGCGAGAATGTGCCCGACGTGACCGCGTTCGCGGTGCCGGTGGCGCTGAACGCCGACTGGTTCGGGCTGGCGGTGGCGGGGCCGAGCCATCGCATGGAGGTGGCCGAGGCGACGGTGCGGGACGCACTGCTGGCGGCGCGCGACGGATTGCAGGAGGGCTGATGGGCAGGATCACGGTGACGCCGATTGCGGGTGCGTTGGGCGCGGAAATCGGCGGGGTGGACATCGGCAAGGGGCTTGACGCGGAAACCGTGGCGGCGGTGCGGCAGGCGCTGCTGGACCATCTGGTGGTGTTCTTCCGCGACCAGGTGATGACGCCCGATGCCTATCTGGCGTTCGCGAAGGGGTTCGGCGAGCCGGCCGAGTATCCGATGCTGCCGGGGATCGACGGGTATCCGATGATCACCGAGATCACCAAGCGCGAGCATGAGCGCAGCAATTTCGGCGGGATTTGGCACGCGGATACGACTTATCTGGAATGCCCGCCGATGGGGTCGATGCTGCACGCGCAGGAGATTCCGCCCTATGGCGGCGACACGATGTTCGCCAACCAGTACCTGGCCTATGAGGCGCTGTCCGACGGGATGAAGGCGCTGCTGGACCCGCTGGTGGGGGTGAGCTGTTCGACCAAGGCGGATGTCTCGAAAACGCGCGAGGAGATGATCCAGAATGCCGGCGACAAGGCGACCTTCCGCCATCTGACCGCCGAACACCCGGTGGTGCGCACGCATCCGGAAACGGGCCGCAAGCTGCTGTTCGTGAACGTGGCGCACACCAGCCACTTCGTGGGCATGACCGAGGCGGAAAGCGCGCCGATCCTGGCGTTCCTGTTCGCGCATCAGGTGAAGCCGGAATTCACTTGCCGGTTCCGCTGGCAGGTGAATTCGCTGGCGTTCTGGGACAACCGCGCGGCGCAGCACAACCCGATCAACGACTATCACGGCTTCCGGCGGCGGATGCGGCGGATCACGCTGGCGGGCGAGCGGCCGGTGTGACGATGGTGGAGTGACGGCACATGCTTGATCCGGCGAACAGTGCCGCGTTGCCGTTCAGCTTCAAGGTGGAGCGGCAGCATTCGTGCGTGGCGGGTGAGGTGGCGGTGCGGCGCTATTTCTGGGCACGGCCGCTGGCGCAGGTGGTCCATGCGCTGAACGATGCGCTGGTGGTCAACATGGCGTTGACGTCGCGGCCGCCGAGCACGCGGGTGGATGCGATCAGCGGGGCGGACGCGCTGTCGGGCGCGACCGCCGAGCGGGTGCTCGTGATGATGCCCGGCGCGCCGTACAAGCTGGAAGCGCCCAGCGGTTCGCTGCGATCGCTGCATTGCGCGATCCCCTGCGCGCGGTTCGAGGCGGTGATGGGCGGGGCGATCGACTGGCCGGCGCTGGCCGGGCAGGGCGGTGAACTGCGTTCGGACAACGCGATAGCGCGGCTGATGGCGGCGATCCACGACGAGCTGGCGCATGACCGGATCGGCGCGGGGCTGGCGATCGAGGCGGCGTTGAACCTGCTGTGCGTGCAACTGGCGCGCCAGTTCCGCCAGCCGGGGTTCGAGCGTGGGGCCGGGCGTGGCGGCGGGCTGGCGAACTGGCGGATGAAGCTGGTGACCGAGCGGGTTCACGCCGAGCGGCCGGCGCCGAAGCTGGCGGAACTGGCCGACTTGTGCGGATTGACCGAACGCCAGCTTGGCCGGGCTTTCAAGGCGGAGACCGGAATGACGCTGGGGCGTTACGTCGATGAGGCGACGATGGAACGCGCGCATGTGCTGCTGACCACATCCCGCCTGCCGATCGGCGAGATTGCGCGGCTGCTGGGCTATGCCAGCGCCGACAGCTTCGCCCAGGCGTGGCGCCGGGTCGTCGGCGGATCGCCGGGGCGCGCGCGGCGGCGCTGAGCGGCATCCCCCATTTGCTGAAAACCCGAGAATTTCGGACATTGCCGGATCGATGGTTGTTGCCAATCGAAGGCGATTCGGGAAATTTCCGGATGAAACCGGACACAGGTGAGGGGGCGAGGCATGACTGCACAGATCCAGCGCAAACCGCCGAGTGGGGCCAGCGGCCTGCTGTGCCGCGAACATTCGCATTCCTGCTGGGTGACGAACGACTTCGACCGGGCGGTGGCGGTGTTCCGCGCCCGCTATGGCGTGACGGAATTCCGCACCATCGAAGGCCCGATGCCGCAGGGCGGCACGATCCGCGTCGCGTTCGCCTGGGCGGGCGGGCAGGTGCTGGAGATCATCCAGGCGAGCGGGCCGGCCACCGAATTCTACAACGAAATGCTGCCCGCTGGCGACGAATTCGCGATCCGGTTTCACCATCTGGGCTTCGTGATCCACGACGAGGCCGGGTGGCAGGCGCTGGAGGCGGAACTGGCGGCGGACGGCTGGCCGATCGCCTATTCGACGCTGACCGGCGATTTCATCGATGCCTATTACGTGAAGGCGCCGGAGCTGGG
>JAGWVC010000058.1 GCA_018971065.1 Sphingomonadales bacterium | reverse complement strand
AATGATTAAGCACCGGTTCAAATTGTGGCGGTAATAAGACAAGTCAACCTGTCCGGAATCAATGCCGCCGGCTTATCGAGTTCGCAACCTTCCCGCATGATCGCCGCCCGTCTTTCCCTTTTCCCGCTCGCTGCGCTGCTGCTCGGTGCCGCCCCGGCGCTGCGCCCGGCGGGGGAAGCGGGCGTCGGCGCAGACATGGCGGCCCCGCTCGAAGACGCGCTGCCCGGCCCCGAGGTGAACGAGGACCCGTGGGCGCAGGTCCGCATCATGCAGCGCTTCATGGTCCGCATCACCCCCGGCCCGCCGATGCCACCGCCGGTCGCGTTCGAGATGGATCAGCAGGACACCGGCTCCCGGTACGAGGAGCGCAAGATCGGCAAATGCCTCGCGGTCGGGCAGATCGCGGCGGTCCAGTCCACACGCAGCAACCGCCTGCTGCTGTTCCTGCGCGATCAGCGCATCGTCTCAGCCGGGCTGGAAAAAGCCTGCAAGGCCAGCGAATTCTACTCCGGATTCTACATGGCCCGCAGCGTCGACGGCCAGCTCTGCCTTGATCGCGACACGCTGCAATCGCGCAGCGGCGCCGCCTGCAAGGTCAAGCGCTGGAAGGTGCTTGTAGCCTCGGACTAAGCCGCGATTTTCTTGACTTTGCCGGGCAATTGCGCCTAAGCGGCTGCGCCCACGCGAACACCGGAACCCCGGCGCCGCCTCGGCTCCTCCTTTTCCGGATAATCCAGACATATGAAGTTCGCCGATCTCGGCCTCTCCGATGAATTGCTGAACGCGGTCACCGCGAAGGGCTACGACACGCCCACGGCCATCCAGGCGCAAGCCATCCCCTCCGTGCTGATGATGAAGGATCTCATCGGCATCGCGCAAACCGGCACCGGCAAGACCGCCAGCTTCGTGCTGCCGATGATCGACATCCTCGCGCACGGCCGCCGCCGCGCGATGATGCCGCGCAGTCTCATCCTCGAACCCACGCGCGAACTCGCCGCCCAGGTGGCCGAGAATTTCGAGATGTACGGCGTCAACCACGATCTCAAGATGGCGCTGCTTATCGGCGGCGTGCAGATGGGCGATCAGGTCAAGGCCCTGAACGAAGGCGTCGACGTCCTCATCGCCACCCCCGGCCGCCTGATGGACCTGTTCGAACGCGGCAAGATCCTGCTCACCGGCTGCGACCTGCTGGTTATCGACGAGGCGGACCGGATGCTCGACATGGGCTTCATCCCCGACATCGAGACCATCTGCTCGAAGCTCCCGGCCCAGCGCCAGACCCTGCTGTTCTCGGCCACCATGCCGCCGGTCATCAAGAAGCTGGCCGACAAGTTCCTCACCAACCCCAAATATATCGAGGTCGCGCGCCCCGCCTCGAACAACAGCCAGATCGCCCAGCACAAGGTCAAGGTCGGCAGCCGCAACAAGCGCGAGGCGCTGCGCCACCTGCTCCGCACCGACAACGTCTCCACGGCCATCATCTTCGCCAACCGCAAGACCACGGTGCGCGAACTGAACAAGAGCCTGCGCAGCCACGGCTTCGCCAGCGGCGAAATCCACGGCGACATGGACCAGTCGGCCCGCATCGCCGAACTCCAGCGCTTCAAGGACGGTGAGATCAACATCCTCTGCGCCTCCGACGTTGCCGCGCGCGGCCTCGACGTCAAGGGCGTCAGCCACGTCTTCAACTTCGACACGCCCTGGCATCCGGACGATTACGTCCACCGCATCGGCCGCACCGGCCGCGCCGGCGCCACCGGCCGCGCCTTCACGTTCGTTGCCCCGGAAGACGCGGAAGCTATTGAAAATGTCGAAAAACTGACGGGCGGTGAAATCCCCCTGTTCGTGCTCGACAGCGCCGCCGCCGAACCCGCCGAAAAGCCCCGCCGCGAGGAACGCGAAGACCGCAAGCCCCGCCGCGCCCGCGAGGAATCGCGCGAAGAGCGCCCCGCGCGCCAGGAACGCGCCCCGCGTGCGGAACGCGCGCCCCGCGAAGAACGCGCGCCTCGCGAAGAACGCCCGGGCCGCGAATCCCGCCCCCCGCGCGACTACCGCGACGAACCCCGCCGCGAACGCCACTACCATCAGGAACCGCCCAGCCCTCCCGGCGAATGGAACGGCCCGATCCCCGGCTTCCTCGGCGTCTCCGCGCTGTAATCCTTTCCGGGCCGGGGAGGGAGACCGCCCGCGCAGCGGGTGGTGGAGGGGATTTGCCCCCAAACGCCATACCCGGTTTCACGCGGAGGCCGCAGAGTTCCGCAGAGCCGGCAGTGCGCGCCGCAGGCGTATCATGAAATCGGCAAACGCCCGGTCAGATGGATAAAGCGCCTTCGTTGCAGGCGTTGCCGGCCCTGCGAACCTCTGCGTTTCTGCGTGAAACCCCGTCCTTCTTCCCGCCCGTGCCTCACCGCAACGTGTCGCGCCCGGGCAACCGCTCAGGCCGCCTTCTTCGCCCGCTTCGCAATCTGCGCCAGCCCCTTGGTCAGTTGCAGCAGCCCGTTCAGCCGCGCCTTGGGATCGCCCCAGCTCCGCGTCACCACCAGCTTGTTGTCGGGCCGCAGCCGCACCGTCCCCGCCAGCCGCTGCGCATAGGCGATCAGCCCCATCGGATCGGGGAACGAATCCTCGAAGAACGAAACCAGCGTCCCTTTCGCCCCCACGTCGATCTTGGCGATATTCGCGTCGATCGCCTGCCGCTTCACCTGGATCAGCGAAATCAGGTTGCTGGTCGGCTGCGGCAGCGGGCCGAAGCGGTCGATCATCTCGGCCGCCATGCTTTCCACCTCGCCCTGGTCCTTCGCATCGTTCAGGCGCCGGTACAGCGCCATCCGCACCGCCAGATCGGGCACGTATTCCTCGGGGATCAGGATCGGCGCATCCACGGTGATCTGCGGCGAAAGCCCGGCACTCTCGCGCTCCAGCCCCATATCGCCGGCCTTCGCCGCCAGGATCGCGTCCTCCAGCATCGACTGGTAAAGTTCGAACCCCACCTCGCGGATATGCCCCGATTGCTCGTCGCCCAGCAGGTTGCCCGCGCCGCGAATGTCGAGGTCATGGCTGGCCAACTGGAACCCGGCCCCCAGTGAATCCAGATCGCCCAGCACCTTCAGCCGCTTCTCGGCCACTTCGGAAAGCGCCTTGTTCGCCGGCGTCGTCAGATAGGCATAGGCCCGCAGCTTCGACCGCCCCACTCGCCCGCGCAACTGGTACAACTGCGCCAGCCCGAACCGGTCCGCGCGGTGGATGATGATGGTGTTGGCCGAAGGAATATCCAGCCCGCTCTCCACGATGGTGGTGGACAGCAGCACGTCATACTTGCGCTCATAGAACGCGCTCATCCGCTCCTCGACTTCGCCCGCGCCCATCTGCCCGTGCGCCGAAACCGCCTTCACCTCGGGCACATGCTCGTGCAGCCAGGCCTCCAGTTCGGGCATGTCGGCAATGCGCGGCACGACGATGAAGCTCTGCCCGCCGCGATGATGCTCGCGCAGCAGCGCCTCGCGCATCACCATGTCGTCCCATTCCATCACGTAAGTCCGCACCGCCAGCCGGTCCACCGGCGGCGTCTGGATCGTGGACAGTTCGCGCAGGCCCGACATCGCCATCTGCAAGGTGCGTGGGATCGGCGTCGCGGTCAGCGTCAGCACGTGAACGTCGGTGCGCAACTGCTTCAGCCGCTCCTTGTGGTTGACGCCGAAGCGCTGCTCCTCGTCAACGATCACCAGCCCCAGCCGCTTGAACTTCACGCTTTTCGACAGGATCGCGTGCGTGCCGACGACAACGTCCACCGTCCCGGCGTCCAGCCCGTCGCGCGTCGCGCTCGCCTCCTTCTCGCTCACCAGCCGCGACAGCCGCCCCACGTTCAGCGGAAAGCCCGCAAACCGCTCGGCAAACCCGGTGTAGTGCTGCCGCGCCAGTAGCGTCGTCGGCGCCACCACCGCCACCTGCTGCCCGGCCATCGCCGCCACGAAAGCCGCGCGCAGCGCCACCTCGGTCTTGCCGAAGCCGACGTCGCCGCACACCAGCCGGTCCATCGGCTTGCCCTCGGCCAGGTCGCCCAGCACGTCCTCGATCGCCGCGTCCTGATCGTCGGTCTCCTGCCACGGGAACCGGTCGACGAACGGCGCGAAACTCGCCTCGTCGGGCACCAGCACCGGCGCATGGCGCAGCGCCCGCTTCGCCGCGGTCTTCAGCAGTTCATGCGCAATCTCGCGGATGCGCTCCTTCAGCTTTGCACGCCGCTTCTGCCAGGCCTCGCCGCCCAGCCGGTCCAGCGCCACCCCTTCGACTTCCGAGCCATAGCGCGACAGCACGTCGATATTCTCGACCGGCACGTACAGCTTGTCGCCGCCGTGGTACGACAGCATCACGCAATCATGCGCCGATTGCCCCACGGTGATCGACTGCAGGCCCTCATAGCGGCCGATGCCGTGCTCCATGTGCACCACCAGATCGCCCGGCGTCAGCGCCGACAATTCCGCCAGGAACGCATCGGCCGACTTGCGCTTCTTCTTGCGCCGCACCAGCCGGTCGCCCAGCAGGTCCTGCTCGGTAACCAGCTCGATTCCGTCGCTCGAAAACCCGGTCTCCAGCGGCAGCACCATCGCCACCGGCCCCTTGGCCGCCAGCCCCAGTGCCTCCTGCCACGAATCCGCCAGCACCGGCGCCGGCGACATCGCCTCGCCCAGAATAGAGGTGATCCGCGCCCGCGACCCTTGCGAATAGGCCGCCAGAATCGCCTTCCTACCCGCGCGCGCCACCCCGTGCAGATGCTTCGCCGCCGCCTCGTAGACGTTATCCCCACGCGCCCGCTCCGGCGTGAAATCGCGCGCATTGCCGAACCCGAAGTCGATGACCTTGTCGCTCTCCGGCTGCGCAAAGCTGTCCGCCCGATGGATCGGCCACTCCGCCAGTCGCGCGTCGATCTCTCCGCGCGCCAGATACAGCGCCTCCGCCGCCAGCGGCCGATACGATCCGGCATTCTTGCCCGAGGTCTCGGTGCGCGACTTGTGGTAATCGCCGATGTCGCCCAGCCGCTCGTCCGCCGCGCCGAGCGCTCCGGCGTCGATGACGATCAGGTCATCCTTGCCCAGATGGTCGAACAGCGTCGCCAGCCGTTCCTCGAACAGCGGCAGCCAGTGCTCCATGCCCGCCAGCCGCCGCCCATCGCTCACCGCCTGATACAGCGGATCGCCGGTCGCATTCGCCCCGAACTGCTCGCGATATCGCCCACGGAATCGCTTCACCGTTTCCTCGTCCAGCAGCGCCTCGCTCGCCGGCAGCAGCAGATGCTCCTTCACCTCGCCGGTCGATCGCTGCGTGCCGGTGTCGAACAGCCGCAGCGTCTCCAACTCGTCGCCGAAGAAATCGAGCCTGAGGCCCGCCTCCAACCCCGAAGGATAGATGTCGAACACCGATCCGCGCACCGCAAACTCGCCGGCATCCGCCACCGTGTCGGTCCGCGTGTACCCCTGCCGCTGCAACAGCGCGATCAGGCTCTCGCGCCCCACCTCGATCCCCGGCTTCAACAGCCGCACCGACTCGCGAATTCGGAACGGCGTCAGCACCCGCTGCAACACCGCGTTCACCGTCGTCACCAGCAGTTGCGGCCCCGCCTTCGCCGCCTGCAACCGATGCAACGCCGCCAACCGCCGCGCCGATACCGAAAGCGCCGGACTCGCCCGGTCATACGGCAGGCAGTCCCATGCCGGAAACTCGATCACCTCCAGCTCCGGCGCGAAGAAATGCGCCGCATCCGCCACCGAGCGCATCGCCGCATCGTCCGGCGCAATCCACACCGCCCGCGCGCCCGATTTCCCGGTCCCCGCCACCGCCCGCGCCAGGTCCGCCATCACCAACGGCTGACTCCCCCGCGCCACCGCCGCCAGCGTCAACGGGCTCCTCGCGGCAAGAATTCGCTTCAGGTCAGGCATGATGGGCTACCGGTCCAGACAGGCATTGGTTCCAAGCACAATCACCCGCCACGCCGATTTGGCGGGGCGGGGGCAGTGCGGTTGCGGCGCTGCTAGCAGGGAAGGGGGCTGGTGGGGAAGGGGGCTTTGGGGGAGTGGACTTCTATAGCCGAATGCCTTCCGACCACACATCTAGAACATGCTCCACCTGTAAAGTGGCAGACGGCGGTCGATGGAAGGAGGGCGGGTATGACAACCAACTCGCCGAACCGCGCACTCTTGCAAAAGTGCGGCCCTTCGGATTGCGAATAAAATGCCCAATTATGGAAGGCTCGCTTTGAGATGCATTCTCGTGGTAAACTAGAATAACGGCCGGGCTTTGGCACCCAGCTTGGCGCGCGTACATCGGCCCATCTACGGTTACTCCCGTCACCTCGATAATGATTTCAGCTTCGTGGCTCGGAGATTTTTCTAGTTGAGGCCACTGAAAACACGCAGCAGGCCTGTGCTGGCTGGCGTTAGCCAATGTAGCCGCGATGGCGTATAAAATTGACATGTACAGAACCTACGGCGGGTGGGCGATGTTCGCAATGTTGTCTTGTCCGGATGGCCCCTTTCGCGGCCTTCTACCATGAAGCGGACCGAGTGAGGCAGCAGCCCGAAGCGCTGACGGAAGGTGCGCGCAACCCGACACTCCCCTCAAAATTACCATTTCACGCAGAGGCCGCAAAGAGCGCAGAGCCGGCAGCGCCCGACACAGCCGTCATCTCCCGCTTCGGATTGTGGCTGGGCAAGCATAAGCTGCCGCTGCGCGGGATCACCGCCGGCTCTGCGAACCTCTGCGGTCTCTGCGTGAAACCCCTTCCTGCTTCAACGCACCCCGTATCGCCTGTCCCACGCTCCAAGCTGAGTTGCCGCTAGTCGCGGCAACCGGAACTGACGGAGTCTGGCAGTGGTCGCGATCGACAAGCGATCGCTCCGGGGGCCGGCGGCTTACGCCGCCTTTGCCAGCTCCAGCTCCAGCCGATCCCAAATCTCCACCAGCGCCTTGGTCAGTTCGGTCATCATCGCCTCGCTGTGCGCCGGCCCCGGCGTGAACCGCAGGCGCTCGGTGCCACGCGGCACCGTGGGGAAGTTGATCGGCTGCACATAGACGCCGTATTCGGCCAGCAGGATGTCCGAAATCTTCTTCGCCCGCACCGGATCGCCCACCATCAGCGGCACGATATGCGTCGTGCTCGGCATCACCGGCAGCCCGGCATCGGCGAACGACTGCTTCAGGAACGCTGCCGAAGCCTGCTGGCCCTCGCGCTCCACCGACGATGCCTTCAGGTGCCGCACCGAAGCCAGCACGCCCGCAGCCAGCACCGGCGACAGCGACGTGGTGAAAATGAACCCCGGCGCATAGGAACGGATCACGTCGATGATGCGGTGGTCCGCCGCGATATAGCCGCCCATCACCCCGAATGCCTTGCCCAGCGTGCCCTCGATGATGGTGATGCGGCTGGCCGCGTCGTCACGGTCGGAAATGCCGCCGCCGCGCGGGCCATACATGCCCACCGCGTGAACCTCGTCGATATAGGTCAGCGCGTTGTACTTGTCGGCCAGGTCACAGATCGCGTGGATCGGCGCGACGTCGCCGTCCATCGAATAGACGCTCTCGAACGCGATCAGCTTGGGCAGTTCGGGGTCGGTCTCGGCCAGCAGCTCTTCCAGGTGTGCCAGGTCATTGTGGCGGAACACCTTCTTCTCGGCACCCGAATTGCGGATGCCGGCGATCATGCTGGCGTGGTTCAGCTCGTCCGAGAAGATCACGCAGCCCGGCAGGATCTTCGCCAGCGTGGCCAGCGACGCCTCGTTCGAGACATAGCCGCTGGTGAACAGCAGTGCGCCTTCCTTGCCGTGCAGGTCGGCCAGTTCGGCTTCCAGATCGACGTGGTAATGGGTGTTGCCGCCGATGTTGCGGGTGCCGCCCGAACCGGCGCCCACGTCGTGGAGCGCTTCCTCCATCGCCGCGATCACCTTGGGGTGCTGGCCCATCGCCAGGTAATCGTTGGAACACCACACGGTAATCGGCTTCGGCCCGTTGTGGCCGGCGAAGCACCGCGCGTTGGGATAGGCGCCGCGGTTGCGCAGGATGTCGATGAACACGCGGTAGCGGCCTTCGGTGTGCAGCCGTTCGATCGCCGCGTCGAAAATGTGTTCGTAGTTCACGAAATTTCGCCCGTTCCTGTCCGCGCCCTCTGCCCGGGGCGGGACTGCCGTGCCATATAATTGGCCCGCGCCAAAATGACCAGCATCAAGAATCGCGCAAGTCCGCGTGTTTCGCTGCCGATTTTCAGTCCGCGAAGCCCGCCCGGAACTGGCCCGCCCGGGTCATCCCCTCCAGCCATTCGGCATCGTGGCCGGGCACGATGATCAGCCCGGGTGCCTCGGCCTTCAACTGGCGGATGGTCATCAGCCAGGAATAGACCGATCGCCGGTCCTGGTGATTGTGCCACCCGCCCAGCAGGCGCGACCGTGCGCGCAATTCCCGCCAATTCACCGCCAGCGGCGAGACATCGCTGGCAAACAGCACCTCGCGCCCATCGGCCAGCGTCACGAAGATCATCTGCGATCCCTGGCTGTGGCCCGGTGCGGGTATCGTCACCACCCCGGGCGCCACCGCGTGCAGGGCCGTGTCCGCGGGGGCCGGGCGCAGGGCGGCGGGCCAATCCAGGTGCTGGCGCGGCGCGCGCAGCACCTGCTGGGGCCGCAGCACCACATGGTTCATGATGCCCGCGCCGCCCGGCCGCATCGCCAGCGCGGAAAGCCCGCCCAGGTGCTCGGCGCTCTCGTTGGTGGCCAGGATCAGTCCGGCGCGCGACAGCAGGCGGTCCACGTGGCGCTGCGCGGCGGGGTCATAGTCGCTGAACCCGAACGCCTTTGCCTGCGCGGCGGTCATCCCCGCATTGATCGCGATCGGCGGCCGGCCCGGCACCTCCAGGCGATAGACATTGACCGACAAGGTGCGCACTTTCAGCCCGATCCCGGTGGCGATCACGGTCCCGGACACGTTGCGGCGCGCCACGGTCTGCCAGGCCATGCTGCCCGGATGCGGGCCGGGCAGCGCCTTGGCCAGACGGCGCAGTTCGCCGATATGCAGTGGCTGCGGCTGCGCACCGTCGGTGCGGTTGTCCAGCAGCAGCCACCACCAGCCCCCGCCGATCGCCAACAGCACGACCGCCAGCCAAAGGTTGAAACGCGTCGTACGGGTCACCTCAGAAATGCTCCATGCGCTCAAGCCCGTGCGCGGCCAGCGCCGGCGCCAGCGCGGCAATATCGTCGGCCGCGCCGGTGAACACGGCACGATCGGGGCCGCTGCGCGCGAATGCCTGGCCCTGCGTCAGTTGCGCTATCCGCCGGGCAATGCCCTCGGCGCCGTCCACGAACCGCACTCCCGGCCCGAACGCCCGTGCCAGCTCGTCGGCCAGCAGCGGAAAATGCGTGCAGGCCAGCACCACCGTGTCGATCCTGTCGCCGTGGGGCTGCCGGCGCAAACCGTCCACCGCCCGCGTGATCGCGCCCATGTCCACCGGCTTCCCGCGCAGCTTGGCCTCGGCCGCCGCCACCAGTTCCGGCGCGCCGTGCCGCAGCAGGTGCTTGCCGGCCGCAAACTCGTGCTCCAGCCGATCGACATAGCCCTGCCGGATCGTCGCCTCGGTGCCCAGCAGGCCGATCACGCCGGTCCGGGTCATCGCCGCCGCCGGCTTGATCGCGGGCACGGTGCCGACGATCGGCACTTCCAGCACCTCGCGCACCATGCCCAGCGCGATGGTCGATGCGGTGTTGCAGGCAATGCACACCAGTCGCGGATGCCAGCGCTCGGCCATGCGGCCCAGCAGACCGGCCACGCGCGCGGCGATCTGTGCCTCGCTCTTCGCGCCATAGGGCAGGCCGGCGGTATCCGCTGCATAGATCACCGGCGCCTGCGGCAGAACCCGGCGCAGCGCTTGCAACACCGTCAAGCCGCCGACGCCCGAATCGAACAGCAGCACCGGCGCATCGGCACGGGTTGCGGCAGGCGGCGGTTCGTCGGGGATGCGGGGGGAAGGCAAATGCGGTAATCCGTCAGAGGCGAACGCCGGGGCCTTAGATCATCGGCCCGCCAAGTGGGAACCGGAATTTTTCCCGCCGGATGGCGCACCCCGCATTTTGATCAATGGTTGCTGCATTTCCCGTTGCTTACGCGTTGGCGCGTGCATCTTGCGACAATTGCGTGATGGCCAATTCAAGCGATTCTGGTTAGATTTCCGCTTCCAAATGGTCATGAAGGAGCGCTAAGGCGCAGCAATGGAAGATATTCTTGAATCACCACTTTTTGCCCTCCTTGCCGGATACCTGCTGGGGTCGATTCCATTCGGCCTGCTGCTCACCCGCTTCGCCGGCGCGGGCGACATCCGTGAGATCGGCTCGGGCAACATCGGTGCCACCAACGTGCTGCGTACCGGCCGCAAGGGCCTTGCTGCCGCCACCCTGCTGCTCGATGTCGCCAAGGGTTTCGTTGCCGTCGCGTGGATCGATGCCATTTCGGGCGAACGGATCGAACCGGTCATCGGCGCTGCGGTCGGGGCGCTCGTCGGCCATTGTTTCCCCGTCTGGCTCGGCTTCAAGGGCGGCAAGGGCGTGGCCACCATGCTGGGCATCACCTTCGCCGTGTTCTGGCCGGCCGCCCTCGGGTTCATCGCCGTCTGGTTGCTGCTGCTGGCCATTATCCGCATCTCATCGGTCAGCGGCATGGCGGCGGCGGTTTCCGCACCGGTCGTGGGACTGGCGTTGATGGGTGTTCACCGTCCCGTTATCCTGCTTGCCGTGCTGGCGGTGGTGGTGATCATCAAGCACCATGCCAACATCGGCCGCCTGCTGGCCGGCACCGAACCGCGCGTGGGCAGCCCGAAGCAGTGAATTCCACGGCCGGGCCGGTCGCGGCGGAAACGTTCGCGCGGTTGCGGCTGCTGCGTTCCTCCCGCGTCGGACCGATCGCCTACCGCCAGTTGCTGCGCCGTTTCGGCAGTGCCCGGGCCGCGCTCGATGCCCTGCCCGATCTTGCCGCGCGCGGTCGCGGGGAGGGGGCACGGCAAGCGGCCCGCACCGCCTACGCAGCCGCCCCTGCCGCGCGGATCGAGGCGGAGCTTGCCACCGTCGCCCGCCTGGGCGCCCGCCACCTGTTCGAGGGCGATGCCGATTTTCCCGCGCTGCTCTCGCGCGCCGAGGGTGCCCCGCCCATCCTGATCGTGCGGGGCGATCCCGTGCTTGCCCGGCGCACGCCGGTGGCCATCGTCGGCGCGCGCAATGCCTCTGCCGGCGCCTGCCGCCTCGCGCGCGACATTGCCCGCGACCTCGCCTTGCAGGGCCATGCCGTCGTCTCGGGGCTGGCGCGCGGGGTCGATGGCGCCGCCCACACCGGCGCGCTCCAGGCCGCTGCGGCGGGAACCATCGCCGTCATCGCCAACGGGCATGATCTCGCCTACCCGCGCGAACATGCCGATCTGCAGGACCGCATCGCCCGCGAAGGGCTGCTGCTCAGCGAATATCCCCCCGGCACCGAACCGCTTGCCCGCCAGTTTCCCGCGCGCAACCGCATCATCGCCGCGTTGTCGCTGGGCACCGTGGTTGCCGAAGCCGCGCCGCGCTCTGGCTCGCTGGTCACCGCGCGGCTCGCCGGCGAATACGGGCGTGAGGTCATGGCCATCCCCGGCTCCCCGCTCGATCCGCGCAGCCAGGGGTGCAATCTGCTGATCCGCGACGGCGCCACGCTGGTCCAGGATGCCGCCGACGTGATCGAGGCGATAACCGGCTTCGGCGGCCAGTCTCCGCGCAGCCTGTTCGACACCGTCGCCGAAGCCCCGCGCGCCTCGGCACATCAGCCGGACGCCCCTGCCGACGCCCCTGCCGACGATCCCGCCTTCGTCGCCGAAATCGCGCAGCTTCTCGGCCACGCCCCGGTCGCGGTCGATGAACTCGTCCGCACCAGCGCCGCCCCCGCGCCCGCCGTCCAGCAGGCACTGGTCGAACTGGAGCTTGCTGGCCGCCTGCAACGCCACGCCGGCGCGAAAGTCAGCCTCGCACCTCTGGATTAGATCGAATTGGCTCAGGCGGTTCGCAGCCCGGCATCAGCCAATTCCCCGCGCGCTAGGCAATGACCACCTGGTTCCGGCCACCCTCTTTCGCCTGATACAGCGCATCGTCGGCGGCATGAAGCGCCGCGCGCGGGTCGTCGTATCCGAACACGTTGGCCACCCCGGCCGAGAACGTGACATAGCCGATCGGTTCGTCGGTGTGCCGGTTCACGAAGTGCCGGTTGCCGAACGTCTCGCGGGCAAAGTCCAGTTGCTTGCGGGCTTCCTCGGTGGTCATCCCCCGGAACAGCAGCACGAATTCCTCGCCGCCATGCCGCGCCACGTGGCAGCGGTCGTTCGAGATCTGCTGCAGCACCTCGCCGATCGCCTGGATCACGCGGTCGCCGGTCTCGTGGCCGTGGGTGTCATTGATGCGCTTGAACTTGTCGATGTCGCAGATCGCGATCGAAAGGCTGTCCAGCGATGCCCGCGCCTCGCGATACTCGCGCTCGAACACCGTCTCGAAGGCGCGCCGGTTGGGCAGCCCGGTCAGGTGGTCCAGGTCGGCATCGCGCTGCGCCATCGCCAGCTTCTTGCGCAGGCCTTCGGCTTCCTTGGCCGAACGCGCCATCTCGGCTTCCATTTCCTGGCTGCGCGCGATCATCGCCTGAGTCAGCCGCGCCAGTTCGCCCATATCGACCGTACCGGTGCCCAGCCCGTCGATCCGGCTGGCATGGTCGCTCAACGCCGCGCCGTATTCGCCGGTGGCGGTGCTGGCGGCCCGCGCGGTATCGCCGAACCGGCTCAGCGACTGGTCCAGGGTGTTGCGCAGTTCGTCCAGCGCGTGCTTGCTGTCGTTCAGGTCGGGATCGTCGGCCACCGCCGCATCCAGCCATTCCTGCGAGATCGCCCCGGCCGATTGCGCCACGGTCAGCTTGCGTGCCAGCCCCAGGCTCGCGCCCGAGAACGCGGCACGGGCGATCAGCAGGTTGCGGGCGGAAACCTCCAGCCCGTTGCGCAGCAGGAATTCGCTGATCCGTTCCAGCAATTCGGCGCGGGCCTCGTGTCCCGGCGGCGCCTGCCATGCCGACCCCGCTGCCGACGATTCGGAACCGGCGGCCGATTGCACTTCGTCCCCGTCCTTACGCGCTCCAAACCCGAAAATGCGCATGACCCTATCCTTGCTCCGCTTCGGCCTTCACGGCCCCTGTTGGTGGCGACCCCGGTTCGTCAGAACCCGACCCGGGCGGGCCGCCTTTGGCATTCAATCGATTTCCATTTGTCTTGCGGCCGTCATGGTAATTTCCGCATACTACCCCTAGCGGCTGCGTTATGACGGCGTTTACCAGCCCAGGCTCAAATTCCGCTGAAGCCTTGATAGGTAATGCTACCTGTTTTTGCTGCGGCGCCTCACCACTTGCCCCCCTTGACGCCACCTCCCAACCCCCGCCACCCTCGCGCGTGTACACATACGCGAAGAAGGCAACCCCAGGCCGCCATGCAACTTGTCATCGTAGAATCGCCCGCCAAGGCCAAGACCATCGAGAAGTACCTCGGCTCGGACTACCGCGTCCTTGCCTCCTACGGCCACGTCCGCGACCTGCCGCCCAAGGACGGCTCGGTCCGCCCGGACGAGGATTTCGCGATGGACTGGGAGCTCTATGGCGACAAGCAGAGCCGGGTGCGCGAAATCAGCGATCTGGCCAAGCAGGCCGATCGCCTGATCCTCGCCACCGACCCTGACCGTGAGGGCGAGGCGATCTCGTGGCATGTCCGCGAACTGCTGGCCAAGCGCAAGGCGCTGCCCAAGGCGGTCGAACGCGTCACTTTCAACGCCATCACCAAAGATGCCGTCACCACCGCGATGAAGCACCCGCGTGAGCTGGATCAGGATCTGATCGACGCCTACCTCGCCCGCCGCGCGCTCGATTACCTGTTCGGCTTCACCCTCAGCCCCGTGCTGTGGCGCAAGCTGCCCGGCGCCAAGTCCGCCGGCCGCGTGCAATCCGTCGCGCTGCGCCTGATTGTTGAGCGGGACCGCGAGATCGAGGCGTTCAAGCCGCAGGAATACTGGCAGGTCGTCGCCAAACTGGCGCACGATGGCGTCGAATTCCCCGCCCGCCTCGTCCGCTTCGACGGCGAGAAGCTCGAACGCCTCAGCCTCGGCGAAGCCGGCATCGCCGCCCGCGCCAAGGCCGCGGTCGAATCCGGCGCCTTCCGGGTCGAGGATTTCGAGACCAAGCCCCAGCGCCGCAACCCGGCCCCGCCGTTCACCACCTCCACGCTCCAGCAGGAAGCCGCGCGCAAGTTCGGCTTCGCCGCCGCGCACACCATGCGCCTTGCCCAGACGCTCTACGAAGCCGGCGCCATCACCTACATGCGTACCGACGGCGTGCAGATGGACCCCAGCGCCATCACCGCCGCCCGCGCGCTGATCGCCGACCGGTTCAGCGGCCACTTCCTGCCCGAAAAGCCGCGCCATTACGAAACCAAGGCCAAGAACGCCCAGGAAGCGCACGAGGCGATCCGCCCCACCGAATTCACCCGCGACCGCTTCGGTTCGGGTGACGAAGCCCGCCTCTACGAACTGATCTGGAAGCGCGCCGTCGCCAGCCAGATGGCCTCCGCCGCGCTCGAACGCACCACCATCACCCTGCGCGACGGCACCGGCCGCAACGAACTGCGCGCCACCGGCCAGGTCGTCAAGTTCCCCGGCTTCCTCGCCGTCTACGAGGAAGGCCGCGACCAGAAGGCCGATGGGGAAGGCGACGAGGACGGCAACCTGCTGCCCAACATGAACAAGGGTGACATGCCGGCGAAGATGGGCGTCGATGCCACCCAGCACTTCACCCAGCCGCCGCCGCGCTTCTCCGAAGCCAGCCTGGTCAAGCGCCTCGAAGAGCTCGGCATCGGCCGCCCGTCCACCTATGCCGCCACCATCCAGGTGCTGAAGGACCGCGCCTACGTCCGCACCGAGAAGAACCGCTTCTTCGCCGAGGAATCGGGCCGCCTGCTGACCGCGTTCCTCGAACGCTTCTTCCCGCGCTACGTCGGCTACGATTTCACCGCCGGCATGGAGGAAGAGCTCGACGACGTCTCCGGCGGCCGCGCCGGCTGGAAGGCGCTGCTCGAAGCGTTCTGGAAGGACTTCAAGCCCAAGTCCGACGAGGTCATGCTGAAGAAGCCCTCGGAAGTCACCGAGGCGCTTGACGAATTCCTGTCGGACTACCTGTTCCCGCCGAAGGAGGACGGCGCCGACCCGCGCCAGTGCCCGCAATGCGGCGTCGGCCGGCTGGCGCTGCGCGGCGGCAAGTTCGGCGCCTTCGTCGCCTGCTCGAACTATCCGGAGTGCAAGTTCACCCGCAAGTTCGCGCAGCCGGGCGGGGCAGGGGAGTCGGCCGAGCCTGCCGAGATCGGCAAGGACCCCGAGACCGGCGAACCGATCACCCGGAACGCCGGCCGCTTCGGCCCCTACATCCAGCAGGGCACCGGCAAGGAAGCGAAACGCGCTTCGATCCCCAAGGACATCGGTGAACTCAGTCTGGACTGGGCGGTCAAGCTGCTCAGCCTGCCGCGCACCATCGGCCCGCACCCCGAAACCGGCGAACCGATCACCGCCTCGATCGGCCGCTACGGTCCCTACCTGCTGCACGCCGGCAAGTACGCCCGCCTGCGCACCACGGCCGACGTGTTCGAAACCGGCATGAACGCCGCCGTGGTCAAGCTGGCCGAGGCCGCCGCAGGGGGCGGACGTGGCAGCAGGACCGCCGTGGAGCCGCTCAACACCTTCGGCCCCCATCCCACCTCCGGCGGTGAGATGAAGCTCCTGGCGGGCCGCTACGGCGCCTACGTCACCGACGGCACCACCAATGCCACCCTGCCCAAGGACCTCAAGCCCGAAGACCTCACCCTCGAAGCCGCGATCAAGCTGATCGACGACCGCGCCGCCAAGGGTCCGGCCAAGGGCAAGAAGAAAGCCCCGGCAAAGAAGGCCGCCGCCAAGAAACCCGCCGCGAAGAAGGCTCCGGCCAAGAAACCGGCAGCGAAGAAAGCGAAAGCGACCAACGAAGAGTAGCCACCCGTCGTCCCCACCCCCCCCGTCGTCCCGGGCCTGACCCGGGACCCGGCTTCCCTTCCTCCACCCCACCCAGCCACCCCAAACGCCCGCAATCGACAACCGGCTCGCGCTCCCCTACCAACCGCCCCCGTGCCGCACCCCGCCTTCACCCGCGCCCAGCGCTGCGCCCTGCTTGCCGCCTTCGCCGCGCTGCTCCTCCTGCGCCTGCCGCAAGCCTGGCTTCACGGCCGCTTCCAGAACGAGGAGGCAGCGGTGTTCCTCGCCTATGCCTGGCACCACCCGCCAGCCGAAGCGCTGCTGCGCGTGTTCGGCGGCTACCTCAACCTCGCCGCCAACGGGCTCACCGTCATGCTCGCCGGGCTGCTCCGGCACGGCCTGATCCCGCTTGAACAAGCGCCGCGCGTCACCATGATCGCGGCCACGCTGGTCCAGCTTCTCCCCGCCGCGCTGCTGCTCCGGGGCCGCGCCCGCTGGCTGGAAAGCCGCCTTGCCGTGGTTGCCAGCCTGCTGGTGCTGGCGATCAGCCCGATGACCGAGGAAGTCTTCGCCAACGTCCTCCACATCCAGTACCACCTCGCCCTCGCCGCCGCGCTGGTCCTCGCGCTCGATCCGCCCGCCACCCGCACCGGCCGGGCCGTGTTTCTGGCGCCGCTGCTGCTCGGCCCGCTGTGCGGCCCCGGCGCCATCGTCTTCCTGCCGCTGTTCGCCCTGCGCACGGCCGTCGATCGCGATCCCGCCCGCCTCGTCCAGACCCTCGTGCTCGGCGCCGCCGCCGCGCTGCAACTGCTGCTGTTCTACACCCCCAGCCCGCTGCGCGGTCACCTGCTCGATCCCGCCACGCTGGCGAACCTCATGCTGGTCCGCCTTGCCGTGCTGCCGCTGTTGTCCGATCCGGTTTCCGAAAGCTTCGGCGCCACCGTCCACGCCGCGCGCCTTGCCGGCGGAGCGGTCTGGTGGGGCCTCGCCGCGCTGTCCTGCCTCTGGTTCGGCGGGCTGCTGTGGCTCGCCGCGCGCCGTCGTGACGCCGCGTTGTGGCTGGTGCTGGCGGGCCTCGCCATCGCCGTCGTTACCTTCGGCATCGGCATGTTGCCGATGGCCCCGGCGCAATGGTTCAGCGCCCAGTCCGCCGAACGCTACCACTTCCTGCCCGTCACCCTGCTCGGCCTGGGCCTGATCGCGCTGGCCACGCGCGAATCCGCCGGCGCCCCCGCCGTCACCCGCCCGCTGTGCCTGCTGGCCATGCTCTCCGGCGCCCTTACGTATGCGCGCCCGGTGGCCGATTTCGCCACCGGCCCTGACTGGTCCAGCGAAGCCGCCGCCTGGCAACGCGATCACGCCCGCCCGCTGGCATCATGGCCGGCAAAATGGCAGGTCGATCTGTCGGACAAGGCGGGCGCCTGCGCCCCACGCGGCGCCGTGGCCCCGCACGATCCCCAATACTGCGAAAGCCACTGGCTCGCGCTGGTCAGGCGGGATGCGGCGGCGGCAGCGGCACAGCAATAGCCGCCGCCAGCCCCTTGCGCAGCCGCCACAGCGCATAACCCACCACCGCGAACCCCAGCGCCAGCAGCGCCACGTGGCTCACGGTCAGGCCACGGTCGGCCATCAGCAAGCCCTGCTTGCCCAGCGCACCCAGCGCCACATAGCCCGCCAGCGCCGGCAGCGAAGCCAGCGTGCCCAGCAGGAAATCGCGATGCGAAATCCGCGTCAGCCCCAGCGCATAGCTGGTCAGCGCAAACGGCATCACCGGCGAAACCCGCAGCAAGGCCACCATCCGCCAGCCTTCGCCGGCAATCGCCGCGTCGATCCGCGCCAGCCCCGGCCGCTTCTCCAGCCGCCGGCCGATCCAGCCGCCCAGCGCGCTGCGGCTCACCGTGAAGGCCAGCCACCCGCCCAGCATCGTCGCCAGCATCGACAGCGCCAGCCCGCGCCCGAAGCCCAGCGTGGCGCCGGCCATCACCGCGATCATCGACGCCGGCAGCACGCCGCTGGCCGCCACCACCGTCTGCCCCAGCCCGAAGGCCAGCCAATTGGCGGCCATGAACGCCTGCAATCCGCCAAGAAGGGCCAGCCTGCCCACGCTCAGCCCTGCGCGGCCAGCCGCACCGGCGCCGACACTCCGGTCTCGACCGGCGCGGTCACCGCCAGCGCCAGCCGTGCGGTTTCATCATCGAACAGCCGCGACGAAGCCAGCCCCCAACGCGCCGCGCGATAGTGCAGGGCGGTGCCCAGCACCCCCAGCCCATAGGTGCAACTGCGCCGGAAATTGATCGACGAGGCTTCCTCGAAATAGCGCGTCGGGCACGAAATCTCGCCCACCGCCAGCCCGTGCCAGGCGGCCTGCGCCAGCATCTGGTTATCGAACACGAAGTCATCGGAAGCCCCCTCCAGCGGCAGCGTCTCCAGCGCCTTGCGGCTCCAGGCGCGATAGCCGGTGTGGTATTCGGACAGCTTCTGCCCCAGCAACAGGTTCTCGATAAAGGTCAGCGCGCGGTTGGCCACATACTTGTACAGCGGCATCCCGCCCGCCAGCGCGCCCTTGCCCAGGATGCGCGACGCCAGCACCGCGTCGTAATGGCCCGACGCGATCATGCTGGCCATCGCCAGCACCAGCTTCGGCGAATACTGGTAATCGGGGTGCAGCATCACCACGATGTCCGCGCCCCGGTCCAGCGCCGCCTGATAGCAGGTCTTCTGGTTGCCGCCGTAACCGCGGTTGTGTTCGTGGACGATGGTATGGATGCCCAGCGTCCGCGCCAGATGGCTGGTGTCGTCCTTGCTGGCGTCGTCGGTCAGGATCACGTCATCGACGATGTCGAACGGAATCTCGCGCCAGGTGCGCAGCAGCGTCAGCCCGGCATTATAGGCCGGCAGCACCACCGCGATCCGCTTGCCATCGATCATTGCCGCTGTCCTTGCGCAAATAGTCCTTGCGCAAACCTTGCATGGCGTTCGTCAACAACCGGTTAAGCAATGCCCGCATTGTGTTCAGAAATCCGACACTGCCGATGCGCAAGCGGGCCTGCCGCCGCGCGTCACGAAGCCTTTGCCGGCCGCAGCGCATTCGCCCATTCCGGCAGCGGCCCCGCCGGCAGATGGACGACATAGTCATTGGCCAGCCGGACTTCGCGCGGATAGGCCGCCCGCATCGCGCGCCGCATCGTTGGCGTATATCGCGAATCGAAAATCGCCTCGCCCGGACCCCCTTCGGTCAGGAGCATAGCGAAGCCGCGCCGTTCCAGCATGGCCAGCACCGGGCGGTCGTCCAGCACGTGCTTGGCACTCAATTCGGCGAAGATCGCCGGTTCCAGCACCACCGGCTTGCCCGCGCGCAACAGCAGCACCATGTCGTCGGACAGGATCGGCCCGGGCGCCGCGCGCATCGCGGCGGCCAGCCGCTCGAAATCGCCGCGCTGCGCGGCGTGTTCGGGGTAGTCGGTCTCGATCAGCACCACCCCGGCCAGCGTCTGCGCGGCCACCAGCCAGGGCGCCGCCGCCAGCCACGCATGGCGCGAGCCGGCTTGAGCGCTGCCGATGAAGTCGGCAACGGCAAGCCCGGCGCCGATCGCGATCAGCGCGGTCCATTCGAGGAAATAGTTGATCGTCGATCCCGATTTGAACATCAGGCCCAGCATCGCGGTGGCAATCGCCAGATAGGCGGCCAGTATCGCCAGCGCGGCGTCGCGCGGTTCGGTACGCAGCCGCGCCAGCCAGCCCTTCGCGGCCAGCCCCCGCACGCGCGGAACAAGGCCGATTGCCGCCGCCAGCGCCAGCCCGAAATGCATCCCGATGGTGATCGGAATGTCCAGCCCGGCCAGCCATGAGAACCGGTTCAGATTGTAAAGCGCGATATGGCGCAGAAACTCGCCATGCGTTGCCGCCATCACCGCGCCCAGCGTCGCCACCGCCACCACCATTCCGGTGCCGATCCCGGCCAGCGCGGTGCGCGGCCGCGTCAGCGCCAGCACCGCGAACACCGCCAGCGGTGCGGCGATCGCGGTCTGCTTGGTGAAGATCGCCGCGACGAAACACAACGCCGCGCCATGCACCGCCCGTGGCCTGGTTAGCGCACGGATGCCCAGCCACAGCCCCGCCAGGCTGAACGCCAGGAACGGCATATCCACGCGGAACACCACGGCCCAGATCAGCACCGGCTGGGTTGCCAGCAAGGCCAGAGCCGCCGTCGCGCCGCCCAGCCGGAATGCCCCGCGCTGCTTCCGAGACGGCGCGAATCCGGCGACGATCAGCCCGGCAAATCCCGCCGCCAGCAACGTGGACAGCACCGCCACCAGCCGTCCGGCGGCAAGCTGGTCAAGTCCTGTTGCCGCCATTGCGCCCGCCAGCAGGTGAAACAGCGGCGGGTAGTGAAACACGATCGCGGGGTAGGGGGCCAGCGGCGCATACCCCTGCCCGGCCAGGATCATCCGCATCTGCTGCCAGACGATCCCCTCGCCATAGTCCAGCTCGTAAGGGAACGTGATCGCATCGCCGGCCAGGATGCCGAAGCGCAAACCCGCCAGCAGCAGCGTCGCCAGCAGGCAGGCGCCCGGCAGCCACAGCCGCCGCAAGATCGAACCGCTTGTGATCATGCGCCGCCCCTCACGCCGTCCGCAGCCGCTTCCACCCGAACACGATTCCCCAGATCATGCGCAGGCCCACCTTCAGTCCGCGCAGGTTGTTGACGTTGCCGCCCTTGCTGAGGCCGACGCGGGGATGGAAGGTGATCGGCACCTCGATCAGCGTGAAACCGCGCGCCAGGATCGTGTCCAGAAAGTGCGCGTTGAACTCCAGGTTCACGCTCGCGTCCAGCACCGGCAGCAGCGACCGCAAGGCATCGCGCCGGCACAGCTTGTAGGTGGTGCCGACATCGGTGATCGTGCTGCGGCCAAGGTGCTTGGCCTCCAGCAGCTTGCCCACGAAAATGTTGCCGTAATACATGAAGGTGGTGAGCTGGGTCACATATTGCCGCAACGGCTCCACCGTTCGCGTGCCGTTCACCACGTCGCCATGCGGGGCATAGGCCAGCAGCTTGTCGATGTCGTCGGCGCGGAACGTCAGGTCGCCCTCGCACAGCACCACCAGCTCGGTATCGTCGTGCGCCACCGCTTCGGTAAGGCAGCGGTGGACACAGCGGCCATAGCCCGGCCGCACTTCGTTGACGGTGATGGCACCGGCGGCCTGCGCGCGCTCGAACGTGGCGTCCCGGCTGTTGTTCGACACCACGATCACGCGTGCGACCTGCGGATGGCCCAGGAAGTCCCGAACCGCGTCGGCGATCGAATCTTCGTCGTTGTAGGCGGTCAGTGCCACCGTCACCATGCGGTTCGCCAGGCGTTCGTTGCGCACGTCGGTAACCGGCCGCTTGTGGTCCAGCACGAACAGCAGGTCGAACAGGATCAGCGCGATGCCGGCGACGGTGGGAATGCCGCTGTGCCAGACGATCCATTCGCTGATCGGCTTGAGCGTGGTGAACATTCCCGGGATCAGGCGCGGGCCGATCATCAGCACCCCCACCAGATACATGCCCAGCCCGAAACAGGCCAGCAGGATGCCGTATAGCAGGATCGGCACCCGCCGCAGCCGATGGCGCACCCCGAAGCGCGAACGTGGCGGTTCGGCGCGCATCGCCGCCGGCGCGGCCGTGCCCGACTCCGGTCGCTCTTGATCAACGATTTCCATTTTTGCTCCGACCACCCGCGTCCCCGCGCGCTTCAAGGCCAAACCGGGCTGAAAGGCAATCCTCAGTCATCGCTGTCCGCCGGTGAACCTGTCCCGCCGCCGCGTGGGCGGGCAACCACCAGCATCTGCTTGCCGATCGGCTTGAACGGCAACTTCAGCCACAGCCAGATCAGGAAATCCCAGGTCGGCAACCGTGATTTGACGGTAAGCGGCAGGAAGCGCGGTTGCACCTCGATCACATCCCATCCGTTCGCGTCCAGGAAATCGGCAAGGCTGATATGGCTGTAGATCGCGACATGGGTATAGTCGTCGAAGTATTCGCGATAGGCATAGCGGTAATTGGGCTGCAGGATCGTCAGCGTGCCGCGTGCCGACAGCACCCGCGCCAGCGATGTCAGCGTACGGGCAAAATCCTCGCGCGGCAGATGCTCGAACAGGTTCGAGGCGAAGGCGCGATCCACCGCGCCCGTGGCGATGGCTTCCAGCCGGTCGGCGGTGCCCGTGATGACTTCCACGCCCTGCGCGACATGATCGGCAAGCCCCGGCCACACGTCCACGGCAATCCGGCGCGCGGCCTTCACCGCGTTGATGAAATCGCCATACCCCGCGCCAAGATCGAGCACAGTGTCGTCAGGGCCGAAATGGCGGGAAAAATGGTATTTCCACAAGGCCGACCAGACCTTGCCACGCCGCGCATCGGCCGCAAGGCGGGTTTCGTGATAGGTCTTTTCCTCGGCAGACATCGGGCAGCCTTTGCGCTGAAACCGGCTGGCGCCGGGGGCCGGGGGGCCGGTTGCTGGTCAGGTTCGGAATTGAAAGACGAGTTTGCGGTTAAGCAGGAACGTGAACGCCGGCGTCAGCGTGACGATCGGCACGATCGACCACAAGACCGGCAGGCCCAGCCGCCCCACCACCAGCCAGACCCAGAACGCGTTGAGGGCATAGGCGGCCAGGTTGCCCGCCGCATAGGCCAGCCGCGCGGTTCGCACCCGCCCCCGCGAAGCGGTGCCCAGGCCGTGACCGCGAAAGCTCCAGCGCGAATGCAGCGCCCACCCGGCAACAAGGTTGACCGCGAAGGCGATGGCGTTGGCAAGCTGCGGGTGCAGCCCGCCATGCGTGGCCAACAGCGCGAAAACCGTGGAATACAGCGCCGCCAGCAAGGCACCGGATGCGCCATAGCGCAGCGCCTGACCGGCTATCGCCGCCCGCGCGGAACCCGCCGCCGCTTGCGTCACCGCACCCAGTCCAGCCCCATTTCCTCGTACATCTCGCGGCTTTCGGCCCAGGCCTCGTCCACCTTCACGTGCAGGAACAGGTGAACCTTCACCCCCAGCAGCTCGGCCAGTTCCTTGCGCGCCGCCTCGCCGATCGCCTTGATCCGCGCGCCCTGCTTGCCCAGCACGATCGATTTCTGGCTGTCGCGCGCGATCACGATCTGCTGGTGAATCTCCAGGCTGCCGTCGCGCCGCGTCTGGTACGATTCGGGCCGCACCGTGCTGTCATAGGGCAGCTCGTCGTGAAGCTGGCGGTACAACTGCTCACGGGTGATCTCGCAGGCCAGCAGCCGCTCGCTGGCGTCGGAAACCTGGTCCTCGGGAAAATGCCACGGCCCTTCCGGCATCAGCGCCGCCAGCCGGTCCTTCAACTGCGGCACCCCGTCGCCGGTCAGCGCCGAAACGAAGAACACCTCGTCGAACGGCACCTTGGCGGTCAGCTCCTGCGCCGCCACCAGCAGCGGTTCCTTGGCGCCGGCATCCACCTTGTTCAGCACCAGGATCTTGCGCTCGGGCCGGGTGGCCAGCGATTCCAGGATCGGCTCCAGATAGTCGCGCCGCTTCTTCAGCGCGTCGATCACCAGCAGGATCGCGTCGGCCTCGTGCGCGCCTTCCCAGGCGGCGGCCACCATTGCCCGGTCCAGCCGCCGCTTCGGCTCGAAGATGCCCGGCGTGTCGGCCAGCACGATCTGCACGTTCGCGTCGGGCGTCTCGGCCAGGGCAATCCCCATCAGCCGCACCCGCGTGGTCTGCGCCTTGGCGGAAACGATCGCCACCTTCTGGCCCACCAGCGCGTTCACCAGCGTGGACTTGCCCGCATTGGGCGCACCGATCACGGCGACGATGCCGCAGCGTTGCATCTTGTCGCTCATCCGTATTGCTCCATGAAGGCCGCCGCCGCGGCGGTTTCGGCTTCCTGCTTGCTGTTGCCGGTCGCCTGCGCCTCGCCCACGCCATGCACGCCCACCGCCACGGTGAAGCGCGCGGCATGGTCCGGCCCGTCGCGGCTGACCAGCCGGTATTCGGGCATCCGCCGCCGGTTGCCCGCGCTCCATTCCTGCAACGCCGATTTCGGGTGCTTGGCATGGCCGGCCTTGCCCGCCACGGCATCGGCCCACAGCGCCCGCACCGTCGTGCGCGTCTTCGCGAAACCGCGCTGCTGGAACGAGGCGCCGATCAGCGCCTCCATCACGTCGCCCAGGATGTTGTCGCTATCCGCGCCGCCATCGTCGCGCGCCTGCTTGCCCAGCCGGATATGCGGCCCCAACCCGATCCCCCGCGCGATCGACGCACACATCGTCCGCGCCACCAGCGCGTTCAGCCGCTGCGACAGCTTGCCCTCATCGGCTGACAGCGTCTCCACCAGCCACTCGGCCACCACCAGCCCCAGCACCCGGTCGCCCAGGAATTCCAGCCGCTGGTAATGCCGGTCGGACCCGGTGCTGCCGTGAGTCAGCGCCTCCAGCCACAGCCCTTGCGAGCCCGGCGGCTTCTCGCCCAGAAATCGTTCCAGAAAAGCGCGGGTTTCCGCGCCCAGTTCGCCGCTCAAGACCGTGTTCCGCTCAAAACCCGCCCCCGATGCGGCTCCATCGCGCCGAGGTC
Source organism: Sphingomonadales bacterium (assembly GCA_018971065.1). The sequence continues at coordinate 350 of JAGWVC010000058.1, read as the reverse complement.
AGCCAGGTCCACGGCTTGTACCACGATGCCGAACCGTCGGTCGACCACATCATCACCGTGGCGCGGCCCACCAGGTTGTCCTGCGGCACCAGCCCGATGCCCTCGTTGGCCACGGCGGGGAAACGGCTGTCCATCGAATTGTCGCGGTTGTCGCCCATCAGGAACATCGTCCCCTCGGGCACCAGGATCGGCGGCGTATCGTCCTGCGGCGTGCTGGCCAGGTCCAGCACCTCATAGCTCTTTGCCGCCTGGCCGTCGGTGGCCGGCAGTTCCTCGCGATAGCGCGGATAATGGCATACCGCCGTGCCGTCGGCGCGCGTCGCCTCGAACCGGGCCGAATAGCAGCGCGT
>JAGWVC010000150.1 GCA_018971065.1 Sphingomonadales bacterium | reverse complement strand
CTTGTCCAGCACGGCATGGTTCACGGGGGCGTTCATCGCGGGTCTCCTCGGTGCGGGGTCATCTGCCCCGTTGCGAATCATTCTCTATCGCGGCCGATGTCATCGGGCGATGGGCCAAATTCATATGGCTACCATCGGCTGTTCCGATGGGTTATGCTGTCGCCATGAAAACCACGACCCGCCAGCTTCAGGTGTTCGATGCGGTGGCCGCGCACGGCAGCGTTACCGCCGCGGCGCAGGCGCTGGGGATGAGCCAGTCTGCGGCTTCCGGGGCGTTGGCCGACCTGCAGGTGATCCTGCGCCGCCCGCTGTTCGCGCACGCGCCGGGTCGGCCACTGCAGATCACCGACGAGGGCAAGCGGCTGCGGCCGATCGTGCGCTCGCTGCTCAGCGAGATCGCCGATCTGGAGCGCGCGGCGCAGCCGGACGAACTTTCCGGCACGCTGCACATCGGCGCCACGCTGATGATCGCCGAAACCGTGCTGCCCCGCCTGTGCATCGAGTTCATGGAGCGCCATCCGGCGGTGCGCATATCGGTAGAGGCAGGGCCGCTGGGTGACCTGATCGAGGCGATCACCCGGTTCGAGCTGGAAACCGCGCTGATCGAGGAATTCCCGCAGGTCGAGGGTGTCGAACTGGTGCCGTGGCGGACCGACGAACTGCTGCTGGTGGCCACGCCCGATCATCCGCTGGCCGATCGCGCCGCGCTGGCGCTGGCCGACCTTGCCGATGCCCGCTGGTGCCTGCGCGAGGCTACCTCGGCGATCACCGGGCGCTTGCGCTACTTGTTGCACGAACACGTCGGCCAACTCGACATCGCCTTCCAGTCCACCTCGAACTGGGCGGTGCGCCATGCGGTGATCGCCGGTGGCGGCATCGGCTGCCTGTCGCGGGTGCTGGTGCAGAACGATATCGATCACGGCCGCCTGGTCACGCTGGATGTGCCGGCCTTCACCTTCACCCGCGCGGTCAGCCTGGCACGGCCGCGCGGGCTGTGGCGATCGCGGCTGGTGCAGGCGTTCGACGAATTCCTGCTGGCGCACCCGCGCGCGCCGCTGGAACCGCCGATCGCCTCACATTCCGGCTAAATGCGAGGGTCCACCTGCACCTTGCAATAGGCATGGCTGCCGCGCATTTCCTCCAGCACCGCCGGTAGCGCCTCCAGCGCGATGACGTCCGAGATCATCAGTTCGGGGTTCACCCGGTCTGCATCGAACGCGCGCACGGTTTCCTCGAAATCGCCGATCGAATAGGCCAGCGGAAACAGCAGCCGCGCTTCCTTGCCGGCGCAGGCGATCGGCATCAGCGTTTCGCCGGCGGTACACATGCCCAGCGACACGACGGTGCCACCCCAGCGCACCAGCTCCACCGCCCTGGCGATCATCCCCGGCTTGCCGATCGCCTCGACAACGATGTCGGGTTCGCCGCCCAGCTTCGCCGCCAGTTCCGCCGGATCGTCGGCATCGAATGCGTGGACGGCGTCGGCGCCCAGTTCCAGCACGGCCTCGTCGCGGCGGCGCGAACGGGCGGCGACGACGATGCGGCCCGCGCCCATCGCCCGCGCCCAGTACGTGGCGGAAAGCCCCAGTGCTCCCGCGCCCAGCACCAGCACGCGCTGGCCCGTTTGCAGCCCCGCCATCGCCAGCCCGCGCCGCCCGCAGGCCATCGGCTCGACCAGCGCGCCTTCGGCCAGGCTGACCGTCTGCGGCAACAGGAAGGCATAGGCAGCCAGCACAACGACTTCATCGCCGAAGCCGCCGAACTGCATTGGCCCGGTGGGGCAGAAGAACGTGTGCCCGCGCGCGCAGGCGTCGCACTGGCCGCAGCCCGCCTTGGGCATACAGGCGACGCGATCGCCGATGCGAAAGCCGGTGACCAGCTTGCCCACTTCCACCACTTCGCCGGCATATTCGTGGCCCAGCGGGATGTGCGCGGGATAATCGAACGGGCTGCCCGAGGTCATCGACACGTCGCTGCCGCAGATGCCGCAACGGGCCACTTTCACGCGCAGATCGTGCGGGCCAAGCGGCGCGCTTGCCAGCGGCTCGATCACCAGCGGCTGGCCCGCGCCGTGGAACATGGCGACGCGCATCAGGCGTCCCCATCCAGCGCGATGCGATAGACGGCGGCGGCGGTGCGGCGGAACAGCCAGTCCTTCTCGGTGTCGGAAGCACCGTCCACCACGCGTTTGAACGCGTTCCAGGTGGCGCCATAGCTGCCCGAGACGGCATCGGGCGGAAAGTTGCTCTCGAACATGCAGCGCGATGCGCCGAACGCGGCGATGCCGTCCTCGATCCACGGGCGCCAGCGTTCGGCAAGGGTGGTGGACGGCAGGTCCAGCGCGGGGGGCTTGAAGTGGGCGGTGATGTCCATGCCCATTCCGCCCAGCTTCAGCCAGACGTTGGGGCGCCGCGCCAGTTCGGTGATCGCGGCCAGCCATTCGGCGCGGGCCTCGGCGCCGCTTTCGGGCGTGCCGACATGGTCGATCACCACCGCCAGCCCGGGCACGTCGTCCACCAGCGCGGCCAGTTCGCCAAGCTGGCTGTGGACGCACCACACGTCGAGGCTGAGGTCCATTGCCACCAGCACTTTCGCCCCCGCCACGAAGCGCGGGTCGCGCAGGCGGTGGCGCAGGTCGGGGCGGCAGGGATAGCCGAACAGCCCCGCCTCGCTCCACGCGGTTTCCTGGCGGACACCGCGAAAGCGTTCGCCGCCGGCGGCGACGTGCGCTTCCAGCACCGGGCGCACGGCATCGCCCAGCAGCAGGTTGGCGGTGCCGACGATGCGATGGTTCAGCCGGGTGCCGCCGGCGTGGCGCGCGGCCACCGCCGCCTGGGTCTCGGTTTCGCCCAGGCAGCGCCAGTCATCCGGGCCATCGGCGCGATAGCCCTGGCCGCATTCGACGTAGACGCTGTGGGTGATAGTGTGGCCGCTGGCGGCCAGCATGGCTTGGGCTTCGGCTTCGAGGAACGGGGTAGGCACCGCGTAAGTCCCCGGCGCCGCGCCGAGGTCCCACAAGTGCAGGTGCGGGTCGATGATCGGCCGGTCCGGGTCCAGCGCGGGTTCGGCGTTCAGTCCTGCCATTGCACGGTTACCTCGTCGTAATGCCGCAGACCATCCCGCAAGGCTGCATTATCGCGCGCGCAAGCGCCCAGGAAGGCGCGCACGGCGGCCAGGGTGATTGCGCGCTGGCGGAACGGGCCGATCAGCGGCACGCGTTCCTCGCTACCCGGCACCACCATCGCCGGGCTGCGTTCGGCGAACCACAGCGCATCGGGGTTGGCGTGATCGGCCGGCCAGTCGTCGCCGTCATGGAACCAGACGTGGACGCCGCCGGCGATCGTCACTTCGGCTTTCGGTGCCGGCAGGCGGGGGAAGGCGGTGCCGGGCGGCCCCATCATCCGGCTGAACAGGTCCTTTTCCGCCGTGACCAGCAGGGCCGGGGTGTTGCCAGCCACCGGCCCGGCGTGTTCCAGCCCGATCTGGCCGGTCTGGGCCATCACCGCCGGATCGCCCGCGCCCAGCATCACCGCCGCGGTGATTCGCGGATCGCGGGTGTGCTGGCCATAAGCAGCGAACCACGCGGTGATGGCGCCCAGCGAATGGCCCAGCACCGCGATGCGGCCGGCGTCGATGCGGGGCGACCATGCGGGATCGGCCAGCAGCGCATCGATCAGGAAGCGCACGTCGCGGACCTGTTCGCCGGCGTCGGAAATGTCGGGGCCGGTGATGCGGGTGTGGGTGGCGGGCGAGGTGAGGGGGAAGAACGGCGCCGCCACCAGCCAGCCATCCGCCGCCAGCGCTTCGGCCAGGTATGTCGCGTTGTCGGCGGCGCCATCGGTGCCGTGGCAGTAGATCGCCAGCGGCCACGGGCCGGGCGTGGCGGGTGTCCACGCCAGAACATCCAGCCGCCGGTCGGCGCTGCCGGCGAATCCGGCGCTGGCCCTGATGCCGCGCGTGGTGTCGGTGAACGCCAGTCTGGTGGGCGCCATCGTGTCCTCCTCATCCCGTTGCGGGCAGGATGGCAGCCCGTTACGTGCCGTCAAGCTGCGGATAAGCCGCGCGCAGCGGTTTGCCCGGCCATCCGCGCCCGGCTAAGGCCCGGGCCGTGAGCGGCTCCATCATCATCGGTACGGCCCCCAACGGCACCCCGGTATCGGTCGATATCGAGGAACTGCTGGCGACGCGCCTGCTGGTGCAGGGCAATTCGGGTTCGGGCAAATCACACCTGCTGCGGCGGCTGCTGGAGGAATCGGCGCCGCTGGTGCAGCAGATCGTCATCGATCCCGAGGGCGATTTCGTCTCCTTGTCGGAACCGTTCGGCCATGTCGTCATCGACGGTGCGGCTTATGACGGGCCGGAGATCGTGCAATTGGCGGCGCGCATCCGGCGCCATCGCGCCTCGGTGGTGCTGGCGCTGGACGGGCTGGAGCTGGAAGCGCAGATGCGCTGCGCCGCGCAGTTCCTGGGTGGCCTGTTCGATGCCCCGCGCGAGCAGTGGTATCCGGCGCTGGTGGTGGTGGACGAGGCGCAGATGTTCGCGCCCGCCGCTGCCGGGGACGTGACCGACGAGGTGCGGCGGCTGAGCCTGGCCGCGATGACCAACGTGATGTGCCGGGGGCGCAAGCGCGGGCTGGCGGGGATCATCGCCACGCAGCGGCTGGCCAAGCTGGCCAAGAACGTCGCGGCCGAGGCCAGCAATTTCCTGATGGGCCGCACCTTCCTGGATATCGACATGGCCCGCGCCGCCGACCTGCTGGGCATGGAGCGGCGGCAGGCCGAGGCGATCCGCGATCTGGAGCGCGGGCATTTCCTGGGGCTGGGGCCGGCGATCAGCCGCCGCGCGGTGGCGGTGAAGATCGGCGCGGTGCGGACCGGCGCGCGCAATGTGGTGCAGGGGCTGATGCCGCTGCCGACGGCGGGGGCGGACGAGTTGCACGCGCTGCTGCACGCCGCGCCCGAGGCCGAGGAACGCGCCGCGCCCACCCTGCCGCTGCCGCGCACCGAACCGGGTGAACTGGCCCACCGCATTGCCGATTTCGCGCTGGCGGGCGAGGCGGAAGACACCGCCGGGGGTGAGGACGACCTGTTCAAGGCGGCCGCCGTGCCTGCCCCGCCGACGCTGCCGCCCGAGGAAGTGCGCGCCGCACTGGTGGACATTCTGGCGGAAATGGCGGCGGAGCCGGATGCCACCTTCCAGCCTGCGGCATCGTTGTTCCAGGATTTCACCGTGCGCTGCCGGATGCGCCGGATCGGCAGCCATATCGGCGACGTCACCCGGTTTCGCCGCCGCTTCGCCTTTGCCGTGGCTGGCATCTTCGATCCCGAGGAACCGCAGTGGGCGGCGCTGGCCGGGCTGGCCGCCGGCGCGCCCGATGATTGCCTGGCGCCGTTCCTGCTGATTGCGCGGGCCGCAATCGATGGCGAGGCGTGCCCCGACGACGATACGCTGGCGATAGCCTATGGCACCCGCTCACCGGGCCGCATCCGCCGCCTGCTGGAGCATCTGGAGAAAAGCGGGCTGATCGTGGTGCGCACCGATTTTCAGGGGCGCCGATCGGTCGGCCTGCCCGATCTGGGGCTGACCACGGCGGCGGCCTGACCGCCGATTTTCGCGCCGGATTGCCGTTCGGGTACGCTGAGTTGCGTATTGCGCAACTGTAGGTGTTCTCTTCGCACGTGCAAAATCTACTGATTCGGTTATGTTGCAAGTGCGAAATGGATGACGGCTTCCGCCCCCGCCAAACG
>JAGWVC010000057.1 GCA_018971065.1 Sphingomonadales bacterium | reverse complement strand
TGAGCCGAAGCCGGTGATGATGGCCGAATTCGGCCTCACCGACCGCCAGGCCGAAGCCATCCTCAACATGCGCCTGCGCAGCTTGCGCAAGCTGGAAGAAATGGAACTGCGCCGCGAGCATTCCGAACTGCTGAAGGAACAGGCCGATCTCCAGGCCCTGCTCGACAGCCCGGCCAAGCAGCGCACCCGCCTGAAGCGCGACCTGAACGCGCTGCGCAAGGACTATGCCGAGACCACCGCACTCGGCCGCCGCCGCACCACCATCGCCGAAGCCGCGCCCACCCGCGAATTCAACATGGACGCGATGATCGAGAAGGCGCCCGTCACCGTCATCCTGTCCCAGCGCGGCTGGATTCGCGGCGCCAGCGGCCACGAACCACTCGACAAGGATTTCAAGTACAAGGAAGGCGACGGCCAGGCATTCGTCCTCCACGCCCAGACCACCGACAAGCTGCTGATCGCCTGCGACAACGGCCGCTTCTATACGCTGGGCGCGGATAAATTGCCCTCGGCGCGCGGTTTCGGCGAGCCGCTGCGCTCGATGCTCGACATCGATGCCGACGCCGCGATCATCGCCATGCTGGTCCACAAGCCCGGCGGACAACTGCTGCTCGCCAGCAACCTGGGTCGCGGCTTCGCGGCGGAATCGGCGGAATTGCTCGCCGAAACCCGAAAAGGGCGCGGCGTCATGGGCACCAAGCCCGGCGTCAAGCTCGCCCTCGTCCGCGAAATCGCGCCCGAGCATGACCACATCGCCGTGGTGGGCGACAACCGCAAGCTGGTGATCTTCTCGCTCAGCGAACTGCCGGTCATGGCCAAGGGCCAAGGCGTCACCCTGCAGCGCTACCGCGACGGCGGCCTGGCCGACGCGATCACGCTGAAACTGGAAGACGGCCTGTCCTGGGCAATGGGCGGCGACACCGGCCGCACCCGCACCGAAAAGGACGTCAGCCTGTGGAAGGTCGCGCGCGGCGCGGCAGGCCGGATGCCCCCCAACGGCTTCCCCCGGGACAACAAGTTCTGAAACCGCATCCGCGCGATCTGCTCACCGGCCTCGCCGTCGCCGGCCTGCTTCTCCCCGAAGCCGTCGCCTATGCCGGAATCGCCGGTCTCGCCCCGGGCCGCGCGCTGATCGCCGCCGTGCTGGGCGGGCTGGTCTATGGCCTCGTCGGCCGCAGCCGCTTCGCCGTCATCGCCCCCACCTCGTCCTCCGCCGCGATCCTTGCCGCCGCGGTGTCCTCGGTGGTGCCGCTCGGGTCCAGCGAGCCGGTCCGCGCCCTGCTCGCCACCGCGCTCACCGCCATTGTCGGTTGCCTGTTCCTGGGCTTCGCGCTGTTCCGGCTCGGCAGCCTCGCCAGCTTCATCTCGCGCCCGGTGCTGCGCGGCTTCGCGTTCGGCCTCGCGCTGCTGATCATCATCCGCCAGCTTCCGCGCCTGCTCGGCGTCAGCGGGGCATCCGGCCCGGTGTGGAACGTCCTCGCCGCGCTGGCGGCACAGGCGCCGCACTGGAACCTTGCCAGCATCGGCCTGGGCCTCGCCGCGCTCGTTGCCATCCTCGCGCTGCGCAGCCAGCCGCGCTTCCCGGGCGCGCTCGCCGTCATCCTCGCCGGCATCGCCATCGGTGCGCTGGCCCACCCCGAAAGCTGGGGCGTCGCGCTGGCCGGGCCGGTCTCGCTGCTGCCCCCGCACCCCACGCTGCCCCCATATGAACTGCTCCCCCGCCTCGCCCAGCTTGCCGCGCCGATTGCGCTGATCCTGTTCGCGGAGTCCTGGGGCACGATGCGCGCGCTGGCCCTCAAGCGTGGCGACGCCATCGACGCCAACCGCGAACTCGCCGCGCTCGGCGCCGCCAACCTTGCCGCCGCGCTGGGCCAGGGCATGCCCGCCGGCGCCGGGTTCTCGGCGGGCAACGCCAACGAGGCCGCCGGCGCCGCCTCGCGCCTCGCCGCGATGATCGCCAGCGGCGTGCTGCTCGCGCTCGCCCTGTTCGCCGCGCCGCTGCTCGCGCGCATCCCCGAACCGGTGCTGGCCGCCGTCGTCATCGCCGCGCTCACGCACGCGCTTTCACCGGCACCGCTGGTCCGCCTGTTCCGCCTGCGCCGCGACGGCGGCATCGCGCTGGCTGCCACGCTCGGCGTGCTCGCGCTCGGCGTCCTCAACGGGATGCTCGCCGCCATCGGCCTCAGCATCGCCAACCTGCTCTACGATCTCGCCCGCCCGTCGATCAGCCAGCTCGGCCGCATCCCCGGCACCCGCGATTTCGTCGATTGCGCCCGTCATGGCGAGGCGCGCCATGTCCCCGGCATGCTGATCTACCGCCCCAATGCCCCGCTGATCTTCGCCAATGCCGAATCCGCGCTTCACGCCATCGCCGCCAGTGCCGCCAACCGCGCCGGCCACACCCTGGTGCTCAGCCTGGAGGAATCGAACGACCTCGACGCCACCGCGCTCGACGCGCTTGCCGAATTCGCCACCGGCCAGACGCAGGCGGGCCGCCAGCTCATCCTCGCCCGCGCGCACGACCGCGTCCGCGATCTGCTGCGCGATGCCGGCCTGCCCGACCTTGCCGACGATTGCACGTTCAGCGTCGCCGACGCAGTGGCGCGTGCGGTCGGAGAGTGGCAGGATGCGTCGATCTGAACCAAAGGGAGCGTTTCGTCATGGCCATGCTGCACCCGGTAGAACCTGTTCTTCATCCCGTGCCCATCCGCCACCTGCGCCCCACCCAGATGACCGTCGGCCTGCGCGAGGTGGAGGCCAAGCGCGCCGCCTGGCGCGCCCGCGTCGCGCGCGATGGCGGCGAATTCCTCGGTAGCCACATGATCCCCGCCGTCACCGGCCCCGGCGACTCACTCTGGCTGATCGACCACCACCACCTGCTGCGCGCGCTGGACGAGGAAGGCGTGGAGACGGTGCTGGTCTCGATCGTCGCCCGCCTCGGCCACCTGCCGAAGCCACGCTTCCTGTCGTTCATGGATGCGCGCAACTGGCTCCATCCGTATGATGCCGAGGGCAAGCGTCGCGAATGGAAGGACCTGCCGCGCCACATCGGCAAGCTGCACGACGATCCCTACCGCAGCCTCGCCGGCGAAGTCCGCCGCGCCGGCGGCTTCGCCAAAAGCCCGATGCCCTACGCCGAATTCCTCTGGGCCGATTTCCTGCGCGACCATATCAAGCCGCACAAGCTGGCCGACGATTTCGACGCCGCGCTGACCAAGGCGCTGCGCCTGGCCCGCAGCGGCAAGGCCAACCACCTGCCAGGCTTCAGCGGCCCGGACGATTAATCGGGCACGCCCTCGCACTCGACGCAGGTGGCGATGCGCATCGACGGCCGGTCGAACAGGTTCAATTCATCCGCACAGACATCCGGGTGCATCACCGTGGTCGAAAGGTATTGCAGCGTCCCCCGGAACACCGCCTCATCGTCGAACCACAGTTCGGTGATCACGTCATAGGCCAGTTCGCCACCGTCCCCAAACTCGCCATGCGGCTGCGGATCGAGAAACCGCCGCACGTACTTGTACAGCGTCACCCCGCCGCCATAGCGCATCGCCAGCGGCACGTGCTTCGTCTCATAGTATTCGCGGAAATCCGCCACCGACATGCCCGGCTTGCGCTTCATAAGCAGCAGGATTTTCCAGATCGTTTTCTCAGCCATCGGCTCTCTCCCCCAATTCTTCCTCATCGACACCCCGCCGGGGCAAGGCCAGGAACAGCAGGCTGCCCAGCACGATCCCCACCGCGCAGGCCAGCAGGAACGGGGTGAAGCTGTTGGTCCGCCGCAGCACCAGCGCCAGCATCATCGCCCCGGTGGCCGAGGCGAACAGCACCCCGCAATAGACCAGGCTCATCGCGCTGGAAAACACCTCCAGCCGGAAGTGCCGCGCCACCAGGAACGACGGCAGGTCGCTTTCCGCGCCATAGGAAATCCCCACCAGGAACATCGCCCCCGTCACCAGCCCCACCGCGCCGTGGTTGGTGGCAATCAGCACATAGCCCAGCGCCGGCAGGATCATCGACAGCGCCGCCACCCATTTCGCCGGGAACCGGTCCAGCGCCAGCCCGCAAGCGCCGCGCCCGATGATCGACCCCACCGCGAACGCCGAGAACGCATCGGCCCCGGCATAACGGTCCAGCCCCGCCTCGTTCAGCATCAGCATCATTTGCGCGGCGTGCAACTGCGTCGGGAAGATGCACAGCACCATCGCCCCGGTTATGATCCAGAACGACCGGCTGCGCACGATCTCGCGAAACGCCCCCGGCTGCCCGCGCTTCACCTGGTGCCCCCCGCCCGGCCTCCGATCCAGCCCCGGCTCCGCCTTCGGCATCGTCGCCACCGCCAGCAGCCCGCCCACCAGGAACCACACCGCCAGCACGCGATAGCCCACGCGCCAGCCCCAGTGATCATTCACCATCACCAGCAATCGCGGCAGCAGCGCCCCCGCCAGCGCCGGCGCACCCGTCACCACGAACAGCGCCAGCCCGCGCGCCTTGTGGAAATGCTCGGCCACCGGGCGGCACCACACCGTCGGCGTCGTCGTGCTGCCCAGCACCAGCACCCCGGTGGAGCACATCGCGAAGAACCAGAACTGCCCGTTCTGCAACGAATAGCCCAGGAAACACAGCGGCAACAGCAGCGCCCCCGCCAATGCCATCGGCCGCACCCCGAAGCGGTCGGTCAACCGGCCCACCACCGGCATCACCAGCAGCGCGGCAAAGATCGTCAACCCGATCAGCGAGAACTGCGCCCGGCTCCAGTGGAATTCGGAAATCAGGTAGGGCGAGAACAGCGAGGTTGTATAGGCCGCCACCATCAACCCGCTGGCACTGCCCACCGCCGCCGCCAGCAACGGCCGCCAGCCGCTCCGAAACTCACCCAGATAGGACATCCGCCGCGCTCTCCCTGCCGGTTTGCGCCGGGTTGTCGGGGAACCGCCGCCCGCTGTCGAGCGGATTGTCAACGCCGCCGCGATACCCTTGCAAGGCCCGGTTACACCGGCCCCTTCCCGCCCAGCTTGCGATGATCCCAGCTCATCGTCCGTTCGGGGATCACCCGCACCACCACGCGCTTCTCGGCCATCTTCGCCGCCGTCGCCCGCACCTGATCGGCCGATTGCCCGGCAAAATGGTGCGCCACCAGCACTTCCATCAGCGCGGTCCGCTCGGGGTTCGCCTCGATCACCTCGCCCCGCCCGTTGATCGAAACCCCGCGCAACTGGTCATAGGTCACGCCCGCCTCGGCCAGCACCGCCACCCGCGCATCGCGCAGAAGGTTCACCACCTTCTGGCTTTTGCCATAGGTCTCGAACAGGATCGCCCCCTCATGCAGCGTGAACCACACCGTCGTCAGGTGCGGTGAGCCATCGCCATTCAGCGTCGCCACCTGCAGGCTGTGCGCCTCTCGCAGGAACGCCGCCACCTCGACGTCGCTCATCCGCACCAGATCGCGCGCCTTGCCCATGATTCAGTCCCCCGCCCGTTCGTCGATCGCGCGGATGATCCCCAGCCGCCCGGCCCGCTCCTCGCCGCGCAGCGAATCGCGAATGTCCTCGAACACCACGCCGGGCAGCGTCTCCTTCACTTTCGGATTGCCGGTCCACCACACCACCCGGCACACCCGCTTGCGGATGCGCCACCCGGCATGAGTCTTCACCAGCTCGTCGTCATACCAGCCGGTGCCGTCCCACAAGGGATCGCCTTCAGCGGCCCGCCGGATCAGCCGCCACGCACCATACGTCAGCGCATGGGCGACATCGCCCAGCACGCGGACGTTGTGGTTGGTCATCACATGCTGCGTCGCGTCGAACGGCGCATGAAACGCGGCGAAATCGGCCTTGAACTGCGTCCGATCCGTCCAATGCACCCCCGGCCCGAAATCGGCATCGACATGTTCGGTGAACACCTGGTCGAACAGGTCCCAACGCTGGCAGTCCAGCGCCAGCCCGTACAGGTTGATCACCTGCACGATCTGGTCATGCGCATCCATCACGTCCCCTCCCTCGCCTTCGGTCGCCTATCCCGCCGCGCGGGCATATCGCCTGTCCGCCGCGCTCCAGTCCAGCGCCGCCATCACCGCATCGACATACGCCGCCGCCTTCGCGCCGTAATCGATCGCATAGGCATGTTCGTACATGTCCAGAACCAGCACCGGCGTGCCGCCCGCCAGCGACATCGTGTGATCGGCCGCCCACTGGTTCACCAGCCGGTTGTCACGGTGGCTGTAGTTCAGCACCACCCAGCCCGATCCGCCGCCCAGCGCCTTGCCCAGCCCGGCGAACTCGGCGCGCCACTTCGCCTCGCTGCCGAAATCGCGCTCGATCGCCCCGGCCAGCGCGCCGCCCGGTTTCCCGGCGGTGCCGAACTGCGAAAAATAGACCTCGTGCAGGATCATCGAATTCCACGCGATCAGCTCGGCGCGCTTCAGCCCCTCCAACTGGAACCCCGGCGCGCTGGCCGGATCGATCCCCGCCAGTTGCGCATGGATCGCACCCAGCCGCTTCACCGCGCCGACATAGTTGTTGTCGTGATGGCTGGTCAGCAGCTTCTCCGACAATCCGGCCACTTTCGCCGGGTCGAAACCCAGCGGCACCGGCTGCGGCGCATACCCGCCCCCCGCAGGCGCCGCCTGCGCAACGGCTGCGGCAGGCACGGCAGCGGCAGCCGCCAGCAAGGCCCCGCCGGCCATCAGGTGGCGGCGGTCGATCATCGGTTCGGTCATGTGGGGGGAGACCTTTCGGTGTGGGGGAAGCCGCATCATGCCCGCTTCCCCCGCCGAATGCACCCGGCAAATCACATCGGCAGGCTGACGTCCGCGGTGCCCTTCAGGATCACGTCGCCGTCCTGCGTGGTCATCGTCGTCTTCACCGTCACCATCGGCATTCCCAGCGGCGAATTCGCGTGCTTCTCGACCACCTCGCCATCGACATAGGCGACATCGCCCTCGAACGCGGGCTTGCGGAACTGCGTCTTCGAATGCCAGACATAGCCCTCGTGCCCGGCCCAGTACGCCACATAATCGACATGCCAGGCGTTCATCGACGAGCCATAGCCATAGACCCCGCCCATGCCCACCTTCTCGCCCTTCTCGGCGTTGATGTGGCCCGACGACGGCCCGTGATGCAGCCCGTCACCGTGGCGCGGGTCGATCTTGCGCATGTCATGGTCATAGGTCATGTCGGCGGCGAAGCCGGCATCGTCGCGCGCGGGGTCGATCGCGCCTTCGGGCACGTTCCAGCGCCAGGTGCCCCAGATGTTCTGCTTGTGCGCACGGCATTCCAGCGCGAACGACACCGCGCTGTGCGGGCCGATCACCCGGCGCGGCAGCTTGTCGCCCACCTTCACGTCCTCGAAGCGCGGCGACACGCCCTCGCGGTTCGACAGGATCCAGTCCAGCCGCAGCTTGTTCACCGCCTCCAGTTCCTCCTTCGTCCACTTCTTCGGCGGCCGGCTGGCTTTGTCATAGACCGCGCGCTTGGCCGCCTCGTCCACCAGATAGCGGATCGAGGTGGCGCGCTCCTTGGCGATCAGCGCGCCGTGCTGGTTGCGATGCACGGTGTCGCCGTCGGCAAACATCGTCGGCCCCGAAAACGCGGTATCGGCCAGCTTGTACCCGGCAAAGGTCCGCTCCTGCACCAGCTTGTCGCCGGGCTTGACCGGGGTGCCATAGAACCACCATTCCTCGCCCGCGAAGATCAGGTGGCTGCCGGGGATCTTGCCCACGCACGAAGGGTGGCAGCCGTGGCCATAGTCCATCGCCACGGTAAAGCTCTGCGGCGCGACGATGCCGCCATATTTCGATTCCCGCGCGAACTGCTCGTCCCAGTGCAGCGGGTTGGCATAGTCCATCGCCTGCACCCAGCGGCGGATGTCGGTGGCGCTGCACGGGTCCCAGAACTCGGCATAGACGATGCGCTTGCCGATCCACTTGTCGACATCGCTGGTATCCATGCCGAAATTGTTGCCCGGGTTAGTGGCCATCGTACAATCCTCTCCGTCACGCGTGACATGTCCTCACCACGCCCCGTTCCACCGTGCAAGGCCGGCCGTCGCGACAGTTCGCGCAGGGTCATCCGCAATTGCTGCACCAACTCCAACGTCCCGGCGATGGGCGGCAACGCCAATCTTGCGCCGCGCCCCGCAAGCCGTAAAGCATCGCGGTCCGTCATTCCCGCGCGGCATCCGCCGCGCCTCACCATTCTCGGGAGCAGGTTCATGAAGCTCGACAGCACTACCGCCGCCATCGTCACCGGCGGCGCCTCCGGCCTCGGTCGCGCCACCGTCAAGGCGCTCGCCGCCGCCGGCGTCAAGGTCGCCATCTTCGACATCAGCGATGAGGCTGGCGAGGCGCTCGCCGCCGAAGTCGGCGGCGTGTTCTGCAACGTCAACATCCTCGACGAGGACAGCGTCGAGGCCGGCTTCGCCAAGGCCCGCGCCGCGCACGGCCAGGAACGCGTCGTCGTTCACTGCGCGGTCGTCGCCGGCGGTGGCAAGACGGTGTCGTGGGACAAGAAGAACAACTGCTACAAGCGCACCCCCACCTCGGAAATCGCCAAGACCGCCGAAGGCGTGTGGACCGCCACGTATCGCATCGCCTCGATCGCCGCGCTGGGCATGGCCAATTCGGAACCGGTGAACGAGGACGGCGAACGCGGCTCGATCATCCTCACCTCGTCGATCGCCTCGCAGGACGGCCAGATCGGCCAGGTCGCCTACGGCGGCGCCAAGGGCGCGGTCAACTCCACCGTCCTGCCGATGGCGCGTGACCTGATGGACCTCGGCATCCGCGTCAACGCCATCCTGCCCGGCAGCTTCGCCACCCCGCCGATGCTGCGCGTCAAGGAACACGCGCCCGCCATCTTCGACAACATCGCCGCGGCCGTGCCCTTCCCCAAGCGCCTCGGCCACCCCGAGGAATTCGCCAGCCTCGCGCTCGAACTGGCCCGCAACACCTACATGAACGGCCAGTGCATCCGCCTCGACGGCGGCATCCGCTTCCAGCCCAAATAAGCGCGGGAAGCACCCGGTTTCACGAAACCCCGTCCGCCACCCGGCGGGCGGGGTTTTCATTTAAACCTTTCCCGTCCATCGTTTACCGATTGCCAACCCGCGCCGATCCCGCAATCATCGGCCACCAAACGGGGAGGCATCGCATGAAGGCAAATCGGCAACTGGCCCTGGCGCTGTCCGTCGCCCTTGCCTCCCCCATCGCCGCTCCCGCTCATGCCGGCACCTGCCAGATCACCCCGTTCGCCGATCTCCCCGTCACCATGCGCGGCCTGCGCGCGGCCGTGCCGGTCAAGGTCAACGGCCACGACACCGAATTCTGGCTCGATTCAGGCGCCGTGTTCAACATCATGTCGAACGCCCGCGCGCAGGAATTCGGCCTGCCGCTGACGGCGGCGCCGGCCGGCCTGATGATCACCGGCATCGGCGGCACCCACGGCGTGGATGTCGCCACGGTCAAGGATTTCGGCATCGTCGGCCAGTCCATCCACAACGTCGCCTTCCTCGTCGGCGGCACCGACAGCGGCAACGCGCTGATCGGCCGCAACCTGCTCGGCATGGCCGACACCGAGTTCGATCTGGCCCACGGTTCGGTCAAGCTGCTCAAGGCCGCCGGCTGCGACAAGGCGGCAATGGCATACTGGGCCGCCGGCAAACCCTTCTTCCTCGCCAGGATGGGCTATGCCGACCAGCAGCGGGATTTCCGGGTCAAGGTCCAGATCAACGGCGCCGCCATCGACGCCATGATCGACAGCGGCGCCCCGATGTCGCTGCTGTCGCAAAGCGCGGCCCGGCGCGCCGGCATCGATCTTGCCGCCCCCACTGCCGTTCCCATCGCCGGCCTCGGCGGTTTCGGCCGCAAGCTGCTCAAGGGCTGGGTCGTCCCGGTCGCCAGCGTCGCGGTGGGTGAGGAACAGGTGCTCAACACCCACCTCAGCGTGATCGAGGGGGAGATCACCGGCCCCGGCGGCCCCGACATGCTGCTGGGCGCCGATTGGCTGCTGGCCCACCACGTCTATGTCGCGCGCGGCCAGCGGCAGATCCATTTCACCTACACCGGCGGCAAGCCGTTCCTCACCGCCGCCCCCCCAACCCCCACGCCGGATTCCGGCCCCGCTCCGGCCCCCGCCCCCGCACTCCCGCCCGGCACCTTCCAGGTCCAGGCCAGCGACAACGCCGCCGAACCCAGGACCGCCGACGAATTCGCCCGTCGCGCCTCTGCCCGGCTCGCCGCCCGCCAGTTCGCCCCGGCGCTTGCCGATTACGACGCCGCGCTGGCCCTCGCCCCCGGCAATGCCCTGTTCCACCGCGATCGCGCCGCCGCCCTGTTCGGGGCGGGCCGCCTGCTGGAGGGCCGCGCCGAACTCGACAAGGCCATCACCCTCGCGCCCGACAACCCCGACCTGCGCCGCGTCCGCGCCGCCATGCGCCTCGCCACCGGCGACGAAGCCGGCGCGCTCGCCGATGCCGATGCCGCCGCCCGCGCCATCCACCCCGGCTCGCTCGAATCCGTCGTCGTCGCCAGCCTGTTCGACGAGCTTGGCCATGCCGATCGCGCCATCCCGCTGTTCGACGCGCTGATCGCCGCTCACCCAGAGGACAGCCACCTGCCCGATTTCCGGAACAGCCGCTGCTGGAGCCGCGCGCTCGCCAACGTCCAGCTTCCCGCCGCGCTCGACGATTGCAACCGCGCGCTCAAGGGCCGCCCCGGCACCGCCGCCATTCTCGACAGCCGCGCGCTGGTGAAGTTCCGCCTGAAGGACTACGCCGGCGCCCTCGCCGATTACGACACCGCCATCGCCACCCAGCCGCGCCAGGCCTTCTCGCGCTACATGCGCGGCCTCACCCGCATCGCGCTCGGTCAGGCGGACGCCGGCAAGGCCGAACGCGACGCTGCCCTCGCGCTCGACAAGCACACCGCCCGCCTCGAAAAGTTCTACAAGTTTGCGCCGTAAACCACTGACTCAGGGCTATTCACCGGCCACCGGCAGCCACACCGCACTGGCCTGCTCCCCGCCCCAATGCACGGTCTGCGTCGCCTTCTGATAGTCGGCCAGCCGGGCATCCATGATCGACGGCACCCAGCCTTGCGGGTTGCGATCGTACAGCGGAAACAGGCTCGACTGCACCTGCACCATGATCCGGTGCCCCGGCAGGAACACGTGGTCCACGTTCGGCAGCGACCAGCCGTACTTGTAGACCTTGCCCGGCTCCAGCGGCGCCGGCTTGCTGAAACTGCCGACATAGCGGCCCCGGAAGATGTCGATGCCGATGCCCAGTTCATACCCGCCCAGGTCCGGCTGCGACGAATCCTCCGAAGGATAGACGTCGATCAGCTTCACCACCCAGTCGCTGTCCTGCCCGCTGGTCGCCGCGCGCAGGTCCACGCGCGGCGCGCCCTTCACATGCACCGGCTCGGCCAGCGCCTCGCTCTGGTACGTCAGCACGTCGGGCCGGCCATCGGCAAAGCGCTGGTCCTGCACCAGCCAGGTCTTCCACGGATCGCCGTCCAGCCGGATCGGGCGCGGCATCATCGGCACCGGCCGCGCCGGGTCGGACAGGTACTGGTCGCTCCCCGCCGTCGCCGGCATGTCGAACCCCAACGATTGCCCCGGCCCCAGGTACAGCGCCTTTTCCGTCCCGACCGGCCATTTGTCACTCACCTCCCAGCGGTTCACGCCGGTGGCATACGTCACCACGCGCGGCATCGCGCACGGCGGCGGATTGGTCTTCAGGTGGCAATCCAGGAACGGCTTCATCCAGCGCTTGCGGAATTCCAGCGCGGTATCGCCCACGAAGCGCAGCGGCCCCAGGCTGGTGCCGTCATAGTTCACGCCCGAATGCCGCCACGGCCCCATCGCGAAATGCACCAGCCCCGCATTGGCGGGATCGGCCGACAGCGCCCGGAACACCGCCGGCGCGCCATACGAATCCTCCTGGTCCCACTGCCCCACCACCAGCAGCGTCGGCACCGTCAGCTTGCGCGCGCCCAGTATCCGGTCCAGCGCCTGCGCCTGCCAGAACCCGTCATAGGCGGGATGCTCCACCAGCTTGCGGATACCCGGCATCTGGTCCACCCCGAACCGCCGCGCGTGTTCGGCGGCGGATATGTCGTTCAGGTACACCTCGTACTCGTCCGCCCCGCCCACCGGCAGCGGCCCACCGCCACGCTCGGCGGTCTGCGCCAGCACATAGTCGAACGACGGCTGGCGGAACGCGCCGTTGTGGAACCAGTCGTCGCCCATCCAGCCGTCCACCATCGGCGATTCGGGTACGGCGGCCAGCAGCGCCGGATGCGGATCGACCAGCGCCATCAGTGCGGTGAACCCCAGGTACGACGAGCCGATGATCCCCACCTTGCCGTTGGTGATCTTCACATTCTTCACCAACCAGTCGATCGTGTCGAAAGCGTCGGTCGAATGGTCCACCCGCGTGCGGTTCAGCACCCCGCGCAGCGGCCGCGTCATCACGTAGTCGCCCTCGGAGCCATGCAGCCCCCGGATGTCCTGGTACACCCGGATATAGCCGTCGCGCACGAACTCGGCATCCGCCACCGGCAGGATTTCCTCGATCTTCTGGCTGCGATTGCGGCTGGTCGTCTCCAGCGCGTTGTACGGGGTCCGGCTCAGCAGGATCGGCGCGCCCGTCACCCCCTTGCGCACCACGATCACGGTGTGAAGCTGCACCCCGTCGCGCATCGGGATCATCACCTCGCGGCGATAGAACTCCGCCTGCGGGCGTATCCAGTCATAGCCGCCCACCTTGTCGTTCGCCATCGGGTCAATCAGGTGCGCTGGCGGATCGGCACTGCCCGCCACCCCCGCGCCCCCCGCCACGGCCAGTGCCACGGCGGCCAGTCCAGCCCGCGCACCGCGCAGCAATCCAAGCGTAATTCCGGCTCCCACGGCGCCCACGCTAACAGGTTTGCGCCCCATGAAAAGCGCATTCAGTGCCGGTTCGCCAGCGAACCCCACCCCGCCGCTACCGCCCTGTTTACCGCATCTTCACCGCTCGTGGTTAATCCCCGCATAACCACGTTGTGCGCACGCCGCGCCGGCGGGAGCGAGACCCGACATGCAGCAGCACCCCACGCCCGTTTCCTCCATCGGACCCGCCCATTCCCGATCGGCCGCCACCGGCCAGGTCCTCGATATGCGCGGCGAAAAGCGCGCGTCGCTGCTGATCCGCTCGGCCAAGCTGGTCTGCCAGTCGGGCGAATACCCCTGCGTCGTGCGCGACGTCTCCTCGGGCGGCTGCAAGCTGCGCCATTTCGAGGCGCTTCCCCCCGAAACCTACGTCCTGCTCGAACTCGCCAACGGCGAGACTTACGCGATGCAGCGCGTCTGGAAGCGCGAGCTCGAATCGGGCTACCAGTTCATCCGCCCCATCGACGTCGATGCCTTCATCGAGGAAGCCGGCGATCACCCGCGCCGGCCGATCCGCCTGCGCATCCGCCACTCCGCCACGGTCTGGGCCGAAGGCAAGCCGGTCGATGCCGCGCTGGTCAACCTCTCGCAGGGCGGCGCCGGCATCGAGGCCGCCGCCGAACTGCCGTTGCGCAAGGCCGTCCGCCTGTCGATCCCCGGCCTTCCCGACCAGTTCGCCCGTATCTGCTGGCGGCGCGGGCTGGCGCACGGCATGGTTTTCGACCGCAGCCTGGGCATGGCCGAACTGGCCCGCCACGCCATCGAACTGCAACCGTTCCTGCCGGCATCGGCGCTCGACCAGATGCCTCTGCTGTTCGAGGAACACACCCCGCCGCGCCGCCGCGCGACGGCGTAAGCGGTTCCCGACGCTCAGGCGCCGTGCGGGCTGACCGGTTCTAGCGCTTGCCCGCCGACTCCAGGTTCAGCATGTCGGCAATCTCGAACGCGATCTCGATCGACTGCGCCGCATTCAGGCGCGGGTCGCAATTGGTCGCATAGCATTCGGCCAGCCCGGCATCGGTGATGTCCACCCCGCCGCCGGTGCATTCGGTCACGTCGCGCCCGGTCATCTCCAGGTGAATGCCGCCCGCGTGCGTACCCAGCGCGCGATGCACCCCGAAGAACCCCTCGATCTCGGCACAGATCCGCTCGAACGGCCGCGTCTTCAGCCCGCTCTCGGCCTTCACCACGTTGCCATGCATCGGGTCGCAGGACCATACCACGGTATGGCCCGACGCCTTCACCGCCTCGACCAGCGGCGGCAGCCCATCGGCCACCTTGTCGTGCCCGAACCGCGCGATCAGCGTCATCCGCCCCGCCTCGTTGTCCGGGTTCAGCGTATCCAGGATCTTCAGCAGCGCATCGGGCTTCAGGCTCGGCCCGCACTTCACCCCCAGCGGGTTGATCACCCCGCGCAGGAATTCCACGTGCGCCGAATCCTCGAACCGGGTGCGGTCACCGATCCACAGCATGTGCGCCGAACAGTCCACCCACTGCCCGGTCAGCGAATCCTCGCGGGTCAGCGCCTGCTCGTAAGGCAGCAGCAGCGCCTCGTGGCTGGTATAGAAGCTGGTGCCCTCGAACTGCGGCACCGAGCCCGGGTCGATCCCGCAGGCCTTCATGAAGTCCAGCGCCTCGCTGATGCGATCGGCGGTCTCGGCAAAGCGCCGCGCCCACGGGCTCTCGGCAATGTGGTCCAGCGTCCACTTGTGAACCTGACGAAGGTTGGCATAGCCGCCGGTCGAGAACGCGCGCAGCAGGTTCAGCGTCGCCGCCGAATAGGAATAGCCGGTCAGCATCCGCTCGGGATCGTTGCGGCGCGATTCGGGCACGAAATCAATGCCGTTGACGATGTCGCCGAAGTAGCTCGGCAGCGTCAGCCCGTCGATCGTCTCGGTATCGGAAGAACGCGGCTTGGCGAACTGCCCGGCCATGCGCCCCACCTTCACCACCGGCTGCTTGCTGGCGAACGTCAGCACCACCGCCATCTGCAACAGCACGCGGAACGTGTCGCGGATGTTGTTCGCGGTCAGGTCGGCAAAGCTCTCGGCGCAGTCGCCACCCTGCAGCAGGAAGCCCTCGCCGCCCGCCACCCGCGCCAGATCGGCCTTCAGCGCGCGCACTTCGCCGGCAAACACCAGCGGCGGAAAACCAGCCAGCGTGGCCTCGACCTTCGCCAGCGCGGCGGGGTCCTCATAGCGCGGCAGATGCTTCGCCACATAGGCGTCGGCATTCTTCCAGCTCGCCGGATTCCAGTCAGTTGTCACAAGATGCTCCCAATTCAGGCCGCGGCCCATAACGCCGACCAGCCTGAATGCAAAGCAATCCGGTGTAATGAACTAGTTCGTACCCTTCGCCGCCTGTCCCGATCCCGGCACCTCGGGCAGCACTTCCAGACGCCACGCCCTGCCCGCCGCCAGGTACTTCGCCGCCAGCCCCTGCAACCCCGCCGGAGTCACGGTGGTATAGTCCTTCAGCACGCTGCCCAGCATCACATAGCGGCGCGGGTCCTGGGTCGCGCCTTCCAGTTGCCACATGAAGAACGCGGTGCTGGTCGCCGCGCGCGTCACCTGCTGGCGCAACGGCTCCACCACCCGCGCCAGTTCGTCCGCGCTCACCGGCTTCGCGGCCAGGTCGGCGGCAATCTGGTCGGCCGCCACGAAGAACTTCGGCGCCAGCTCGGGCTGAACCTGCGCCAGCGCCATGATCGTCCCGCCATTGGCCAGGTCCACCGGCCATTCCGACGAAACCTGCGGCGCATAGCTGGCGCCCAGCTTTTCGCGGATCGCTTCCAGCAGGCGGTTCGCCATCACCTGCCCCAGCACTTCCAGTTGCCGCGATTCGGCAATCCCGCCGCTGCCCCCGCCGGTCGGCCAGGCAATCGCCACCGCCGCCTGGTTGGCATCGCCGCGATGGTGCAGCACCAGCGGCGCCGCCGCCGCCTCGGGCACCGGCACGCTGCGCGGCGCATCGGGCATCGCCTGTCGCGGCGCCAGCGCGCCGAACGTGCGGGTCAGCGCCGCGATCGTCTTCGCCTTGTCGATATCGCCGAACACCTGCACCTCGATCGGCCCCCGCGCCAGGATCGGCTCCCACGCCTTGCGGAACCCCTCGGGCGTCACCGCCGCCAGTTCCGCCGGCGAAGGCGGCCGGTAGCGCGGATCGCGCCCGCGCTGCAGATACTTCAGGTCGCGCGCCAGCACCCCCTGCGGCGATGCGGCATAGGATTCGTACTGCAACCGGCTGGCGGCAATCGCGCGCAGCACCGGCTGCGGGTCCCAGCGCGGCATCGCGAACTTGGCGGCGAACAGGTAAAGCTGGTCGTCCAGGTCCTCGCGCCGCGTCTCGGCGGAGAACGTGAAGTCGCCGTCGTCGATCTTGAACTCGAAACCCATCTTGCGGCCGGTCGAGATGCGCTCCAGCTCGTCCTGCCCCAGCCTGCCCTCGCCCGACGGCACCAGCGCCATGTTGCCCAGCGTCACGTAAGCCGCATCCTCGGGCCGGAATGCCGCGAACCCGCTGCCGAAGCGCACCTTCACCATCGCCCGGCCCGGATCGTCGCGGGTCGGCCACATCAGCACCCGCACGCCGTTGGCAAAGTTCAACTGCTCGATTTCCAGCAGCCCGGTGGGGATGGCGTTCACCACCGTCCCCGGCGCGCCGATCGCCGGCTGCTCGGCAAACGACACCGGCTTGCCGGCGCTGCGCTGCGCGGCGTTCACGTCCACCTTCTCCAGCAACGCTGCCTTCAGCGCGGCGGCATCGGCCTCGCCCGCCTGCGGCGTCACATAGATCGCCCGGATCGACGGCGCCGCAAACAGCCCGCGCGTGTGTTCCAGCACCGCCGCCGGGGTGAACAGCGGGATCGACTTGCGGAAGATGTCCAGCACCACCTCGGGCGATGCCACCGTCTCGTGAATGTCCACCGCCTGCACCAGATCGTCGGCCAGCTTGCCGCCGGGCTGCAAGGCGCGCTGCTGCTGCAGGCTCTCGAACGTGACGTTGATCTCCGCCACCTCGCGCGCGATCTCCTCCACCGACGGCGGCCGCGCCAGCGCATCGGCGATTACCGCGCGCACATCCTTCAACGCCTGCTTCCAGTTGCCGTCCAGCGGCGTCACGTTGACGAACGTCCCGTCCACCGTCCGGTTGATGTTCTCCTGCGCCACCTGCGCCGCCAGATAGGCCGCCCCGCCGCGCGCGCGCGCTTCCAGCCGCCGGTTCAGGATCGACTGCGCCACCTGGTCGATCATCAGCCCCTTGTTGTAGGCGATGGTGTCGTCATGCTCATGCCAGCCGCGCGCATGAACGAAGCTCAGCGATCGCGGCAACTCGGGCTCCATCACCACCCGCGTCCGGTCCACCGGGTTGGCCGGATCGGCGCCCTCGGGCCGCTTCGGCTCGCCGAACGACGGTGCCGGGGTGCGCGGCCCCGTGCCGCGCCAATCACCGAACCACTTGTTGACCAGCGCCGCCAGCAGCGCCGGGCTGGCATCGCCGCTCATGATGATCACCGCGTTCTCGGGCCGATACCAGCGCGCATGGAACGCCCGCACCGCATCCTGGTGCGCGCCCGAAATGCTGTCCACGCTGCCGATCGTCGGATGGTCGCCCAGCGCCGTGCCGCCATACAGCGTCTCGCGCAGCGCATCCTGCACCCGCTCGCCCGCGCCGCCGCGTTCGCGCTTTTCAGCCAGCACGATCGGCACTTCGGTGCGGATGTCGCTTTCCGACAGCGTCGGCGCGATCATCATGCCCGACAGCAGCTTCATCGATTCGTCCACCGATGCCGGCGTCGCCCCGGGCAGGTCGATCTTGAACACGGTGTGCGAAGCCGTCGTCTCGGCATTGGTATCGCTGCCGAACGTCGCGCCCAGCCGCTGCCAGGTGGGGATGGCCTGCGCCTCGCCCAGATACTTCGACTGGCGGAACACCAGATGCTCCAGCAGGTGGGCAAAGCCCTGCTCGCCCGGCGCCTCGTGCATCGAGCCGACATCCATGGCGATGCGGATCGACACCTGCCCCGGCGGCACCGCATTGCGCCGCACCGCCCAGCGCAGGCCGTTGGGCAGTTGCCCGAACACCCACTCCTTGTCGCGCGGCACGTCGCTGCCCTTGTACAGCCACGGCTCGGCCTGCGACGGCAGGGCAGGCAGCGCCGAAACCGGCGCCGGCGCATCTGCCCACGACGGAACCGCGACACCCGCCAGCAATGCGGAAACGAGAGCGCGAACCGCGCGCGAATTCAGCTTCATGCCCAGAGCATATGAGGGCGATGGATGAAGGGCCAGTGAATAACCGCCGCTATCACCCGCCGCCAATCAAGCCCCGCGAGTCACCGGAATCAACGCGCCGGTCACGCTGCGCGCCGCGTCGCTGGCCAGGAACCGGATCACATCGGCAATCGCTTCCGGCTTCACCCAGCCCGAAAAATCGGCATCGGGCATGTCGGCGCGGTTGGTCGGCGTGTCGATGATCGACGGCAGCACCGCATTCACCGTCACGCCGGTCCCCGCCAGTTCCTCGGCCAGCGCCTCGGTCAGCTTGTGAACGCCCGACTTCGACGCGGCATAAGGCGCAAACCCCATCCCCGCCTTCACCGCGCCGCCCGCGCCGATGTTGACGATCCGCCCCGCCGCGCTGGCCTTCAGCGCCGGCAGCGCCGCCTTGGTGATCGTCACGTTCGAAATCAGGTTCATGCCGTGCATCTTCGCCCAGCTTTCCAGACTGCCGCTCTCCAGCGTCTCCCACACGAAGCCGCCGGCCACGTTCACCAGCACGTCGATGCCGCCCTGCGCCGCCGCCACTTGCGCCACCGCCGCCGCCGTCGCCGCCGCGTCGGTCAGGTCCACCCCGCCGATGTCCAACGCGCCGGCCAGCGGCGTCCGCGCCACCGGTGCAAAGTCCACCCGCGCCACCTTGTCGCCCGCCGCCGCGAACGCCTCGGCAACCGCATTGCCCAGAACCCCGAACCCACCGGTAACGATCACCGAACGCGCCATGATGCAAACTCCTTTGCCCCAGCCCTATCCAGCCCCTCGCCCCCCGGCAAGCGCCGCCACGCGAAATCGCACGCGCGGGCCTTGACCCGCCCTTGGGCAGGCCTAAATGCCACCTTATTCCCCCCGCGAAGGCGCCCGCCATGTTCATCGAAACCGAAACCACGCCCAACCCCGCCACGCTGAAGTTCCTGCCCGGGCGCCAGGTCATGCCCGCCGGCACGCGCGAATTCACCGACGATGAACAGGCCGAAGCCTCCCCGCTGGCCGCCGCGCTGTTCAGCCTGGGCGATGTCACCGGCGTGCTGTTCGGCCGTGATTTCATCGCCGTCACCGCAGGGCAAGGCGTCAACTGGGCCGATCTCAAGCCCCAGGTCGTCGCCATCCTGCTCGATCACTTCGTCTCCGAAGCCCCGCTGTTCACCGGTGGCACCGCCGCCGGCATCGCCGTCGCGGCGGACGAAGCCACCATCGGCCACGAAGCCGCCGATGAGGACATCGTCGCCCAGATCCAGGAACTGATCGAAACCCGCATCCGGCCTGCGGTGGCCAACGACGGCGGCGACGTCGTCTATCGCGGCTTCCGCGAAGGCGTGGTCTACCTGTCGATGCAGGGCGCCTGCTCGGGCTGCCCGTCCTCGGCCGCCACGCTGAAGAACGGCATCGAAAGCCTGATCAAGCACTACGTCCCCGAAGTCGCCGAAGTCCGCGCCGCCTAGCGCGGCCTGGCTTCACCCGTCCGTGCTGAGCTTGTCGAAGCACCGCACTTGTTCTTTTCGAGGCCTGCGCCCTAATCCAGCCTCAATCCTGAAACCGCCCGCCACGTCTCCCGCGCCGCCGCGCGCCGGGCATCGTGCAGGTCCACCACGTCCAGCCCCTGCTGCCCCAGCACGATCCGCACCGGCGGGTCCTCGCCACACACCGCGCGCAGCAACGCCGCCGCCCCGCGCGCCGGATCGTCACCGCCGCGCCATTCCGAATTGCCGGCTTCCTTGCTCATCGCCGCCATGTCGTACTGCGCGCCCGGCGGAGTCACCCCCATCGCGCGGGCAAAATTGGTGGCGAACGGCCCCAGCTCGGCCAGCGTCACGCCAATGCCGAAGCCCTTCATCTCCGCCGCCAGCGATTCGGTCATCCCCGCCACCGCGAACTTGCTCGCGGCATAGGCCCCCACCGCCGGAAACCCGATCTGCCCCGCCACCGAACCGACATTGACGATCCGCCCGCTCCCTCGCGCCCGCATCTCCGGAATCACCGCCTGCACCAGCGCCAGCGTCGCGAAGTAATTCGTCTCCATCAGCGCTCGCGCGCTCGCCTCGGGCACTTCCTCGATCGTGCCGATGTCGCCATAGCCGGCGTTGTTCACCAGCGCGTCGATGCCGCCGAACCGCGCCCGCGCCGCCGCCAGCGCCGCCGCGCGCTCACCGGCATCGGTCACTTCCAGCCGCACCGCCAGCAAATTGTCGCAACGCAAATCATCCAGCATCTCCGGCTTGCGCGCCGTCGCCACCACCCGGCCCCCTCGCGCCAGCAACGCCTCCACCAGCGCCCGCCCGAACCCGCTCGCGCTTCCGGTCACGAACCACACGCCATCCGCCGGCACCAATGCTGGAATCATCATACTCTCCCGCCATTCACCCGGATGCACTGCCCGGTGGTAAAACTCGCCTCGTCGGACGCCAGATAGACCGCCGCGCCGACCACCTCGTCATTGCGTCCCAGCCGCCGCAGCGCCGTGCGCGCCACCATCGCCGCCGGCGGCGCGCCTTCATCCGCCGCGCCGCTGCCGCCGGTGGCAATCAGCCCCGGCGAGATCGAATTGACGCGAATCCCGTATTGCCCCCACTCCGCCGCCATATAGCGGGCCAGCAGCCACAACCCGCCCTTCGCCAGGCCATAGGCGCCATAGCCGGGAATCGGCTCCTCCCCGGTGGACGAGACGAGCGTGACGATGCTGGCCCCGGTCCCCGCCGCGATCATCCGTGGCGCCAGCGCCCGCAACAGCCGGAACGGCCCCCACACGACCGCCTCCTGCTGCTCCTCCCAGTCGGCATCGCGCGTGTCCAGCAGGCTGCCCATCCCCGGCTCGCCCGGCTGGCTGGACAGCAGCACCACGTCCAGCCCGCTGAACGCATCCCACGCCGCATCGGCCAGCCGCGCCACGTCGTCGCGCACGGTAAAGTCCGCCGCCACCGCCACCGCCCGCACGCCCAGCGCCGCCACCTCGTCCACCAGCGGCGCCAGCTTGACGGCATTGCGCGTAGTCAGCACCAGGTCGGCGCCCTCGCGCGCGAACGCCCGCGCCAGGTCGCCGCCCAGCCTGCCGCCCGCGCCCGCCACCAGCGCCCGTTTTCCCTGCAACCTGCCCACAGCACATTCTCCCACCGCGACGATGATCGGCCAAGCCGGCGCATCGCGCAAGCCGGCAACGTGCAAGACAGGCGTCCAACTATTTGCCTTGCAAAGTGACCCGCAAACGGGAACGATGCGCGCAGGGGACAAATCTCCATCAACCCTGGGAGGGGAATGCAATGACCACCACCACCTTCAAGCGCATCCTGCTGGCCGGCGTCGCCTTCGCCGGCACGGCCATCGGCCAGTCCGCGTTCGCGCAGGCCGCCGCCAAGGATGACGACGGCGCCATCATCGTCACCGCCCGCCGCATGGAAGAACGCCTGCAGGACGTGCCGATCTCGATCAGCGTGGTCAGTTCCGACCAGATCACCAAGCGCAACCTCGTCAACGCCACCGAACTGGCCAACTTCGTGCCGTCGCTGTCGTCGAACTCGAACTTCGGCCCGGAAAAGAGCAGCTTCGCCATCCGCGGCTTCACCCAGGAAGGCAAGACCTCGCCCTCGGTCGGCGTCTACTTCGCCGAAGTCGTCGCCCCGCGCGCCAATGGCGGCACCACCTCGGGCAACGGCGCCGGCCCCGGCTCGTTCTTCGACCTCGAGAATATCCAGGTGCTGAAAGGCCCGCAGGGCACGCTGTTCGGCCGCAACACCACCGGCGGCGCCATCCTGCTCACCCCGGCCAAGCCCAAGGGCAAGCTGGAAGCCAGCCTCGAAGGGTCGATCGGCAACTACAACATGCACCGCGTCCAGGGTATGCTGAACGTGCCGCTGTCCGATAACTGGAAGGTGCGCGGCGCGTTCGACTGGATGCAGCGCGACGGCTACCTGAAGAACATCTCGGGCATCGGCCCCGATCGCTTCGGCAACACCAACTATTTCGCCGGCCGCATCAGCATCGTCGGCCAGATCACCCCGGATATCGAAAACTACACGATCGCCAGCTACAGCAATTCGCACAACAACGGCGTCGTCCCCAACATGACCGTGTGCGATTCCGCCCCCACCGGCGGCCTGCCCTACGTCCTCGCCCCGTTCGCCTGCGCGCAGATCGCGCGCGAAAAGGCCGCCGGCGGCAATTTCTACACAGTGGAAAGCACCGCCACCAACCCCTACCAGCGCACCCGCCAGTGGGGCATCATCAACACCACCACCTGGCAGGCCAGCGACAGCGTCACGGTCAAGAACATCTTCTCCTACCAGGAATACCGCGAATCGTCGGAATTCAGCCTGTGGGGCTCGAACTTCCTGTTCCCGGTGGCGCCGGGCTTCAACATCACCTTCCCCACCATCCAGCTTGACCCCGGCCCGTCGGGCAACAACTCGGCGCAATCGACGCTGACCGACGAACTCCAGATCCACGGCCACACCGCCGACGGCAAGCTGGACTGGCAGGCCGGTGCCTACCTCGAATCGTCGAAACCGCTGGGTTACTCGTCGGGCGCCGCCACCATCTTCCTGAACTGCACCAACGTCGCCACCTTCGCGTGTTCCAACCCGCTGCAGTTCGGTTCGATCTCGTCCTACAACATCAAGGACACCTACAACAACAAGGGCTTCTACGCCCAGGCCAACTACAAGATCACCGACAAGCTCACCTTCACCGGCGGCATCCGCTACACGATCGACAAGATGCTCGACGACGACGTCAACGTGAACGTCAACTTCGCGCCCTCGCCGCTCGCGCAGTTCACCTGCCAGAACATCCTGACGCACAACAACGGCACGCTGACCAACCCGATCCCGGTCGCGGTCACCAGCCAGACCGATCCCACCTGCCGCGACATCGTCAGCTTCAAGACCAGCCGGCCCACCTGGCTGCTCAACCTCGACTACAAGTTCACGCCCGACATGATGGGCTACATCAAGTGGGCGCGCGGCTATCGCCAGGGCGCCATCAACCCGAACAACCTCGGCTTCCCGTCGTGGGGTCCGGAAAAGGTCGATACCTATGAAGCCGGCCTCAAGACCAGCTTCGCCGGCGCCATGCCCGGCTATTTCAACGTAGCCGCCTACTACAACAACTTCCGCGACCAGCAGCTTGCGGTGAACACCGTCATCGCCCCGGCCTATTCGGGCAAGGTGCCGCCGCAGCAACTCGTGCTCAACGCCGGCAAGTCGCGCATCTGGGGCATCGAGGTCGACGCCTCGGTCAAACCGTTCCCCGGCTTCAAGCTCGACGTGGGCTACGCCTACCTCAACACCAAGCTGATCAGCTTCACCATCCCGGCGCTGCCGGTCTACTATTCGTCGCTGACCACGCAGGCCCAGATCGGCGGCCCGCTGTCGAACGCGCCGAAGAACCGCATCACGCTGTCGGGCACCTACACCCTGCCGCTTGACGAGAAGGTGGGCACCGTGTCGCTCAGCGCCACGTTCACCCACACCGATGCCAACCGCGCGGTTTCGCCCGAATCCTCGCCGTTCCTCTACATGGTTCCGGCGTCGAACCTGCTCAACATGAACCTCGACTGGAAGTCGGTGTTCGGCCGGCCGATCGACCTCGGCGTGTTCGTCACCAACCTCACCGACCAGCACCACCTGCTGGCGCCCGACAGCGCGTTCACCACCATCGGCGGCGAAGGCGGCCACCCCGAGCTGCCGCGCATGTTCGGCATGCGCCTGAAGGTCCACTACAACTGATCGCTGGCTGAAATGCCCGAAAAGGCCCGCGTCGCACCTCGCGTCGCGGGCCTTTTTTGTACGAAACCCCCTCCGAAATCCTGATTTGCGTCAATCTGTCGGAAATCGAGATCGTGGCGATTGACTAACCTGTCAATCCAATCATACCCTCCGTTCAACAACAACGATCGGCAGGCTACAGCCCGCTGCGGCAGGGCCTTCCGGCGCATAACAGGGAGGAATGCCATGCATATCCGTGCTTCTCATGCCGCGCTCGCCACCGCGCTGTTCGTGGGGCTCGCCGCACCCGCACAGGCCCAATCCACAGCAGACGCCCCCACCGACATCATCGTCACCGCCCGCCGGGTCGAGGAACGCCTTCAGGACGTGCCGATCTCGATCACGGTGATGAACCAGTCGCAGCTTGCCGCGCACAACGTCGTCAGCGCGCAGGACCTTGCCCGCACCACCCCCTCGCTCCAGGTCAACACCGGCTTCGGCAACGAGAATACCACCTTCTCGCTGCGCGGGTTCTCGCAGGACATTTCCTCCGCCCCCACCGTCGGCACCTACTTCGCCGACGTCGTCGCCCCGCGCGGCGGCAGCTTCTCCACCCCCGCCGGCGAAGGTGCCGGCCCGGGCGCCTTCTTCGACCTCCAGAACGTCCAGGTGCTGAAAGGCCCGCAGGGCACGCTGCAGGGCCGCAACACCACCGGCGGCGCGGTCATGCTCGTCCCCACCAAGCCCACCCGCAAGCTGGAAGGCTATGTCGAGGGTTCGCTCGGCAACTTCAGCGCCAAGGGCGTCCAGGCCGTCATCAACGTGCCGTTCAGCGATTCGCTGCGCGCCCGCTTCGGCATCGATCGCCAGAAGCGCGACGGCTACATCGTCAACGGCAGCGGCATCGGTCCGAAGGATTTCAACAACCTCGACTACACCGCCCTGCGCGCCAGCGTGGTCGCCGATCTCGCCCCCAATCTCGAAAACTACACGATCGCCACCTACACCAATTCGCACACCAACGGCTCGGTGCAGAAGGTGTTCGCCGCCGGCGCCGGCCAGCTCCAGGCCTTCGCGATGGACCAGCTCGCCCGCCAGGCACCGCTCGGCTTCTACGGCGTGCTGACCGACATGCCCGATTCGTCCACCCGCACCCGGCAGTGGCAGGTGATCAACACCACCCGCTGGCTCGCCACCGACAATCTCACCATCAAGAACATCGTCAGCTACGGCGAATACCGCCAGCAACTCCGCCAGCCCCAGTTCGCCACCAACTTCATCGCCAGCCCGGCCACGCTTTACGGCTACCTCGGCTATTTCAACGCCATCGCCAACTTCTCGGTCCTGCCCGGCGCCGCCGCCTCGCCGCAGACTCCTGCGTTCGCGGCGGCAATCATCCAGGGCCAGCTTGCCGCCGGTGGCATTCCCGATCCGTCCACCTGGGCCAACGGCAACCTCGGCGCCACCCTCGCCGGGCTCAACGGCGCCAAATTCAACTACGCGCAGATCAACCCCAACCCCGGCCACGAATTCTCGGCGGCAAAAACCTTCACCGAGGAACTCCAGTTCCAGGGCAACTTCATGGACGGCAAGCTGAACTGGCAGGCCGGCTTCTATTTC
>JAGWVC010000149.1 GCA_018971065.1 Sphingomonadales bacterium | reverse complement strand
GGCGCGCCGCCGGCAATTTCGGACAGGCGATGGGCGCGGGTGATGACGTCGTCGAAGCTGTTGTTGAAGCCGTGGATATAGACGACCAGCCGGGTCTTGCGGTCAGCCGGTGTGGCAGCGATGGCGCGCGCCACCGCATCGGTCCAGCCGGCTGCCTCGGCCGGACGGGCGGGGGCCAGCGGGTCGAACTGCACGGTCTCGGCCTCGCGGAAAAGGCGGATTGCCGATGGCCCCGCGCCCGCTTGCCCGATGCTCCAGCCCCGCCCGCGATAGGGCGCGAAAGTCAGCCGGGGACTTGCGGAATGGTCGCGGCAATCGACCAGCCGGTTGGTGGCGAAGAACACCGGCGGCCCTTGTTCCGCAGCGGTTGCCGGAACCGCCGGGCAGGCACGATAGGGCGCCGGATCGGGCACGTGGACCACGCAGCCGCCCAGCAGCAGGAGCAAGGCAGCCGACCCGGCGTGCAATCCCTTCATGCCATAGCCCCCCGTTGGCCCGAAGCCCGAGTTGACACGGCAACTACGCCAAGATCAAGCGTCGATCATATCCGGATCGAGCTCGCCGGCGCGGTTCTGGATGAACATGAAGCGTTGCGCCGGGTCGCGGCCCATCAGCCGGTCCACCAGGTCCTTCACCGCCGCGCGGCCCTCGTATTCGGGCGGCAGGGTGATGCGCAGCAGGCCGCGCGATGCCGGTGCCATCGTGGTTTCGCGCAATTGCTGCGGGTTCATCTCGCCCAGGCCCTTGAAGCGCGAGACCTCGACCTTCCTGCCCTTGAACTTCGTCGCCTCCAGCTCGGCGCGGTGGGCGTCGTCGCGGGCATAGGCGCTCTCCTTGCCCGCGGTGAGGCGATAGAGCGGCGGTTGCGCCAGATAGAGATGCCCGCGCCGCACCACGTCGGGCATTTCCTGGAAGAAGAACGTCATCAGCAGCGTGGCGATATGCGCGCCGTCGACGTCGGCGTCGGTCATGATGATGATGCGGTCGTAGCGCAGGTTGTCGGGGTTGCAGTCCTTGCGCAGCCCACAGCCCAGCGCCAGGCCCAGGTCGGCGATCTCGGTGTTGGCGCGGATCTTGTCGGCGGTGGCACTGGCGACGTTGAGGATCTTGCCGCGGATCGGCAGGATCGCCTGGGTCTTGCGGTCGCGCGCCTGCTTGGCGCTGCCGCCGGCCGAATCGCCCTCGACGATGAACAGTTCGGTCTCGCCCTTGCCCTCGCCGGTGCAGTCGGTCAGCTTGCCGGGCAGGCGCAACTTGCGCGCGCTGGTCGCGGTCTTGCGCTTGATCTCGCGTTCCTGCTTGCGGCGCAGGCGATCGTCCATGCGTTCCAGCACCGCGCCCAGCAGCGCCTTGCCACGCTCCATATTGTCGGTCAGGAAATGGTCGAAATGGTCGCGCACCGCGTTTTCGACCATGCGCGCGGCTTCGGGGCTGGTCAGCCGGTCCTTGGTCTGGCTCTGGAACTGCGGGTCGCGGATGAACACCGACAGCATCACCTCGCTGCCGGTGATCACGTCCTCGGGCGCGATGTCCTTGGCCTTCTTCTGGCCGACCAGATCGGCAAAGGCGCGGATGCCCTTGACCAGCGCCGCGCGCAGGCCCTGTTCATGCGTGCCGCCGTCGGGGGTGGGGATGGTGTTGCAGTAGTACGAGTACGACCCGTCGGACCACAACGGCCAGGCCACCGCCCATTCGACGCGGCCCTGTTCGTCGCCCGGGAAGTCCTGCTTGCCCGCAAAGAACTGGGTAGTCACGCATTCGCGCTTGCCGATCTGCTCGGCCAGATGGTCCGAAAGCCCGCCGGGGAACTGGAACACCGCTTCCGCCGGCACATCCTCGCTGGCCAGCGACGGCGCGCATTTCCAGCGGATTTCGACGCCCGCGTACAGGTACGCCTTCGAGCGGGCGAGGCGGAACAGCCGTGCGGCCTTGAACTTGGCATCGGCGCCGAAAATCTCGGCATCGGGGATGAAGCTGACCGAGGTGCCGCGCCGGTTGGGCGCCGCGCCCACTTTCTGCAGCGGGCCGGTGGGCAGGCCCCGGCTGAACTCCTGCGCGTACAACTCCTTGTTGCGCGCCACCTCGATGCGGGTGAGCGTGGACAATGCGTTGACCACCGAGACGCCAACCCCGTGCAGGCCACCCGAGGTGGCATAGGCTTTCCCCGAGAACTTGCCGCCCGAGTGCAGCGTGGTCAGGATCACCTCCAGCGCCGACTTGCCGGGGAACTTCGGGTGCTCGTCCACCGGAATGCCGCGCCCGTTGTCCACCACGGTCAACCGGCCCGGCGCGCCGGCGGCTTCCTCAAGGCTGACCTCGATGCGGTTGGCATGGCCGGCGACGGCCTCGTCCATCGCGTTGTCGATCACCTCGGCGGCGAGGTGATGCAGCGCACGCTCGTCGGTGCCGCCGATGTACATGCCGGGGCGCCGCCGGACAGGCTCCAGCCCCTCCAGCACCTCGATCGCGGAACCATCGTATGTTTCGCCCACGCTGGAACGCGAGGCATCGAACAGGTCATCGGCCATGACGCGCCTATACCGGGCGCGGAGTCACCCCGGCAAGGGCTGGTTTGGCTTATCCGCAGGCGATGTTCGGCATTTATTCCGCAAACTTCTCCGGCGCCGGGCTGACCACGCGCACCGTGCCCGCGCGCACCTCGCGCACTTCCAGCGCGCGCTCGATCACATCGTCCGAGCCGAAGCGGAATGGGCCGTCCAGCCCCAGGAACCCGCCGCGATCGTACATGCGCGCGGTGGGGAACGGCGAATCGGCGCGCCAGTCGCGGGCGATGCGCAGCGTCAGCAGCACGCTGTCATAGCCCAGCGTGGCGATGCGATAGGGCGCCACCCCGAAGCGCACGCGGTACGACTGGCTGAAGCGCGGGAAGCGCGTATCGGACAAGGCCGCGAATTCAGCGCCGTTCAGCGCGGGCGCCTTCAGCACGTTGCCGTCGCCGCTCCACAGTTCGGTGCCGAGGATGCGCACCCCCGGCGTTCCGGCCTTCAGCACCGGCGCGGCCAGCGCGGCGATGCGGCCGCCGTCGGCGATCAGCACGGCATCGAACGCGCCGTGCGCCTTCAGCTTGCGCGCGGCGGCCAGGATGTTGCTGCCCGACCGGTCATAGCTTTCCATGCCGACCATCGTGCCGCCACTGGCGCGCACCGCCGCCAGCATCGCGTTCGAGGCGCGTTCGCCATAAGTGCCGACCGGGATCAGCGCGGCGAACTTCGTGGCTCCTTGCGCGCGGGCGTGGCCGACGACGCGGGCAATGGCCTGCCCCGGAATGTTGCCCATGACGAACACGCCGCCGCCGGCGGCATCGACGTCGTTGGAATAGGAGATCGCCGGCACTTTCGCGCGCTTGGCGATCTTTGCCACGTCCCCGGCATCATCACCCAGCAGCGGCCCCAGGATCAGCATGTTGCCGTCGGCAATGGCGCGCTGCGCGGCGGCTTCCACCCCGGGCGAGGTATCATAGGTGGTGATGCGCAGGTTCTGCGCGTTCATGTCCAGCAGCGCCATCTGCGCCGCGTTCGAGATCGCCTGCCCGGCGCCGGCCTGCGGCCCGGCCAGCGGCGCCAGCAGCGCGACGCGGTGGTGGCCGCCGTCGCTGGGCAGGGTGGGAACCGGCGGTGGCGGCGGTGGCGGCGGTGCCACCGGCCCTTGCGGAATCACCTGGCACCCGGCCAGAAACAGGGCCAGCACCACGGAGATGGCCCTGCGCCGGCCGATCATCCTCTCGATCATTACTTGCGGTTCCTTGGCCGAGTGGTTCATGGGCGGGATTGCCATGACCACTCTGCTTCAACCCGGGCTGTACATCGTCGCCACGCCGATTGGCAATCTCGGCGATGTCACCCTGCGCGCGATCGAGACGCTGAAATCGGTTGCGGCGGTGGCCTGCGAGGATACGCGGGTGACGGGCAAGCTGCTGCACCACCTGGGCATCAAGCAGAAGCTGGTCCGGCACGACGATCATGCCGATGCCGGCGCGCATGAGCGGCTGCTGGCAATGGCGGCAAGCGAACCCGTTGCACTGGTGTCCGACGCCGGAATGCCGCTGATTTCCGACCCGGGCTATCGTCTGGTGGGGCTGGCGCGGGAGCGTGGCATCGGCGTCACCGTCATCCCCGGCGCCTGCGCGGCGGTGACGGCGGTGGCGCTGGCCGGGCTGCCCAGCGACCGCTTCCTG
Organism: Sphingomonadales bacterium; assembly: GCA_018971065.1. The sequence continues at coordinate 1,604 of JAGWVC010000149.1, read as the reverse complement.
TTCGCCGGGTTCCTGCCGCCCAAGGACAAGGCGCGGCGCGATGTGCTGGCCGAGCTGGCCGGGGTGCCCGCCACGCTGGTGTTCTACGAGACCGCGCCGCGCCTGACCGACGCGCTGGCGGCGATCGGCGAGGTGCTGGCCGGGCGCGGGATTGCCGTCGCGCGCGAGTTGACCAAGCTGCACGAGGAATGCCGGCGCGGTTCGGCGGCAGACCTGATCGCGCATTACGAAGCCCATCCGCCGCGTGGCGAGATCGTGCTGGTGGTGGCGCCGCCGCTGCCGGTGCAGGCCAGCGCCGAGGATGCCGACGCGCTGCTGCGCGCCGAACTGGTCCATGCCAAGCCGTCGCAGGCGGCGGCGGCGGTGGCGCGGGCGACCGGGCTGGACCGGAAGATGCTCTATGCGCGGGCGCTGGAACTGAAGTGAATCGCCGGCAGGCCGAAGCACGCGGGCGGCGCGGCGAGGGCTGGGGCGCGCTGTGGCTGCGGCTGCACGGCTGGCGCATTGTCGGCCGGCGGCTGAAGACCCCGCGCGGCGAGGTGGACATGGTGGCGCGGCGCGGGCGCATGGTGGCGTTCGTCGAGGTGAAGTGGCGGCGTTCCGCCGTCGAGCTGGACCGCGCGATCGATGCCTGGCGGCTGCGGCGGGTGATCGCGGCGGCGGAAGTGCTGGCACCGAAGTACGTGAAACCGGGCGATTCGATGCGGGTGGACGTGCTGCTGCTTGCGCCCGGCCGCTGGCCGCGCCACATCGTCAACGCCTCGATGCTCATCTGAAAGATTCCAGCCCATGACTCTGCGTGTCGCGGTCCAGATGGACCCGCTTCCCTTGATCAACATTGCCGGCGATTCGTCGTTCGCGCTGATGCTGGGCGCGCAGGCGCGCGGCCATGCGCTGTGGTACTACGACGTTGCGTCGTTATCGTGGGATGAGGGCAGGATCACGGCGTGGGCGTGGCCGGTGGAACGGCTGGAGCGCAAGCCCGGCGATCATGTCACGCTGGGCGCGCCCGCGAAGATCGACCTTGGTGCCGACATCGATGTGGTGCTGATGCGGCAGGACCCGCCGTTCGACCTGGGCTACATCACCGGCGCGCATATCCTCGAAAAGCTGAAGGGCACCACGCTGGTGGTCAACGACCCCGAATCGGTGCGCAATGCCCCCGAGAAGGTTTTCGTGCTGGACTTCGCGCGGTTCATGCCGCCGACGCTGGTGGCGCGGCGGATCGAGGACGTGCGTGAGTTCCACCAGCGCCATCCCGGCGATCTTGTGGTGAAGCCGCTGCACGGCAACGGCGGCAAGGCGGTGTTCCGCGTGCCGGCCGACGGCTCCAACCTCGGCGCGTTGACCGAACTGTTCGGGCAGGTGTGGAAGGAGCCGTTCATGGTCCAGCCGTTCCTTCCGGGCGTGGCCAAGGGCGACAAGCGCATCGTGCTGGTCGATGGCGAAGTGGCCGGCGCCATCAACCGCAAGCCGGGCGAGGGCGAGTTCCGCTCGAACCTCGCGGTCGGCGGATCGGCCGAGGCGACCGAACTGACCGCACGCGAGCAGGAAATCTGCGAAGTGCTGGGGCCGGAACTGAAGAAGCGCGGGCTGGTGTTCGT
>JAGWVC010000056.1 GCA_018971065.1 Sphingomonadales bacterium | reverse complement strand
GCGCTCGGCCCATCCTTGGGCACGGCGCCTTCGGGCAGGTGGATGTGCAGGTCCTTGCGCTGGAACACGCTCGGCTTGATGCCATAGGCAGGGCTGCGCGCCTTCACGAAGCTGAACGCCATCTGCACGCTCTCGCTCATCACCTCGCCCAGCTTGCCGGTGGTCTTCACCGAACCCTTGCCGGGCACGGTCACGCCCTCGATGGTCAGCAGTTCGCCGCCCACCTCGGTCCACGCCAGCCCGGTCACCGCGCCCACCTGGTGCTCGGTCTCCGAGATGCCGTGGCGGAAGCGCCGCACGCCCGCGAAATCACCCAGATTCTCGCTGGTGATGACCACCGCGATATCCTTGCCCTCCAGGATGCGCCGCAGCGACTTGCGCGCCAGCTTGGCAATCTCGCGCTCCAGCGTCCGCACCCCGGCCTCGCGGGTGTAGTACCGGATCAGGTCGCGCAGGCCGGACTGCTCCAGCGTGAACTCTCCCTTCTTCAGCCCGTGCGCCTCCACCTGCTTGGCGATCAGGTGCCGCTCGGCAATCTCGACCTTCTCGTCCTCGGTGTACCCTTCCAGCCGGATGATCTCCATGCGGTCCAGCAGCGGCTGCGGCAGGTTCAGGCTGTTCGCCGTGCACACGAACATCACGTCCGAAAGGTCGAAATCCAGCTCCAGATAATGATCCTGGAACTTGGCGTTCTGTTCCGGGTCCAGCACTTCCAGCAGCGCCGACGCCGGATCGCCCCGGAAATCCTGGCCCAGCTTGTCGATCTCGTCGAGCAGGAACAGCGGGTTGGCGCTCCCGGCCTTCTTCAGGTTGGTGACGATCTTGCCCGGCAGCGAACCGATATAGGTGCGCCGGTGCCCGCGAATCTCGGCCTCGTCGCGCACCCCGCCCAGCGACTGGCGGACGAACTCGCGCCCGGTCGCCTTGGCGATCGACTTGCCCAGGCTGGTCTTGCCCACGCCCGGCGGGCCGACGAGGCACAGGATCGGCCCCTTCAGCTTGTTGGTCCGCGCCTGCACCGCCAGATACTCGACAATGCGGTCCTTCACCTTGTCCAGCGCATAGTGGTCGGCATCGAGGATTGCCTGCGCGGCGCCGATGTCCTTCTTCAGCTTCGACTTCTTGCCCCACGGCAGGCCCAGCAGCACGTCGAGGTAATTGCGCACCACGGTCGCCTCGGCGCTCATCGGCTGCATCGTCTTCAGCTTCTTCAGCTCGGTGATCGCCTTGGCCTTGGCTTCCTTCGAAAGCTTCAGCTTCTCGATCTTCTCGGCCAGCTCGGCAACCTCGTTGACCTCGCCGTCATCGCCGCCGCCCAGCTCGCTCTGGATCGCCTTGAGCTGCTCGTTCAGGTAGTATTCGCGCTGGGTCTTCTCCATCTGGCGCTTCACGCGGCCACGAATCTTGCGCTCCACCTGCAGCACGCCCAGTTCGCCTTCCATGAAGCCATAGATCAGCTCCAGCCGCTTCATCGGGTCGATCTCGGTCAGCAGCGCCTGCTTGTCCGCAACCTTGGCGCCCAGGTGCGCGGCGATGGCGTCGGCCAGCCGCGAGGCATCGTCGATGTCGCCCAACTGGTCACCGGCATCCTGCGACAGCTTCTTGTTCAGCTTGGCATATTCACCGAACTGCTCGACCGCGCTGCGCATCATCGCCTCGGTCTCGGTGCCCTCGGCGGTCAGCGATTCCACGCGCTCCACCTGGCCGACCAGCATGTCGCCCTCTTCGCGCAGGTTTTCCAGCCGGCCACGATGCTGCCCTTCGACCAGCACCCGCACGGTACCGTCAGGCAGCTTCAACAGTTGCAGCACGGTGGCGATCACGCCCACGTCGTACAGGTCGTCGGCGCGCGGATCGTCGCAACCCGGATCAAGCTGCGCCAGCAGGAAGATGTCCTTGTCCTCGGCCGACATCGCGGCCTCCAGCGCGGCAACCGATTTCTCGCGGCCGACGAACAGCGGCACCACCATGCCGGGGAACACCACGATATCGCGCAGGGGAAGCAGGGGAAGCAGGTTCATGGTTCGATCATTCCGTAACGTGCGGCGCCTTCCGGCCCGGTCTTCTTGCATGGCGGCGCCAGTCGGCGCCTGCGGGCGGAACCTCTGTCAAGCGATCCGCCCCGCCTGGTTGAGCCGGGATATGGGATCGCCCCGTGCCACTTGCAAGGATCGCCGCCCCGCCGCCTGTGGATGGCACCTTGCCGCCGTCGCCACCCTGCCACCAACCGGTGAACGAAACCTCTCCCCCTTCTCCGCATGAAAGCCCAGGCCGGCATCAACCATTCGCGGCTTTTCGGGCTTGTACGGGCACACGCGCCCGGTAATGCGTCACCGTGACCACGGCCCTTCCGCACCCCCATCACCGCCCGCTGCTGGCGCTGGTCCTGCGCACCGGTGCGGCGCTGATGATCGCCACGATGTTCATGCTGGGCAAGCTGGCCGGGCAGCGCGGCGTCGCCCTGGCCGAGATCATGTTCTGGCGCCAGTTCGTCACCCTGCCGATGCTGCTGGGCTGGCTGGCGCTGCGGCAGCGCGGCCTGCAACGCCTCGCCACCACGCGGCTGAAAAGCCACTTCGCCCGCGCCGTCACCGGGATGACCGGCATGTCGGTCAACTTCGGCGCGGCGCTGCTGCTGCACCTCTCGGTGTCCACCACCCTCAACTTCACCGCGCCGCTGTTCGCGGTGCTGATCACCGCGCTGGTCCTGCACGAAAAGGTCGGCCCGTGGCGCTGGACGGCGGTGGCCTTCGGTTTCGCCGGCGTCATCCTCATCGCCCGCCCGGGCAGCGCCACCATTCCCCTGCTCGGCGGCGCCTGCGGCCTGCTCGCGGCGCTGTTCAACGCCGGCATCAGCTTCCAGATCCGCGACCTCTCCCGCACCGAGGAACCGATCCGCGTGGTGTTCTGGTTCGCCGTGTTCGGCACCCTGTTCACCGCCGTGCTGCTGCCCTTCGTGATGACCCGGCACGACGGCGGCACCTGGGCGATCCTGCTCGCCATCGGCGTTATCGGCACGCTCGGACAACTGCTGATGACCACCGCGCTGCGCTTCGGCGCCGTCGCCAGCGTCATCGTCATGGACTACACCCAACTGCTCTGGGCCACGCTCTACGGCCGGTTCATCTGGGGCGACCTGCCGTCCGCGACGATCTGGCTCGGCGCGCCGCTGATCGTCGCCTCGGGCCTCGTCATCGCCTGGCGCGAACACCGCCTGTCGCGCGCGCCCCGCCATTCGCCGCTGCTGGAAAGCGAATAGCGGAACCGGCCGGACTGCCGCCCGTTTGAAGGGCGTCAATCGAAAGGCCGCCCATGCTCCGCAAGTTCTCGACCGCCCTGCTGCTCACCACCCTCGGCCTGTCGGTCGTCGCCTGCAACACCGTGCAGGGCGCCGGGCGCGACCTCGAATCCGCCGGCAGCGCGATTTCTACCGCGGCGAAGTAGCCGCCCCGGCGCGCAGCCGGCGCGCCCTGATCCACAGCTCGATCCGCTGGCCGGCCACCAGCCCCAGCGCAAACCCCATCAGCGCGTCGCTCGCCAGCAGGGCGGACGGCGCCAGCGCCGCGTGCGGTCCCGCGCCCGCGCCGATCCCGAACTCCGCGCTGGCCGCCCGCCGTACCGCGAACAGCGCCATCAGGAACAGCAAAGCCGCCGGGCTCTGCCGCACCATCAGCACATCGGCCGCCGCATCGTACGCCATGTGCATGAACCGACCGCGCCACCACCCGGCCACCAGCCCCAGCGCGAACAGCAGCCAGCCCGCCGGAACCGGCGGCTGCACCCACAGCCCCAGCCCGATCACCAGTGCGATCAGCCCCGGCACCAGCCACAACCGCCCCGGCCGCAGGCGCCGCGCCCGGTTCAGGTTGCGAAACCGCAGCAGGAACACCACCGCCACAACCCCCAGCGGGAGCAGCGTCTGCGCCATACCTTGCCCGGCCGGCATCAGCTTCCGCCGACCTCGCTCAGCGACGGCGCCTGCGGTGTCAGCGTATGCCCCTGCCCCGGTTCAGACCACGTCAGCTTCGGCTTCCGCGCCGCCAGCGTCTCGTCCAGCCGCCGCCTTGGCGCAAAGTGCGGCGCCGACTTCAGGGTCATGTCACCCGCCCGCGCCCGCGCCGCCAGGCTGCGCAGCGATCCGATCAACCGGTCGAGGCCCGATTTGCTCTCGGTCTCGGTCGGCTCCACCAGCATCGCGCCATGCACCACCAGCGGGAAGTACACCGTCATCGGGTGGAACCCCTCGTCGATCAGCCCCTTGGCGATGTCCAGTGTGGTCAGCCCGTCGGGCAGGTCATCGTCGCTGAACAGCGCCTCGTGCATGCACGGCCCCGCCTCGCCGAACGGCGCGTGCAGCACGTCGTCCAGACTGCGCAGCACATAGTTGGCGTTCAGCACCGCATCCTCGGCCACCTGCCGCAGCCCGTCGGCGCCGTGGCTCAGCATATAGGTCAGCGCGCGCGTGAACATGCCCATCTGGCCGTGGAACGCCACCATCCGGCCGAACGCCGGCACATCCTCGCCCGCGTGCATTTCCTCGACCAGCTCGGCCTTGCCCGCCGCATCGCGCCGCACGAACGGCAGCGGCGCAAACGGCGCCAGCGCCTCGGACAGCACCACCGGCCCCGAACCCGGCCCGCCGCCGCCATGCGGGGTGGAAAAGGTCTTGTGCAGGTTGATGTGCATGGCATCGACGCCCAGGTCGCCCGGCCGCACCTTGCCCACCACCGCATTGAAGTTCGCGCCGTCGCAATAGACATAACCGCCGGCGGCATGGACCCGTTCGGAGATCGTCTTCATGTCGCGCTCGAACAGCCCGCAGGTGTTCGGGTTGGTGATCATCACCCCCGCCACATCCGGCCCCAGCCGCGCGGTCAAAGCCGCCAGATCGACCCGCCCGTCCGCCTTGGCGGGAATGTTCTCCACCTTGAAGCCTGCAAACGCCGCCGTCGCCGGGTTGGTGCCGTGCGCCGATTCCGGCACCAGGATCACCGGCCGCGCCTCGCCGCGCGCATCCAGCGCCGCGCGAATGCACAGCAGCCCGCACAGCTCGCCATGCGCGCCCGCCTTGGGCGAAAGCGCCACCGCCGCCATCCCGGTCAGCATGACCAGCCAGTCGGCCAGTTGCGCGATCGCCTCCAGCGCCCCCGGCACGGTGGCCTGCGGCTGCAACGGGTGAATGTCGGCAAACCCCGGCAACCGCGCCATCTTCTCGTTCAGGCGCGGGTTGTGCTTCATCGTGCACGATCCCAGCGGAAACGGCCCCAGGTCGATCGCATAGTTCTGGCGCGACAGCCGGGTATAGTGCCGCACCGTCTCCGGCTCGGTCAGCCCCGGCAGCGGCGCGATGCCCTTGCGCCGGAACTTCGCCAGCGACGGCATGACGTCACCCGCCGGCGCGTCCAGATCCACGCCCATCCGCGCGCCCGGCTCGGCCAGCTCGAAAATCAGCGGCTCCTCGAAATGCAGACCGCGATCGCCCGAGGCGGTGGGCGCCAGCGCCTCACCGCCCGCGCTCATTTCCGGGCGCCAGCCCGATGCATTGGGCGCGTTCATGCCAGCACCTCCTTCAGCGCAGCCGCCAGCGCGGCAATGTCCTCGTCGGTGGTCAGCTCGGTCGCCGTCACCAGCAGGCCGTTGGCCAGCGCGCCGGCCTGCGGATAAAGCCGCCCCAGCGACACCCCGCCCAGCACGCCCCGGTCGGCCAGTGCCCGCACCGCCTCGCGCGCCGGACGCGGCAGCACCACCGTAAACTCGTTGAAAAACGCGTCATTCAGCACCGCAACACCCGGCACTTGCGCCAGCGCCGCCGCCGTCTTCCGCGCCGCCTGATGATTCAGCAGCGCCAGCCGCTCCAGCCCCGCCCCGCCCAGCAATGTCATGTGAATGCTGAAAGCCAGCGCACAAAGCCCGGAATTCGTGCAGATATTGCTGGTCGCCTTTTCGCGCCGGATATGTTGCTCGCGCGTGCTCAGCGTCAGCACGAACCCGCGCTTGCCCTCGGCGTCCACGGTCTCGCCACACAGCCGCCCCGGCATCTGCCGCACATGCTTTTCCGAACAGCCGAACAGCCCCAGGTAAGGCCCGCCGAACTGCAACCCCACGCCCAGCGACTGTCCCTCGCCCACGACAATGTCCGCGCCCAGATGCCCCGGCGCTTCCAGCAGCCCCAGCGCCACCGGCTCGGTCACCACCGCGATCAGCAGCGCCTTTGCCGCATGGGCCGCCTCGGCAATCGCCGCCAGGTCCGGGATGCGGCCCAGCAGGTCCGGGTACTGCACCACCACGCAACTGGTCTCGCCGTCGATTGCCGCGATCAGCGCCGCATCGTCCGCCGCCGCGTCCAGCACCGGCAGCCGCGCATCGATCACGTCGCCGGTAAACCGCGCCATTGTCGCCACAACGCCCGCATAGTGCGGATGCAGCCCGCCCGACAGCACCGCTTTCCTGCGCCGCGTGATCCGCCCCGCCATCGCGATCGCCTCCCAGCACGCGGTCGAGCCGTCATACATCGAGGCATTGGCGATCTCGGTGCCCAACAGGCGCGCCACCTGCGTCTGGAACTCGAACAGCACCTGCAACGTGCCCTGCGCGATTTCCGGCTGGTACGGCGTATAGGCGGTCAGGAACTCGCCACGCTGGATCAGGTGATCGACGCTGGCCGGGACATGATGGCGATAGGCCCCTGCCCCCAGGAAGAACGGCGCCGATCCAGCCGACAGGTTCTTCGCCGCCAGCGCGGTCAAGTGCCGCTCCACCGCCATTTCCGAAGCATGGGCCGGCAGGCCCGGCACCGGCCCCGGCAACAGGCAATCAGCGGGAACGTCGGCGAACAGGTCGTCGACGGCACTCGCGCCGATCGTCGCCAGCATCGCGGCACGGTCATCGGCAGTCAGCGGCAGATAGCGCATGGACTCAAAGCTCCGCGACGTAGGCCTGGTAGGCCGCTTCATCCATCAGCCCGGCCAGTTCGCCGGCATCGCTCAGCGTCACCTTGAACAGCCAGCCATCGGTTTCGGCCGCGGTGTTCACCAGCTCGGGCGCGTCGGCCAGTTCACCGTTGCTCGCGGTCACGGTGCCGCTAACGGGCATGTAGATGTCGCTGGCGGCCTTCACCGAATCGACCACCGACGCGGTATCGCCCGCGCCGAAGCTGGCGCCTTCCTCGGGCAGTTCCACGAACGTGATGTCACCCAACTGGCTCTGCGCGTAATCGGTGATGCCAACGATCCCGGTCTCGCCCGAAACCTCGATCCACTCATGATCCTTGGTGAAATAGCGGCTCATCTCGAACTCCTCAGCGATGGTATTTGTGGGGAACGAACGGCATCGGCACCACCTTCGCAGGCAGGCGCTTGCCGCGCACGTCTATGGTCAATCCGGTGCCGTCGGCGGCGCTGGCCGCATCGACATAGGCCATCGCGATCGGGCGGCCCAATGTCGGTGAAAACCCGCCCGAGGTCAGCACGCCCACTTCGCGATCACCGGCAAACACCCCGGCCCCCTCGCGCGCCGCCTGCCGCCCATCCAGCGCCAGCCCCACGCGCTTGCGCGGCGCGCCACCGGCCAGCAGCGGCAGAATCCGCGCCGCCCCCGGAAACCCGCCCCCGGCCTTGCGGCGCTTGTTGATCCCGAACGCCAGGTCGGCGCTCACCGGATCGGTATCCTCGTTCAGGTCATGCCCGTACAGCGGCAACCCCGCCTCCAGCCGCAGCGAATCCCGCGCGCCCAGCCCGATCGGCTTCACTTCCGGCTGGCTGCACAACAGGTCGGCAATCGCCGCCGCGCTCTCGCCCGGAAGCGAAATCTCGAACCCGTCCTCGCCGGTATAGCCCGACCGGCTGATCCACGCGTCCACGCCCGCGATCCTGAACGCCCCGCTCTTCATGAACTTCAGCCCGGCCACGTCGCCATCGGTCACGCGGGCCAGCGCCGCCGCCGCTTCCGGCCCCTGCAACGCCAGCAAGGCCGGTTCTTCCATGTGGTTCAGCGCAATCTCGTCAGGCAGGAACTCCCGCAAGTGGCCGATGTCGTCCCACTTGGTCGCGCCGTTCACCACCATGTACAGGCCGGATTCCCAGCGCGTCACCATCAGGTCGTCCAGAATGCCGCCATCCGCGTTCAGCAGCAGCGAATAGCGCACCGAACCCGGCTTCAGCGTCGCCAGGTCGATGGACAGCACCGCCTCCACAGCGGCGTCCAACCCCTCGCCCGACAGATAAAGCTGCCCCATGTGCGAAACATCGAACAGCCCGGCATGGCCGCGCGTCCACGTATGCTCGGCGATGATGCCCTCATACTGCACCGGCATCCAGTAGCCGGCGAACGGCACCATGCGCGCCCCCCGCGCGCGATGCCAGGCATCCAGCGGCAGGGTCAGCGGCCCGGAATCCTCAACGGATTCGTCGAATTCAGGGGTATCTGGTTCGCTCACAGTCTCTCGCTTCCGCGCAAAAGGGCACCGGTTCCGGCGCCCCCTCTGTCACGGAAACCTGAGAGCTTCCCCCGCAGAAACCTGCGGGCTTACACCTTCGGTGGCCCCCCGCCGCAGCCGGGAACGCTTTCCAGAGTATCGCTATCGACCCACGCGGTCCATTTGCCTGAGAGTTTCCGGGGCGGTTGCTCCTTCGGCGCCGGCGTCATCTTGCGAATCAGCCAGTCTCTCCCGCGCGATCAGCGACGTCCCGCCATCCTATGCTGCACCGCAAAAGTCAAAACTATTGTGTCTGACTATCCCCAACATAAATTAGGCCGATGGTACGGCCCGCGACGCGGCTCGTCGCAACGCGTCGTGTTCGTGGGCAAATCGGCCGGCGGCCTTTTCCGTGGCCAGCACCAGAATCGCGCGCGCCAGCACATCCCCCCGGATCGATCGAAAGCGGCGCCACTTGCCATGCAGCAGTGGATCAACCAGCGGCGCCAGCGCTTGCGCCACGCGCTCCAGCGGACGCGATTCCCCGCGCGACCCGCGCAGCAGGCCCGGCCGCACCACGTCCAGCCGCCGGAACCCCAGCTTTGCCACCGCCGCTTCGACGTCGCCCTTGGCCCGCAGATAGGCGCCCCTGGCGCTCCCGTCAGCCCCCACCGACGACACCAGGATGAACTGCCGCGCCCCTGCCGCCTTTGCCGCGCGCGCCACGTCCAGCACCAGATCCACGTCCACGGCGCGGAACGCCGCCTCGCTGCCCGCCTTCGCCCGCGTCGTCCCCAGCGCGCAGACCACCACGTCGGGCGCCAGTCGCGCCAGCGCCGCATCCCACGCCTCCACCGGCGCCAGCACCAGTTCCACCCGCGCGCCGTCCGGCAACGGCACCTCGCGCCGCGTCACCCCGGTCAGCCGGAACCCTGGGCGCCCCCGGCATTCGCGGATCAGCGCCTGTCCCACCAGCCCGGTCGCGCCGACAAGGCACACCTGCAAACCGTCGCCCTTGCCAATCATACGCTGGAAAGGCGCTCCGGCACCCGGCCGAACAGCCGCCCGAACTCCGCCATCGCGAACCGGTCGGTCATCCCGGCGATGAAGTCGGCGATATGCCGGCTCCGCCCCGGCTCCTCCGTCGGCAATGCACCCGCCCAACGCGGCCCCATCGCCGCCGGATCGGCATCGTATGCCGCATACAGCCCCGCCGTCACCTCGCGCGCGCTTTCCGCCGCCGCCAGTTGCTCGGGGTGGTAATACAGCCGGTCATACATGAACCGCTTCAGCTCACGCTCCACGCCCTCCAACCCCTTCGAGAACGCACAGGTCGGCCGCCCCGCCCCGCGCACGTCCGCCGGCGAGCCCATGCCGGCCGACCGCGCCTGCGTCTCCGCGATCACATCATTGACCATCAGGCCGATCTGGCTGCGCACCAGTTCGCGCAATTGCCGATCGCGCGGCGCGCCGGGAAACTTGCGCTCCACCGCCCGCCACTGCTCGGCCACGAACGGCTGCGTCAGCAGATCGTCGAGGCTCAAAAACCCGGCCCGCAGCCCATCGTCGATGTCGTGGTTGTCATAGGCAATGTCGTCCGCCAGCGCCGCCACCTGCGCTTCAAGGCACGACCACTCGCCCAGGTCCAGCGGATATGCCCGATCCAGCTCCGCCAGCGCCCAGCCCGGCATCCGCACCGGCCCGTTGTGCTTGGCCAGCCCTTCCAGCAGTTCCCAGGTCAGGTTCAGCCCGTCATGCTCGCAATAGGGCGATTCCAGCCGCATCAGCACCCGCAGGCAATGCGCGTTATGGTCGAACCCGCCGTGGTCCTTCAGCGCCGCATCCAGCGCATCCTCGCCCGAATGGCCGAACGGCGGATGGCCGATATCGTGCGCCAGGCACAGCGCCTCGGTCAGATCCTCGTCCAGCCCCAGCGCCCGCGCGATCACCCGGCCGATCTGCGCCACCTCAAGGCTATGCGTCAGCCGCACGCGATAGTGGTCGCCATCGGGCGCGATGAACACCTGGGTCTTGTGCCGCAGCCGCCGGAACGCGATCGAATGGATGATGCGGTCGCGGTCGCGCTGATATTCGCTGCGCGGGCCGCGCGCGATCACGCTCTCAGTGCCGAACTCGCGCCCGCGCGACCGCGCCGGATCGCACGCCAGCGGCGACCGCGCGCCCGAAACCGCCGTATCGATCACTGGCCGTCGAGAATCCACGCCGCCGCCGCCTCGGCATGAATCCGCGTGCTGTCGTAGATCGGCAGCACGTTGGCATCGACATCGACGATCATCTCCAGCTCGGTGCAGCCCAGCACCACCGCCTGCGCCCCCTTCTGCTGCAGGTTCACCATCATCGTCTTCAGCTCGCGCTCCGACTGACGGCTGGCCTTGCCCAGCAGCAGCTCGTCATAGATGATGCGGTCCAGCGTCGCGATGCTGTCCATGTCCGGCGGGAGCAGCTCGATGTCGCGCGACACCAGCCTGCGGCGATAGAACCCTTCCACCATCACGTTGCGCGTGCCGATCAGCGCGGCGCGCTTCACGCCGTTGGCTGCCATCCGCTCACCCACGCAATCGGCAATGTGCAGCACCGGAATGCCGACGGCCGCCGCCACCTGGTTATAGACCTTGTGCATCGAATTCGCGCCGATCACCAGCGCCCCGGCGCCCGCCGCCTCCAGCCGCTTCGCCGCGTCGGCCAGCACCCCGGCCGCACGCTCCCAGTCCGCGTCGCTCGACAGCCGCACCAGGCTGCTGAAATCCAGGCTCTCGATCACCATCGGCGCGCTCGCGCTCATGCCCGCCGTGGCCTGCACGATGCGGTTGATGTGTTCGTAATAGGTCCGTGTCGACAGCCAGGACATGCCGCCGATCAGGCCGAGTTTGCGCAAGGGAATGCTCCGGGGTTCGTGGGAGGATGCCGGCGACTTAGGAAACCCCCGCGCCGCCGTCCACCCGCCGAATCAGCCAATCACCGGCCAACCTGTTCGCTTCAGCGGACAATCCCGGTCTTGCACAAGGCAAACGACGCCAGCAGCACTTCCAGCGCGTCGTTGTCATGCACATTCTTCACCGCGCGGATATAGTCGCCATAGGTGCGCTTCTCCACGCCCAGCGCCTGCAACCGCCGCAACTGCGCGATCGTCAGCTTCTCGGCCATCCGCCGCGCCATGCATTCCGACAACGGCTGCGGCAGCCCGGCGTTGACCAGCGCGGTCTCCACCCGGTTCTGCTTGATGTCCTGCACGCACGCCCCGGCCAGCAGGGCAAGGACCAGAACCGCGCACCGCATCAGTGAGCCAGCGCCTTGACGATGTCCTCGACCATCTTCTTCGCGTCAGCCAGCAGCATCATCGTCTGGTCCATGTAGAACACGTCGTTGTCCACCCCGGCATAACCGACGCCGCCCATGCTGCGCTTGATGAACATGATGGTCTTGGCCTTGTCCACGTCGAACACCGGCATGCCATAGATCGGGCTGGACTTGTCCGTCTTCGCCGCCGGGTTCACCACGTCGTTGGCGCCGATGATGAACGCCACGTCGCACTGCGCGAAGTCGCCCTGGATGTCCTCCAGCTCGAACACCTCGTCATACGGCACGTTGGCCTCTGCCAGCAGCACGTTCATGTGCCCGGGCATCCGCCCCGCCACCGGATGGATCGCGTACTTGACGTTGACGCCTTCCTTCTTCAGCACGTCGCCCATCTCGCGCAGCACGTGCTGCGCCTGCGCCACCGCCATGCCATAGCCGGGGATGATGATGACGTTCTCGGCTTCCTTCAGCAGGAACGCCGCGTCCTCTGCAGAGCCGCGCTTCCACGGCCGCTGCTCCTTCGCCTCGCCGCCGCCCGCCGCCGCCTCCGCACCGAACCCGCCGGCGATCACGCTGAAGAACCCGCGATTCATCGCCTTGCACATGATGTACGACAGGATCGCGCCCGACGAGCCGACCAGCGCGCCGGTGATGATCATCGCCGTGTTGTGCAGCGTGAACCCCATCGCCGCCGCCGCCCAGCCCGAATACGAGTTGAGCATCGACACCACCACCGGCATGTCCGCCCCGCCGATCGGGATGATCAGCAGGAAGCCGATCAGGAACGACAGCGCCGTCACCACCCCGATCACCCACAGCGACTGGTCCTGCGTGAAATAGGCCACCAGCCCGAGGATCGCGACGATCGTGCCGAGGTTGATCACATGCCGCGCCGGCAACAGGATCGGCGCGCCCGACATCTTGCCCGCCAGCTTGAGGAACGCGATCACCGAACCCGAGAAAGTGATGGCACCAATGGCGATGCCCAGCCCCATCTCGACCCGCGATTGCGCCTCGATCACCCCGTCCGGCCCGGCAATCCCAAAGGCCTGCGGATTGAGATACGCCGCCCAGCCCACCAGCACGGCGGCAAGACCCACGAGCGAGTGGAACGCTGCCACAAGCTGCGGCATGTCGGTCATCTTGATCTGCCGTGCGATCACGAAGCCGATGCCGCCACCGATCACCAACGCCCCGGCAATCTCGGGCAGGCTGGCAACGCCATGCGTCACCAGCGTCGTCACCACCGCAATCGTCATGCCCAGCATGCCGAAGCGATTGCCCGCGCGGCTGCTCGCAGGGCTGGAAAGCCCGCGCAGCGCCAGGATGAACAGCACGCCCGAAACCAGATAGGCCAGCATCGCCCAAGGAGACACAGCGATGTGTTCCATCACTTCTTCTCCTTCTTCTTGTACATCGCCAGCATCCGCGCCGTCACCGCAAACCCGCCGAAGATGTTGACGCTGGCCAGCACCACCGCGCCCAGCCCCAGCCACTTCGACACCGCGCCGCCCGCCCCCAGCACCGGCGCGGCCGCCGCAATCAGCGCCCCCACCACAATCACCGAGGAAATCGCGTTGGTCACCGCCATCAACGGCGTGTGCAACGCCGGCGTCACCGACCACACCACGTAATAGCCCACGAAACAGGCCATCACGAAAATCGAGAGGATACTGATGAAGTCCATATCAGCAAACGACTCCGAAAGAGTCTCCCCCTTTGGGGGAGGTGGCAGCCCGCAGGGCTGACGGAGGGGGCCTGTCAAGGCACAGCGTAACCAGCGATGCTGCAACCGCCGCCGGATCGCGCAACACGTCCGATGCCGGCACTCGAACGACCTCGTAACCTTGCGAATGCAACCACGCATCGCGCCGCCGGTCACGCACGGACCTTTCGCCCATGTCGTGCGAAATTCCGTCGATTTCGATCACCAACCGGGCCTGCGCACAAAAGAAATCGACAACGACATTGCCGATGGGATGTTGCTTGCGAAACTTCACACCCATCGGCCTTTGCCGCAAGTGTCGCCACAACAGGCCTTCGGGCAGCGACATCTCGCGGCGTAACTTCCGGGCGGTACTTAACGCCTTGGGAGAATGCGTCTCCACTTCAGGCCCCCTCCGTCAGGCCTGCGGCCTGCCACCTCCCCCAACGGAGGAGATTCTGGAAGGTGACACCGATATTCACCCCAGCAACCTCGGGTTCACCACCTGCCCACCCCGCGTCAGCCGCACCGCGTCGCCGATCTCGGCATCCAGCACCGGCCGCCCGGCGTCCTTGTCCCAGAACGCCGACAGGAAGTTGTACAGGTTGCGCGCATACAACGCCGAAGCATCCGCCGGCAGCCGTGCCGGCGTGTTCGACCAGCCCATGATCTTCACGCCATGCCGCTCGACCACCTGATCGGCCACCGAACCCTCGACATTCCCGCCCTGCGCCACCGCCAGATCGAAGATCACCGAACCCGGCTTCATCGTCGCGATCTGCGCATCGGTGATCAGCCGTGGCGCCGCGCGTCCGGGGATCAGCGCGGTGGTGATGACGATATCCTGCTTGGCGATATGCCCCGAAACCAGCTCGGCCTGCGCCCGCTGATATTCCTCGGACATCTCGGTGGCATAACCACCCGCACCCTCGCCCTCGATCCCCGCCACGCTCTCGACAAAGATCGGCTTCGCGCCCAGCGACTGGATCTGCTCCTTGGTGGCCGAACGCACGTCGGTGGCGGAAACCTGCGCCCCCAGCCGCCGCGCCGTCGCGATCGCCTGAAGGCCCGCCACGCCCACGCCCATCACGAACGCCTTGGCCGCCGAAACCGTCCCCGCCGCCGTCATCATCATCGGAAACGCCCGGCCATAGACCCCGGCGGCATCCACCACCGCCTTGTAGCCCGACAGGTTCGACTGCGACGAGAGAATGTCCATCGACTGCGCGCGGGTTATGCGCGGCATGAACTCCATCGCCAGCGCCTCGAAGCCATGCTCGGCATAAGCGTCGATCCGCGCCCGCTGCGCGAACGGCTCCAACGCCGCCACGATCCACGCCCCGTCATGCGCGCCCGAAAGCGCCGCAACGTCCGGCCCCTGCACCCCCAGCACGATGTCCGCCCCGGTCAGCGCCGCGTCCGAAACGCCGGCCCCCGCCGCCGCATAGTCGGCATCGGCAATCGACGCCCCTGCCCCCGCGCCGGGTTCAACCGAAACCACCGCGCCCAGCGCGATGAATTTCTTCACCGTCTCCGGCGTCGCGGACACGCGGGTCTCCCCGCTGGCCCGTTCACGCAGGACGGCGATCCGCACCGGGCCGGTCATGCCACGACTCAGTGGTGACGGGTGATCAGGAAGATGACCAGGGCCGTAATCAGCACCACCGCCGGGGTTCCAAACTTCACCAGATTGATGAAGCCCTCATACGTGGACCGGTGTGCCTTCATGTCATTGCCCGAAGCCATTATGCTGTCTTCCCCTTTACGACACCCGATACCGGGCGCGATAAACAAAACCGGCGGTATCAATGCACCCGCCGCCATGAAACCGCCCATATCGCCGCTGCGTTTCGCGCTCAAGGCGCAAACCGCCATTCAACCCATATTTTTCGCCGGCAATCCGGCCCGTCCCGCAATCGATTTGCAATGATTTGGACAGCCTTAATCGGCTCTTTACCCCGAAGCGCTATTCACGGTGGCTCACCAAGGGAACTCCCGGGCCCACCGATGTCAGAAACCGAACAACGCTTGTTGATGCTGATCGACGATGAACCGGCCCAGTGCCGGCTCATCACCGCACTCGCCTCGCGCGAGGGCTGGCGGACGCTGGTGGTCAAGGATTCGGAAACCGCCATCGCCACGCTCGGCACCCGCCAGGGGATGCAGCTCGGCGCCATCATCCTCGACCAGTGGGTGCCCGGCGACGACGCCTGCGCCCTCATCGCCGAGCTCAAGGCCCGCCGCCCCGCGCTGCCGATCCTGATGCTCACCACCAGCGCCTCGCCGCTGCTGGCGGTCGAAGCGATGCGCGCCGGCGCCACCGACTACCTGATCAAGCCGGTCGCCCCCGATCGGCTGATGACCGCGCTGCGCGCCGCCACCACCCGCGAGGCCCCGCGCGCCGAACTCCAGCCGCTCACCGAAAAGATGCCGGCCACGCCCGATTTCGACGCGATGATCGGCTCCTCGCCGGCCTTCCGCTCGGCGCTGGCCATCGCCGCGAAGGCCGCCCGCAATCACGGCCCGATGCTGATCGAGGGCGAAACCGGCACCGGCAAGGAAATGCTGGTCCGCGCCATTCACGCCGCATCGCAGCGCGCCCGGCTGCCGCTGCGCCTGGTCAACATCGGCACGACCCCGCCCAACTCGATCGAATCGATGCTGTTCGGCCATGAGAAGGGCGCCTTCCCCGGCGCGTTCGATCGCCAGATCGGCGCCTTCCAGCATTGCGACGGCGGCACCCTCGCCATCGACGAGATCGACCGCCTGCCCGAATCGATCCAACAGCGCCTGGTCGAAGCGATCACGCACGGCATCTGTCGTCCGGTCGGCGCCCGCCACGCCTTCCGCGTCGATGTCCGCGTCATCGCCGCCGCCAACTACCCCTTGCGCGAACTGGTCGCCGACGGCGTGTTCCTGCCCGAACTGTGCGATGCGCTCGGCGCCGCCACCGTGGCGATCCCGCCCTTGCGCGAACGCACCGGCGACATCCCTGCGCTGGCCCGCCATTTCCTGGCGCGCATCGGCGAACAGCCCGGCCTGCGCCCGCTCGGCATCACCGATGGCGCGCTGGCGCTGCTGGCCGCCTACGACTGGCCGGGCAACGTCCGCCAGCTCCAGGCCGTGCTGTTCCGCGCCGCCGTGTTCTGCGACGGCGACGCGCTGACCTCCGAAGACTTCCCGCAACTGTCCGACATGGTCAGCCAGGGCGCCGCCGGCGCGGTGGTGCATGAAAGCGTCGGCGTGATGCTTTACACGGCGGACGGCAACCTGCGCCCACTGGAAGACATCGAAGCCGACGTCATCCGCCTCGCCATCGGGCACTATCGCGGCCGCATGACCGAAGTTGCCCGCCGTCTCGGCATCGGCCGCTCCACTTTGTATCGCAAATTGTCCGATCTGGGTATCGACAACGCCGCCTGAGCTGTCCTAGCATCCCCGAAATGGGAACAAATGATTTCGCGGGCCGCACCGCCCTCGTCACCGGCGCGGCATCGGGCATCGGCGCCGCCTGCGCGCAATGGCTGGACCGGCAGGGCATCGCTGAACTTATCCTTGTCGATATCGACGAAGCGGGCATCGCCGCGCTGGGCCTGTCGTGCCGCGTTCGCCCCCACATCGGCAGCGTCGCCGACGAGGCGCTGTGGGCGCGGGTCGAATCCGAAGGCGGCCCGCTGCACCACGCCGTCATCAACGCCGGCATCGCCGACGGTTGCCCGATCGTTTCGCAAAGTTTCGAAGGCTGGCGCCGGATGCATTCGGTCAATCTCGATGGCGCGTTCCTCTCGCTGCGCGCCGCGCTGCGGCTGATGACGCAGACCAAAGGCGAACGCTCCGTCGTGCTCACCAGCTCCACCGCCGGGGTCAAGCCGCTGGCCGGGACCTCGGCCTATGGCTCCACCAAGGCCGCCATCGCCCACCTCGCCAAGATCGCCGCGCTCGAACACGCCGACATCCGCGTGAACGCCATCGCCCCCGGCCGCGTGCAAACGCCGATCTGGACCAAGACCGCGCAGTTCCGCGCGCTCGTCGCGCAGCACGGCAGCGAGGATGCGGCGATGGCCGCGCTCGTCGCCGATGTCTCGGTGTCCGAACGCGTCGCCCAGGCCGATGACATGGCCGCGCAGATCGGCTTCCTGCTGTCCGACGCCGCGTGGACCATCACCGGCCAGGTCGTCGTTTCCGACTGCGGCTATCGCGGATGAAGCTGCGCTTGCTCCCCGCCGCGCTGGCGCTGCTGGCCGCGCACCCGGTCGCCGCCCGCGAAATCCCCGTGGCGCTGACTTTCGACGACCTGCCCGAACTCTCGCTGATCGACGACCAGACGTACGACGACGAGACCAACCGCGCCCTCATCGCCGGGCTGCGGCGCCACCACTTCGCCGCCACCGGCTTCGCCGTCTGCGGCAAACTCGACGATCTGGTGCCCGCCCGCCAGACCGCCATCCTCGACGAATGGCTGGCCGCCGGGTTCGATCTCGGCAACCACACCCAGTCGCATGACAGCCCCGAGGAACTCGGCACCGCCGGCTACATCGCCGACATCGCCAAATGCGACGCCGCGCTGCGGCCGATCCTGGCGCGTCACGGCCGCACCCCGCGCTGGTTCCGCCATCCTTATCTGGAAACCGGCGCGCCGCTGTCCGCCCGCCACGCCATCGACGGCTGGCTGGCCAGGCACCGCTACCGCGTCGCCCCCGTCACCATCGTGCCGTCGGACTACGTGTTCTCGGAACCCTACGACGCCGCCATCGCCCACCACGACGAAGCCCACGCCCGCGCGCTGCGCCGCGCCTGGCTCGCCTACTTCCGCCGCGCGCTCACCTGGTATGGCGAAGCCGCGCGCGGCCTGTTCGGGCGCGACATCGCCCATGTCCTGCTGCTGCACGGCAACCGTCTCAACGCCGACACCATCGACGACCTCGCCGCCATCCTGCGCGAGAAGAACTTCAAGGTCGTTCCGCTGGACAAGGCGATGAAGGACCCCGCCTACCGCACCGCCGACGCCTACGCGAAGAAGGACGGCATCGACTGGATCGAACGCTGGTCGCTGACCCTGAAAAAGCCGCTGCCGTGGAACGACTTCCGCGAACCGCCCGCGCGCATCCAGGCCGAATACGCCAAGGTGGACAAGGACGCCGAAACCACCCCGCTCACGCTGGATGACACCGCCCCGCCGGCCGAGGACGAAGCCGAAAAGCCGCGCTAACCCGGCAGGTACGAAAAATCGGTCAGCGCCGCATCACGAAGCCCGCGCCAGACATGCAGCGCCTGCACCGTCTCGGCCACGTCATGCACGCGCAACAGTTGCACCCCGGCCTGCATCGCCTGCACCGCCAGCGTGACCGATCCGCCCATCCGCTTGTGCGCCGGCGCCTCGTTCGACAGCGCGCCGATCATCCGCTTGCGGCTGGCGCCCACCATCAGCGGCTGGCCCAGCGCATGGAACAGCGGCAGCGCGTTCATCAGCGCCAGGTTCTCCGCCAGCGTCTTGCCGAAGCCGATACCCGGGTCCAGCACGATCCGCTCACGCGCAATCCCCGCGCCCAGCGCCGCATCGCGCCGCGCCGCCAGCCAGTCGAACACATCGAACACCGCATCGGCATAGTCGCCGCCGCCGTGCAGGTTCTCTGCCTCACCCGGCGCGTGCATCAGGATCACCGGCGCGCCGCTTGCGGCCGCGAATTCCAGCGCGCGCGGATCATGGCGCAGCGCCGAAACGTCGTTCAGCACATGCGCGCCCGCCGCCAGCGCCGCCTCCATCACGCCAACGCGGCGCGTATCGACCGAAATCGCCGCCCCACCCGCCGCCAGTCGTTCCACTGCCGGGATCACGCGCTTCAGCTCGTCGCCTTCCCACACGCCGGGCGCGCCCGGCCGGGTCGATTCCCCGCCCACGTCGATCATCGCCGCCCCGGCCTCCAACATCGTCGCGGCATGGGCATTGGCCACCTCGGGGTCGTCGAGGAACTGGCCTCCATCGGAAAAGCTGTCGGGCGTCACGTTGAGGATGCCCACCACCTGCGGCTGGTCCAGCCGGATGGTCCGCCGCCCGCCCGGCACTGTCAGGTCCAGCGGCGCATGAGCGCGGGTCAACCCGGCAAACTGGGCCTGCACGTCATCCGCCATGCCCGGCAACGCCGCCTGCAACGCCCGCGCGCCATACAGGTCCCGCGAAACGACCTTGCCGCCATCGCGCACCGTCACCGCGAACCGGCTGGCATAGACCAACCCCCCGGCCAGCCGCACCGCATCGCCATGCTCGGCCTGCGGCGCACTCGCCAGCGCGATCGGCTGCAAATAGTGCGAAACGCTCACGGTTCGGTGGATAGCAGATACAGTTGCCGGATCGCGTCGAGCGGCTTCAATTCGCCCTCATGCTCGATGTGCCAATAGCTCCAGCCGTTGCACGACGGCGCGCCCTGCACCTTGGCGCCCAGCCCGTGGATCGAACCGAACTCCACGCCCATTGCCAGCGAACCATCGCTGCGCACTTGCGCGCTCAACTTGCGCTTCTTGTCGAACACCATCGCCCCCGGCGCAATCCAGCCGGTCTCGACCAGTTGCCCGAAAGCCACGCGCGGCGCCGATTTCGGGCTCATCATCGTCGTCAGCGCGGATTCGTCCAGCGGCAGCGCCAGCTCGATCCGCTCCAGCGCCGCCTCGCGATAGCCGCCATCGCGCTCGCAGCCGATCCACTGCCGCCCCAGCCGCTTCGCCACCGCGCCGGTGGTGCCGGTGCCGAAGAACGGGTCCAGCACCACGTCGCCCTTGTCGGTCGTCGCCAGCATCACGCGATACAGCAGCGCTTCGGGCTTCTGCGTCGGGTGAACCTTGTGCCCGCCCTTCTTCAGCCGCTCCTGCCCCGAACAGATCGGCAGCACCCAGTCCGATCGCATCTGCAACTCATCGTTCAGCGTCTTCATCGCGCGATAGTTGAAGGTATACTTCGATTTCTCGCCCTTCGACGCCCAGATCAGCGTCTCGTGCGCGTTGGTGAACCGCGTGCCCTTGAAATTCGGCATCGGATTGGCCTTGCGCCAGATGATGTCGTTCAGAATCCAGAACCCCAGGTCCTGCAGGATCGCGCCGACGCGGAAGATGTTGTGATAGCTGCCGATCACCCACAGCGAACCGTCGGGCTTCAGCACGCGCCGCGCCTCGGCCAGCCATTCGCGGGTGAACTTGTCATAGGCGGCAAAGCTGTCGAACTTGTCCCAGTCGTCGGTCACCGCATCAACATGGCTGCCATCGGGCCGCGCCAGATCGCCGCCCAGTTGCAGGTTGTACGGCGGATCGGCAAACACCATGTCCACGCTGGCGCTGGGCAGCGAACGCATCGCCGCGATGCAGTCGCCGGGCAGGATCTGCCCCACCGGCAGCGCCAGCTCCCCCTTGGCCTTCGCGCTGCGGCGTTCCTTCAGCATCACTTTCGTCATCGCGCATACCTCTGATTGCGCGACGATTCTGAATCCTGGCGGACTCGCCGTCAACCCGCGACTCGCCGGATTCCGGGCGATTCAGCCCGTTCGCACCACCGGAACGAACCGAGTCCGACACATCATGTGGAGTCTCGCGATTCGCCCATGACTCAACATCTGGTAGGTGTGACCCGCCGGACTCGCCGCGAAAATAAATTTCCGCGCCGGCCGCGAACATGATCTACTCGGGCCAAACCGGACATCAGCGGGGGAATTCTGCATGGCACTAAAAGTCATCGGCGCCGGCCTTGGCCGCACCGGCACGCTGTCGCTCAAGCTCGCGCTCGAAAAGCTCGGGTTCGGGCCGTGCTACCACATGACCGAAGTGCTCTCGCAAGCCCGGACCCGCCTGCCGCACTGGCTCGACGTGGTCGCGGGCAAGCCCGATTGGGACACCCTGTTCGCCGGCTTCAGCGCCACCGTCGATTATCCGGCCTGTACCTTCTGGCGCGAACTCGCCGCCCACTACCCCGATGCGAAAGTCATCCTGTCCGATCGCGATGCCGCCGCCTGGTACCAGTCCGCCACCCAGACGATCCTGCGCCCTGAAAACATCGAGCGCATTTCGGAAGGACCGATGGGCGCGTTCATGCATGGCGTCATCACCGCCCCCTTCACCGGGCGCCTGCGCGACCGCGACTTCATGCTCGATTTCTTCGATCGCTGGCGGGCCGATGTCATCGCCGGCCTCCCGCCCGAACGCCTGCTGGTCCACCGCTCCGCCGACGGATGGGAACCGCTCTGCGCGTTTCTGGGCGTGCCGGTGCCCGCCGAACCCTATCCGCGGGTGAACAGCAAGGAAGACATGCGCCACGGCATCCAGGATGGCGACGCCACCGCCGATCCGTCGCAGGCCAATCCCGACCCGGCCGCGATGGAAGCGCGGATGGCCTCCTATCTGGAAAGCATGAACCGCCTCGCGTGGGGGTAGGCAGGCAGGCTTGCCAGGCGATTGGTCAACAAGCATCCACCCCGGTCAGTTCCACCGACAGGTCCCACAACCGCCGCGCCAGCCCCGCATCCTGCGCCTGCCCGGTCCGCGTCGCCGGCCCTGACGGCCCGCGCGCCTCCCACAGCCCTTGCGGGCCATAGTATCCACCCGCCGCCACGCCCGGATCGGTCGCCGCCTGCAACGCCGGCCAGGCCGCCATCGCCGGGGTGTTGAGGAACCTTCCCACCAGCGGCCACACCGCCCGCGCCACCGCATTGCCGTGCCGCATCAGCTCGGTCGCGGCCACCCCCGGATGGCACGCCACGGCCGTGACAGGCGATCCCGCCGCCCGCAGCCGCCGGTCCAGCTCCCGCACATGCAACAGGTTCATCAGCTTGCTGTCGCCATAGCGCCCGGCCGCGTTGTACCCCCGCCGCGCGTCGATATCGTCCCAGTCAATCCGCCCGCGCCGATGCGCCAGACTGGACGTGACGACCACCCGGCTTCCCGCCGTTTCCGCCAGCTTGCCCAGCAACAGCCCGGTCAGCGCGAACGTACCCAGATGGTTGACCCCGAACTGCAATTCATGCCCTTGCGCGGTGCGGGTCAGCGGCGGGAACATCACCCCGGCATTGTTCACCAGCAGGTCCAGCCGCGCCTCGGCCTGCGCAACCTCCGCCGCCCGCCGCACCGACGCCAGGTCGGCCTGATCCAGCGGCAGGAACGCCAAATCAGCCCCCGGCACCGCCGCCGCAATCCGCGCCATCGCCGCGTCCGCCTTGCCCGCGTCGCGGCAACCCAGCAGCACCCGCGCGCCCTTGGTTGCCAGCGCGCGCGCAATCTCGAAGCCGATGCCCGTGTTCGCCCCGGTCACGATCGCCGTCCGCCCGCGCTGGTCAGGAACGTCGCCCGCCGTAAACCCCGCCATCATGCGTCCTCCCGAAACCGCAGCAATTGCGCCACCGGCGCGAAACTCCGCCGGTGCAGCGGCGTCACCCCGTGCTCGCGCAGCGCCGCCATGTGCGCGGCCGTGCCATAGCCGGCGTTGCGCTCCCAGCCATAATGCGGATAGGCCTCGGCCGCCGCGCGCATCAGCCGGTCGCGATGCTCCTTGGCGATGATCGACGCGGCCGAGATGCACGGCTCGATGGCATCGCCCCCCACGATCGCCCGCGCCGGCCAGCGCCATTCCGCCAATCGCCCCACCGGTGTCAGGTTGCCGTCCACCAGCACCTCGTGCGGCTCCACGCCCAGTTCCCCGCACAGCGCGCCCACCGCGCGCGCCATCGCCAGCATCGTCGCGCCAAAGATGTTCAGCCGGTCGATGTCGGCCACGTCCACCACACCCACCGCCCAGCGACACCGCGCCTTGATCGTCGCCTCCAGCGCCGCGCGCCGCTTCGCCGCCAGCTTCTTCGAATCCGCCAGCCCCCCGATGCCCCCGGCGCACAGCACCACCGCGCCCGCCACCACCGGCCCCGCCAGCGGACCGCGCCCGGCCTCATCGACACCGATCACCAGCCGCTCACCGAAGAAAAATGCGCCGTTCATGCCGCGTTCCTGCCCCGCCGCCGCGCCGCGACGCAAGCCCAAGGTTGCCATTACCCCCCACCAAGCCTATCCGCCCGCCGCATGTCAGACGCCCAACCCACCCTGATCCCGCTCGACAACGTCGATCCCGCCCTCGTCGAAGCCCTGCTCGACCGCGCGTTCGAGCCGGATCGCCACAAACGCACCGCCTACAAGGTGCGTGAGGGGATGGACTGGCTGCCGGGCCTGTCCTTCGCCGCCATCGACGCCTCGGACCACCTCGTCGGTACCATCCAGTGCTGGCCGGTCGCGCTGACCGACGACAACGGCCGCGCTCATCCGATGATCATGGTCGGCCCCGTCGCCGTGCTTCCCGAACACCAGGGCGCCGGCTATGGCAAGGCGCTGATGACCGCCGCCATCGCCGCGCTCGACCCGCGCGCGCCGCTGCCGCAGGTGATGATCGGCGATCCCGAATACTACGGCCGCTTCTGGGGCTTCACCAACCAAGGCACCGACGGCTGGAACCTGCCCGGCCCTTACGAAAAGCACCGCCTGCTGGTCCGCTGCGACAATCCCGCGGTCCTGCCCGAAACCGGCATGCTGGGGCCTTGGCTGCGGTAAATTGCTTGGGGATGCTGTCCCCGCCCCGGTTCCGTTCGCCGCACCGCCCTGCTAGGGCTTGCTGGCCATGGCCAAGACCACCGACACCGAACCCGATCCTTTTGACGCTATCGTCGATGCCCCGTTCGACAGCGCCCTGTCCGAACGCTACCTGGTCTATGCCCTCTCGACGATCACCGCGCGCTCGCTGCCTGACCTGCGCGACGGCCTGAAGCCGGTCCACCGCCGCCTGCTCTGGGCAATGCGCGGGCTGAAGCTCGATCCGTCGCAGGCCTTCAAGAAGTCCGCCCGCGTCGTCGGCGACGTCATCGGCAAGTATCACCCCCACGGCGACGCCTCGGTCTACGACGCGATGGTCCGCCTCGCGCAGGACTGGTCGCTGCGCTACCCGCTGGTCGAGGGCCAGGGCAACTTCGGCAACATCGATGGCGATAACGCCGCCGCCTATCGCTACACCGAAGCGCGGCTGACCAAGACCGCCATGCAGCTCATGGCCGGGCTGGACGAAGGCACGGTCGAATTCCACCCCACCTACAACGGCGAGGAGGAAGAGCCGGAAATCTTTCCCGGCCTGTTCCCCAACCTGCTCGCCAACGGCGCCACCGGCATCGCCGTTGGCATGGCCACCTCGATCCCCAGCCACAACGTCGCCGAGATCATCGACGCCACCCTGTTGCTGATCGACAACCCGCACGCCGAACACGCCCAGTTGATGCAGGTGTTCAAGGGCCCCGATTTCCCCACCGGCGGCGTCGTGGTCGATAGCCCCGCCACCATCTCCGCCGCCTACGAGACCGGCAAGGGCGGCATTCGCGTGCGCGGCCGCTTCAGTTGCGGTCAGGATGGCGAGGGCAACTGGGAAGAAACCGGGATCGAAAAACTCGGCAGCGGCCAGTGGCAACTGGTCATTTCCGAAATCCCCTACATGGTCCCCAAGGCCAAGCTGATCGAACAGCTCGCCGCGCTGATCGCCGACAAGAAGCTGCCGATCCTCGAAGACGTCCGCGACGAGTCCGACGAGCAGATCCGCATCGTCCTCGTCCCCAAAAGCCGGAACGTCGATCCCGATCTGCTGAAGGAATCGGTCTATCGCCTCTCCGACATGGAGACGCGCTTCGGTCTCAACCTCAACGTGCTCGATTCGCGCCGCACCCCCGGCGTGCTGGGCCTGAAGCTGATGTTGCAGGAATGGGTGATCGCCCAGATCGACATCCTGCTGCGCCGCAGCCAGCACCGGCTCGACAAGATCGCCGCCCGCCTCGAACTGCTCGACGGCTACATCATCGCCTACTTGAATCTCGACCGCATCATCGAGATCATCCGCACCGAGGATGAGCCGAAGCCGGTGATGATGGCCGAATTCGGCCTCACCGACCGCCAGGCCGAAGCCATCCTCAACATGCGCCTGCGCAGCTTGCGCAAGCTGGAAGAGATGGAACTGCGGCGTGAGCATTCCGAACTGCTGAAGGAACAGGCCGATCTCCAGGCCCTGCTCGACAGCCCGGCCAAACAGCGCACCCGCCTGAAGCGCGACCTCGCCGCACTGCGCAAGGACTATGCCGAGACCACCGCGCTCGGCCGCCGCCGCACCACCATCGCCGAAGCCGCACCCACCCGCGAATTCAACATGGACGCGATGATCGAGAAGGCGCCCGTCACCGTCATCCTGTCGCAACGCGGCTGGATTCGCGGCGCCAGCGGCCACGAACCGCTCGACAAGGACTTCAAGTACAAGGAAGGCGACGGCCAGGCCTTCGTCCTCCACGCCCAGACCACCGACAAGCTGCTGATCGCCTGCGACAACGGCCGCTTCTACACGCTGGGCGCGGACAAGCTCCCCTCCGCGCGCGGTTTCGGCGAGCCGCTGCGCTCGATGCTCGACATCGACGCCGAAGCCACGATCATCGCCATGCTGGTCCACAAGCCCGGCGGACAACTGCTGCTCGCCAGCAACCTGGGTCGCGGCTTCGCGGCGGAATCGGCGGAATTGCTCGCCGAAACCCG
>JAGWVC010000055.1 GCA_018971065.1 Sphingomonadales bacterium | reverse complement strand
AAGGAATGATCATGCGAAAGACCCCGATGGCTGCCATTGCGGCGCTGCTGGCGCTATCGCCCCATCCCGCGCTTGCCGATCCGTTCGATGACGCGCGTGACTATATCGTTGCCGGCAAGACCGGCAGCGCGTTGATGATCATCGGAATCGGCGCGCTGGGCGTGAACGATCAGGACGAACGCGGCTTCACCCTGCTACACTATGCCGCGAAGGCGGGCGACGCAGCCGCCGTCAGCCAGTTGCTGAACCTGGGCGCCGATCCCGCCATCCGGGCGAAGGACGGATCGACAGCAGACGCGCTATCGACAAGCACGCAGGTTCACGAGAAGCTGGTTGCGGCACTGGCGCTGCGGGCCAGATAAACGGCGCTTTGGCCACCGCGATTGCGGCAGCCAATGGGGCGGGGCGGCCCGTGCCGCCCCGCCCGCAAAGTTCAGTTCAGCACGCCCGCTTCGCGCCCGCTCACGCCAACCTGCAGCAGCCGCCTGTCATTGGCCTGGCAACTCCAGTTCCTGGCATCCTGCGTGTCGCCATGCCCGGCATAGCGCGCCATTTCGGGGAACTTGCACAGCGGCATCGTCCAGTTCGGGCTCTTCAGCGCCGGTGCCTTCACCGCGCCCGGCGTGAACTGGTGATCGGCGACGGTGGCCAGCAGGCTTTCGGGCGCCTTGCCGTGTTCCACCCAGTTCTCCATCGCGGTCATCGCGTCGAAGCTGTTGGGGGCGATCCCGGCAATGCTGCAATGCGAGGTGCCGGGCAGCATGAACAGGCGCGCCTGCTGCTGCACCCGGGCATAGCCGCCGTGGTTGCGGGCAAGCCGCTTGTACCAATTGATCGAGCTGAACGGGGTCAGCTTCTCGTCGCTGAAGTTGTGCCAGATCATCAGCTTGGTCTTTCCGGCCATCAGCTTCGCCGCGTTCTCCGGAATGTGTCCGGCGCCAGCGTGAAGCGCGGCGCCAACGGCGGCGGCTTCGGCCGAACTGACGACGGCGTGGAAGCCCGTCACCGGCCCCGGTCCGCCGTAACGGAAGCTGAAGCTTGAGCCGAGCGCATAGGCCGGATCGTTGCGGTGAACGAAGATCTTCAGGTTGGGGTCGCTGAGCAGCGCCAGCCCGCCGCCCAGTTCCTGCAATTCGCTGGCGGAATAGCCCGGCTGCACGACACGGCCCTGATCGTCGGTGACGGCGTGGACAATCGTGGCGACGGTCTCGATCTGGCCCTTGGTGAAGCACTGGTCGCCGGTCTTGCCCGGCGTGCAGCGCGGCAGGTCGCGTTCGGGGCGGAAGTTGCAGGCAGCCGGGTTCTGGATCAGCCCGTCCTTCACGCCGTCAAGCCCGTCGCACTGGTCCTTCACCACCTTGTCCATCAGCGCCAGCAGCGCCGGGGTCAGCATCGCGTCGGGCGAACGGTGCGTGGCCAGCCCGGTTGCGGAAGCCTGCATCGTCATGCCCACGGTGTCGTAAGGCGAACCGGCGATGATGCCGTCGAACTCTTCCGGGAAGTACGAGGCGGCCACCATCGCGTCGCGCCCGCCGCCCGAGCAACCGTTGAAGTACGACCGCGAGATCTGCTGCACGGTGCCGTTCAGCTTCGCATAGAACGCGGTGGTGAATTCCTTGCCCATGCGGGCCATGACCTTGTCGGCACGGTACAGGAAATCGTCGATATAGTCCTGATCGACCTTGCCGTCCTTCACCGCCCAGCTTGCGCTTTCCATGCCGACATGGCCCTCGTCAGTGGCGAAGGTGGCATAGCCTTTCTCGATCAACTGGCCGGGGTGGCCCTGCGCGGTGACGACGATCGCCGGGGTGGCGGGATCGCTGACATAGAACTGCCCGCAATGGCCCGAACAGCCAAGCTGGAGGTACTTGCCGTTCCACGCCGCCGGAAAGTTGGCCAGGAAATTGGCGGTCTTGCCGGTGGCCGGGTTGGTCTCGAAGCTGCCCGAAACCTGGCAGAACGCCGGCCGCGTCGTGGTGGCGGGCAGGAAGCGGGTGGCGCCGCGGAAAGTGCCGTTCTTCACCGGCTGCACGGTGACTTTCGTGGAGAGGCCGGCAACGACCGGCGCCATCGCCTCGGCGGTGCAGGCGGCCTGGAGGTTGGCGGCAAGGTCAGGTTCGGCCGAGCGTGCTTCGGACATCGGCAGCGGCATCAGCGATGAAGCGACGCCCAGCGCCAGGCCCAGGCCGGCGGATACGGCGGTGAATTTCTTCCAGGTTATCGGAATTCGGGGCATTGGCATTCTCCCTCTATGGTCGACTGGCGATCAGCCTTTTCGGGCTGCTTTCGGCCGGTCCGGCTGCGGCTTGTGCCCGGGTGCGTATGATGCCGGTGCAGGTTGCCGCTTGTTGAGTGCTTGGTTCGATCCGGTTCCGGTCGGTGACGATCTGTGCCAAGGGGTGGTGGCCCTTGGCACGGACTGGCAATTCAATATACCAACCGAACGGTAGATAGTGGGAGCGAATTGGTCAATGGCAACTCGACCGCGCGTGCGAAAATCGGCCGAGCTTCGTCGCGAGGAAATCCTTGACGAGGCGATCCGCCAGATCGGGCGGCTAGGCTACCACGGCTTCACCATCCGCGAGCTTTCGTCCGCGTGCGGCATGTCGAACGCGGGTATGTTGCATCACTTCAGCTCCAAGCCCCAGTTGCTCAACGCGGTGATCGATCGGCTGGAACAGCGGCAGGCAGCGGCCCTGCAACCGCAGATCGATCGCTGCCTGCGGCCGGGTGGGCCAAGCAGGGATGATCTGCACGCGCTGCTGGCGGCGATGGTGCGGCTGGCGATGGAAAGCGAGGAACTGTCCCGGCTGGTGGTGGTGATCCAGGCCGAAGCGATCGATCCGGCGCACCCGGCGCATGAATCGTTCCGGCGCCGGGAAACGCAGGCGGTTGCCTTCCTGGCGGGACTGCTGGCGCCGATGGTATCCGCGCCGACCGAGATCGCGCGGGGGCTGAACGCGGCGATGACCGGGCTGGCGCAACAGTGGCTGCGCGAGGGCGATGCCTTCGATTTGTGCGGGACGTGGGAGGTGATCGCCGCGCGCCTGCTGTCGGACGGCGGCGCGTAACCCCGGTCAGACGACGATCAGGCGCGGCCCCGCGGCTTCGATCCGCTGCACGACATCCGGTCCCACGCCCGCGTCGGTGATCACCACATCGACTTCGTCCAGCCCGCAGACGATCGCGCCCGAGGATGAGACGAACTTGCTGCTGTCCACCAGCAGGATCACCTGCTCGGCCCGGTCGATCAGGCGGCGTTCGGCGGCGACCAGGATCACGTCCTGCTGCATCACCCCCTGCGGCCCCACGGCTGCGGCGCCCATGAACAGCTTGGGGGCGTGGAAGCGCGGCATCGAATCCTCGCCGGCGGGCGCCAGGATGATGTTCTGTTCGCGGAACACGCTGCCCGACGGCAGCAGGATGCGTGTGCCGGCCTGCGGCAGCAGCGCGTTGACGATGTGCAGCGAGTTGGTCAGCACCTGGCAATCCAGCCCGGCCAGGTGCGGGCACATTTGCAGCGTGGTGGTGCCGCCGTCGATCATGATGCCTTCGCCGGGCTCCACCAGCGCGGCGGCGGCGCGGGCGATGGCCTGCTTGGCGGCCAGGTTCTGGGTGATCGACAGGTCGAACGGGGTGCCGAACAGGCGCTGGCCATTGTCGGCGCGATCGTCCTCCGCCAGCTTGGCGCCGCCGTGGACGCGGGTGATGCGGCCTTCGTCCTCCAGCCGGGTCAGGTCGCGGCGGATGGTGGCGGGCGAGGCGTCGAGGCGCGATTCCAGCTCGCGATAGGAGACGAAACCGGTCGCCTCCATCGCTGCGAAGATCAGTCGTTCGCGCTCGTTAGCGTGCATCAAGCCCCTCTTAAGGCGCAGTCCCGCGCTCGGCTTCGAGCTGTTCCAGCGACTTGCCCTGGTTGCGCGGCGCCCAGATCACGCCGACAACACCGCTTATGACGAGGAAACCGGTCAGAATCCACGCCAATTCGGTAAAGTTGTTCGCCGCCAGCGATGGCACGGCCAGGCTCCACACGCCAAGGCCGATGCGCACGATGGCGAAGGCCAGCCCTTGCGCGCTGGCGCGGATCGCGGTGGGGAACAGCTCGGCGCTCCACAACTGGAAGAAGCTTTGCGCGCCGAAGCCGCCGGCAATGCCCATGATGACGATGTGGACGATGACCACTTCGAGCTTGAAGCCGAACACCGCCAGCAGCGCCATGCCGAAGACGTGCAGCGCGGCGGAAATGCCGAACAGCAGGCGCTGGTCCACCTTGTCCGACAGCTTCATGAAGATGGCGAAGATCGAGACCATGCCGATGCCGAAGTAGCCGGCGGGAACCACCGTGGCGGCCCATTGCGGCAGGTGATTCTGCTCAATCAGGTATGGGGTGAAGAAGCCGTTGTAGCCGGCCCACAGGTTCCACATGCCGTACATGGTGACGAGGTAGAGCACCGCGCCGAGGTGGCGCGGGGTGAGCACTGCCGACCAGCGGGGCACTTTGGCTTCCGCCACGGTTTCCTGCCAGCGCTCGCTTTCCTTCATGCGGCTGCGCAGGAAGGTGAGCGCCAACGCCAGCACCGCGAGGTGGATGAACAGCCAGCGCACGCCCGAGATGCCGAAGGGTTTCAGGAAATAGCCGGCGATCAGCACCGCCACTGGCCCCAGATACCACAGCATCTGCGCCACGCCCGAATGCGCGCCGCGCTCATGATCGGGCGCCTGTTCGGCGATCAGCGACCACGACGCGGGAATGTCGGCGCCGACCGCGAGGCCGACGAGCAGGAAGCCGGTGATGATCATCCACGGTGCCGCCGCGAAGATCAGGAACAGCATGCCGAATGCATAGAACAGCATGTCGAACTGGTAGATGCGCTTGCGCCCGAACAGATCGCACAGCCGCCCGCCGATAAGCGCGCCGATGCCGGCGGAAATGGCATTGGCCGAGAACGCGCCGATCAGGCCA
The DNA here is from genome assembly GCA_018971065.1 of Sphingomonadales bacterium. Next base: position 21,092 of record JAGWVC010000055.1, on the reverse strand, counting down.
ACGAAGCTGTCGGTGAGGTGGTAGGTGTCCTTCCACAGTGCCAGCGCCACCGAGCCCGAGACGATCGAGCCGGCATCGATGTAGTTGGCGAGGCCCGCCAGCACGGTGTTGCGCCAATGCTCGCGCCTGCTCATCGTATCGGTGTGGGCCATCAAATCCTCGCCAGCATGGTTTCGTTGATTTCGCTTATGGTTTTCGCGCCGGTCAGCGTCATCGCGACGCGCATCTCGGCCTCGATCAGGTGCAGCATCTTCGTCACGCCCGCTTCGCCCGCCGCGCCCAGCGCATAGGCCCAGGCGCGCCCCAGCAGCACGCCCTTCGCGCCCAGCGCCAGCATCCGCACGACATCGAGGCCCGAACGCACGCCGCCATCGGCGAGTACGGTCAAGCGGTCGCCCACGGCCTCTGCGATCGGCGGCAGCGCGCGCGCGGTGGAGGGCACGCCGTCGAGCTGGCGGCCGCCGTGGTTGGAGACGACGATGCCGTCCGCCCCCAGTTTCGCGGCTTCCCTGGCATCCTCGGGGTCAAGGATGCCCTTGATGATCAGCGGGCCTTGCCATTCGGCGCGGATGAAATCGAGATCGCGCCAGCCGATGGTGGGATCGAAGTTCTGGCGCATCCACGCGAAGAAATCCTCGATGCCGGTGCGGCCCTTCAGCACCGGCAGCACATTGCCCAGCGCGTGCGGGCGGCCCCACAGGCCGACATCCCACGCCCAGCGCGGGCGAGCGCAGGCCTGCGCGAAGCGCCATGCCGCGCCCTTAAACCCATCGGCGCCTGCAAGCCCGGTGCGATAGTCGCGATAGCGGCTGCCGGGGACCGGCATGTCCACCGTGAACACCAGTGCCGAGCAGTGCAGCGCCTTTGCCTGCGCCAGCAGGTCGCGCATGAAACCGCGATCGCGGATCATGTAGAGCTGGAACCAGAACGGCAGGCGAGCCGCGCGGCCGACTTCGCCCAGATCGCAGGCCGACACCGTGGACAGCGTGAACGGAATGCCCGCCTTTTCCGCCGCGCGCACCGCCTGGCATTCGCCGCGCCGCGCGTTCAGGCCGGCCAGCCCGATCGGGGCGAGGGCGACCGGCAGGTTCCAGCGCTGGCCGAACACCTCGGTGGAAAGGTCCAGCGTGCCCATCTCGCGCAGCACGCGCTGGCGCAGGGCGATGGCGGACAAGTCCTCGACATTGCGCCGCAAAGTGACTTCGGCATAGGAGCCGCCGTCCATGTATTCGAACAGGAAGCGCGGCAGGCGGCGGCGCGCGGCCTCGCGAAAGTCGGTGATCTGCGCGACGATCATGCCGGTTCCCCTACGGCGGCGCGCCATGCCGCACGATAGGCGGCAAGGTCCTGTTCCAGCGGTTCGACGCGGCGCAGGCTCCCTTGCGGCTTCAGCAGCGGGTTCAACAGCCGCAGTGCGCCGAACGAGACGTCGTTGTGGGCATTGGCGACCATCACCTGCATGTCAGGCCGCAGCGACGCCAGCGCGCGCACGAACACCTCGGCCTCGGCAAAGCGGCCCTCGACCAGCAGGCGGTGCTTCGAGCCGATCAGCCCCAGCGCCACATCGGCCATCAGCGCGGCATAAAGGCACACGGCGGCGCGGCGTTGGTCCCAGTCCTGCGGCGGATTGATCCATTCGCCGTCGCCATCGGGGAAGGGGCCGCAGCCGGGCGCCAGCGTGGGCAGCAGCATCGCCCCGTCGGCCAGCACTTGCGGCACGGCGGCCAGCAGCGCTGGCTGATCGGGCCTGATGTCCACCCGGCGGGTATCGATGCCGATGACCTGTTCGATTTCGCGGCCGCCCATGAACCGCGCCGACGGCACCGCCTTGCCATAGGCATCGACGTTGACCAGGCAATCGCGCGTTTCGGACAGCGCGCTGGTAAACACCCCTTCGCCGGGCAGGCGCATGGCGATGAACCAGGTGCCGGTGGACAGGATCGTCGCCTCTTTCAGGGCAATCTCGTCGAAGCCGCGCGCCGCCAGCAGCGCCGCGTTCGAATCGTGCAGCCCGGCCAGCACCTGCACCGTGGCGGGCAGGCCGGTGCGGGCGGCCAGATCGGGCTTCAGCGTGCCGACCACATCACCGGCGCGGACCACCGGGGCAAAGCGATCCGCCCAGCCGCGCCGCATCGCCATCGGCGAAAAGCGGCCCTCGCCGGGGTTCCACACGTCGCTGTGGCAGCCCAGGCTGGTGACTTCGGATACCGCGCGCCCGGTCAGGAACCATGCCCAGAACTGCGCCCACGGCAGCAGCGTAGCGGTGGCCATCGCCTGCGGATCGCGCTGTTCGAGCCAGAACAGTTGCGCGCCGAAGTTGAGGCCATCGGGCAGCGCGGGCGATCCGGTGACCGCGAAAGGATCGCGCTGCGCCCGGTAGGCGGCCAGCACATCGGCGGGGATCGCTTGTTCGTAGTCGAGCGGGGGAAACGCCGGCGCGCCATCGGCCAGCGCCACCACCCCCGCGCCGTGGCCCACGGGAATCACCGTCTCGACCGGGTGATCGCGCCAGGTCGCCAGCGCCTGCACCAGCCAGTCGCCGATGCCGCCGACATCGAGCCGGGCCAGCCCATCGACCACGACCGGCGCGTTCGGGCGCACCTGCCGATCGAGCAGGCGGCCATCGCTGGTCCACAGCGTAACCTTGCTCAGCGTCTTGCCGAGATCGATGACGATGATGGCCCCCTGGCCCACGATTTAGCGCCCTCTCCGTTGCCTTGATCGATCAATAGCAATCATTCTTGATCGTTTCCAGTAAAATTGCTACACCACTGCCAACGACGCGAATGCCGTCCCCCCGTCAGAGGAAGCCCATGAACGCCCAGACCCCCATCGCCGCTGCCGCCATCCCGTTTGCCGTTCCGGCGAATCGCTGGGACGACGCTGTGGCGGCGACGCTCTCGCCGGCGGAACTGCTGCTCTATCGCTCCAACCTGCTGGGTTCGGACCTGACTGTCACCAACTTCGGTGGCGGCAATACCTCGGCAAAGCTCACCGAAACCGACCCGCTGACCGGCGAGGCGGTCGAGGTGCTGTGGGTCAAGGGTTCGGGCGGCGACATCGGTTCGATGAAGCTGGACGGGTTTGCCACGCTGTACCAGGACAAGCTGCAGGGGCTGGAAAAGCACTATGGCGGCCCCGAGGATGACGACAGGATGGTGGGTTACCTGCCGCACTGCACGTTCAACCTCAATGGCCGCGCCGCCAGCATCGACACACCGCTGCATTCGCTGCTGCCGTTCGCCCATGTCGATCATGTCCATCCCGACGCGATCATCGCGCTGGCGGCGTCGAGCGGGGGCGAGGCGGCGACGCGGGCGATCTGGGGCGGGCGGATCGGCTGGCTGCCGTGGAAGCGCCCGGGCTACACGCTGGGCGTGCAGTTGCGCGATTACGTCGCCGCCAACCCCGGTCTGGAAGGCGTGATGCTGGCGGGGCACGGGATCATCTGCTGGGCCGACAGCGCGAAGGCCTGCTATGACCACACCGTGCGACTGATTGCCGATGCCGCCGATTACCTGAACAGCAAGCTAGCCGGGAAACCGGCCTTTGGCGGCGCGGCCGGTTCCTCCCAGGGTAGCCGCGCCGCCATCGTAGCTGACTTGATGCCGCGCCTGCGCGGGCTGATGGCCGGGGCTCAAAATGGACAAGATCGCCGCAAGCTGGGGCATTTCTCCGACGATGCCGAGACGCTGGAATTCGTCAACTCCGCCGATTTCGCGCGGCTGGCGGCGGTGGGGACATCGTGCCCCGATCACTTCCTGCGCACCAAGATCGCGCCGCTGACGCTGGACCCGGCGCGGCTGGGCGATGATGCGTATCTGGCCGAACAGCTTGAAGCCTATCGCGCGATGTATGCGGACTATTATGCGCGCTGCAAGCGCGGCAATTCGCCGGCGATGCGCGATGCCAATCCGGTGGTGGTGCTGGTGCCGGGCGTGGGCCGGATCACCTTCGCCACCGACAAGACCACGGCGCGGCTGGCGGGCGAGTTCTATGGCAACGCCATCAATGTGATGCGCGGTGCCGAGGCGATTGGCGGCTACATCGGGCTGGACGAGCAGGAAGCGTTCGACATCGAATACTGGCTGCTGGAGGAAGCGAAGTTGCAGCGGATGCCGGCGCCGAAGCCGATGGTGGGCAAGGTCGCGCTCGTCACCGGCGGGGCAGGGGGCATCGGCGCAGCGACGGCGGCGCGGTTCCTGCGCGAAGGCGCGTGCGTCATGCTGGCCGACCGCGATGCGGCGACGGTGGAAGTGGTTCGCGCCGGTTTTGCGAAGCAGTTCGGCAAGGACGTGGTGCGCAGCGTTGCCTGCGATGTGACTGACGAGGCCCAGGTGGCGGCGGCGTTTGCGTACTGCGCGCGGGAGTTCGGCGGGCTGGACGTGCTGGTGGCCAATGCCGGCATCGCCTCGTCCGCGCCGATCGAGGCGACCACGCTGGAACTGTGGAACCGCAATTACGACGTGCTGGCGCAGGGCTATTTCCTGACCGCGCGCGCGGCCTGGCCGCTGCTGAAGGCGATGAAGGCGCAAGGCGGCACCAGCGTGGTGTTCATCGGCTCGAAGAACGCGGTGGCGGCAGCGGCGGGGGCTTCGGCCTATGCCTCGGCCAAGGCGGCGGCGAACCATCTGGCGCGCTGTCTGGCGCTGGAAGGCGCGCCCGACGGCATCCGCGTCAACGTCGTCAATCCCGATGCCGTCATTCGCGGCAGCCGCATCTGGGATGGCGACTGGCGCAGGGAGCGCGCCGCGTCGAACGGGATCGATCCGGGCGAGGAACTGGAGGCGCACTATCGCAACCGCTCGATGCTGAAGCGCGACGTGCTGCCCGAGGATATTGCCGAGGCGGCCTATTGGCTGGGCAGCGAGGCTTCGGCAAAGTCGACCGGGAACATGATCAACGTCGATGCCGGCAACGTGCAGGCGTTCACGCGATAGGACTTGTACAATCGGCAACAAGCCGAACGGGAGAGCGAGCATGAAGAAAGCTGCAGGATTGGTCGTTGCCCTGGCGTTGCTGGGCCTGCCCGCCACCGCATCGGCGCAGGCGATCGACGGCGCCGTCAGTGCCCCCGCCGGCGCCACGGCGATCCCGCTTTACGGCAAGGCAAACCCCGGTAGTCCGGCCGACGAGGCCGAGACGCGGTTCATGGGCCGCGAGACGGTGCTGCGCAACATCACGTATCCGACGCTGACGCCGGTGCTGCCCGCGCCGGGCAAGGCCAACGGCACCGCGGTGATCGTGGCGCCGGGCGGCGGCTTCACCATGCTGGCCATGCAGAACGAGGGCTGGCGCGTGGCGCAGGCGCTGGCTGATCGCGGGGTGACGGCGTTCGTGCTGAAGTACCGGCTGAACCCCACCGACCGCGACGACAAGGCGTGGATGGCGGGGATGATGAAGATGTTCGCCAGCCTTGGCCAGGGTGGTGGCAGGCCGCCCGAGATCAAGGACCCGGCGGCGACCGAGGACGCGCTGGCGGCGCTGAAGCTGGTGCGGGGCCGGGCCGGGGAATGGGGTGTCGATGCGCACCGCGTCGGCATGATCGGCTTTTCGGCCGGGGCGATGACGACGCTGAACGCGATTTTGCAAGGCAGTGACGGGCAGGCCGGGCCGGACTTTGCCGGCTATATCTACGGGCCGATGGCGGCGGTGGCGGTGCCGGCGAATGCCCCGCCGATGTTCGCGGCGCTGGCGATGGACGATCCGCTGTTCGGCGGCGGCGAGTTCGGCATCGTTTCGGCGTGGCACGCGGCGCGGAAACCGGTCGAGTTGCATGTCTATCAAGCCGGCAGCCACGGCTTTGGCCTGGGCAAGCCCGGCACCACCTCCACCCTGATGATGCCCGAATTCCTCCTGTGGATGGAATCGCAAGGGCTGCTGACCGCAAAGGCAAAACCATGACCCTGCCGCTTTCCGCCGACCTGATCGCCGAAGCCAATGCCCGCGATGCGATCGCTCTCGATGAGGACTACGACGCGTTGGGGCGCAAGCTGGCGCGCGGCGGTATCGATATCGATGCGGTGAAGCGCCGGGTGGCTGACTTTTCGGTGGCGGTGCCGAGCTGGGGGGCCGGGCGTGGCGGCACCCGGTTCGCCAAGTTTCCGATTGCCGGCGAGCCGACCACCATCCACGAGAAGCTCGAGGACTGCGCGGTCATCAACCAGTTATCGTGCATTACGCCGCGCGTAAGCCCGCATTTTCCGTGGGACAAGGTGAGCGATTACGTCGGCCTGCGCGAGGAAGCCGCCAGTCTGGGGCTGGGGTTCGACGCGGTGAATTCGAACACCTTCCAGGACCAGCCGGGGCAGGCGCACAGCTACAACACCGGTTCGCTGTCCTCGACCGTGGCGGCGACACGCGCGCAGGCGGTGGAGCACAACATCGAGTGCATCGAGATCGGGCAGAAGCTGGGATCGACCGACCTGACGGTGTGGGTGGGCGATGGCACCAACTTCCCCGGCCAGCAGGACTTCGCGCGCAGCCTGGACCGTTATCTGGACGCGGCGGCGCAGGTTTATGCGGCGCTGCCGGGGGACTGGCGGATGCTGCTGGAACACAAGATGTTCGAGCCGGCGTTCTATTCGACCGTCATCAGCGACTGGGGTTCGTCGATCCTTGCCGCGCAGGAACTGGGGCCGAAGGCGAAGTGTCTGGTCGATCTGGGCCACCATGCGCCGAACGTCAACATCGAGCAGATCGTGGCGCGGCTGCACCGCTTCGGCAAGCTGGGCGGGTTTCACTTCAACGACAGCAAGTATGGCGACGACGATCTCGATTCGGGGTCGATCAACCCGCACCAGCTGTTCCTGGTGTTCAACGAACTGGTCGAGGCCGAGAACAATCCGCGTGACGGATTTAGGCCGAGCTACATGATCGACCAGTCGCACAACGTCACCGACCCGATCGAATCGATGCTGTCGAGCGCCGAGGCGATCGCGCAGTGCTTTGCCAAGGCCAGCCTGGTCGATCGCGCCGCGCTTCATGCCGCGCAGGATGCCAACGACACGATGATGGCGTTCCAGGCGCTGCGCCGGGCGTATACGATCGACGTCAGCCCGATCCTGGCGAAAGCGCGGGCAGAGGCGGGCGGCGCGATCGACGTGCTGGCGGTCTATCGCGACAGCCGCTGGCGCGAACGCAAGGCGCAGGAGCGCAAGGCGGTGGGGCTGGGCGCGGGAATCGTCTGAGCCGGGATCACCTTTCGGCGACTGAATGAACGGCGCCGGACCGGCGCTGGTTTAATCATACAAATCTGAATTCACCCCCAACTGGGGGTTATCTGCCATCGGACGCCATCGTATCCGATCCCATCGTTTTCCGCGAGCTTCCCCACCTGACAGGGGTGGCCGTTGCGACAACAGGGAGGGATTTATGAGAGACTCCGGGGCGAATTCCCGTGCCGTCAAGGCGTTGTGGTACGGCGTCGCGCTGGTGGCGCTGACCGCTGGTGTGGAGGCTCATGCCCGTGACGCGGCCGACCAGGCCACCGATCCGGCGGCTGCGACCAATTCGGTCGAGGCCGGCGAGATCATCGTCACCGGCACCTACATTCGCGGCATTGCGCCCGCCGGCACCAATGTCATCGGCGTGAACCAGGCAACGGTGGAGGAATCGGGTGCGGCAAGCACCGCGCAACTGCTTCAGACCATTCCCCAGCTTGGCTTCTTCAACAACCTGCAGGTGCCCACCGGCGCGTCGAACGTGGTGACCACGAACCGGCCGAACTTGCGCAACCTGCCCGGCTTCAACACCTCGGGCGCGTCGCCCACCCTGGTTCTGGTCGATGGCCACCGCGTCGTCGGCATGGGCATCACCACCACCAGCCCGGATGCCGACATCGTTCCGCCCGGCGCGATCGAGCGGGTCGAGATCGTTCCCGATGGCGGGTCCGCCGTCTATGGCTCGGATGCCGTTGCCGGCGTCATCAACTTCATCACCAGGAAGAAGTACGACGGGCTGGAAGTCGGCGGCCATTTCGGCCTGGCCCATGCCTACAATGCCTGGGACGTCAACGCGACGCTGGGGCATAGCTGGAACACCGGCTCGATCTACATCGCCTACAACTATGCCCAGCATGACCAGTTGCTGGGCAGCGATCTGGGCTATGTGTTCCAGCCGCAGACCACGATAGACGGCATCAAGGCCACCAGCTTCAAGTGCTCGCCGGGCAATGTCACCGTCGGCAATGCCTTCCTGCCCGCCGGAACGCCGACCACGACTTACGCGCTGAGCCCGACCGGCGCCCGCCTTGCGGCCGGCACCACCAACCAGTGCGACGATTCCGATGGCGTGACGATCTATCCGCGCGAACGCCGCCATTCGGTGATGGCCGGGCTGCGGCAGGAACTGACCGACACGCTGACGTTCGATACGCGGGTGTTCTACACCAACCGGCTCGACCTGTCGCAGGGTGGCCCCAATATCGAGGCGGTCAATTTCGGCCCGTCGTTCCTGGCGCAATATGGCTACCTGCAAAGCCCGCTGTTCAGCGCCAACAAGGTGGCAACCGGCTTCCTGGGGGCCGGCGAAACCCAGACGGTCTATTATCAGGTGGGCGGCGCCGGCGCGCGGCCGATTTCGACCCGGCTGACCACCTGGGGCGTCGCGCCCGGCTTCACGCTGAAGCTGCCGGGCGACATGCAACTGCGTTCGACCACCAGCTACAGCGAAAGCAGCACGCAGTTCCACTCGGTCGCGCTCGATAACGCGACGTCGGTGGCGAACGCGGCGATCACCGCCGGCCTGCTGAACCCGTACAACCCCTCGGCCAGTGATCCGACCGCGCTGGCGGTGGCACAGAACCTGGAACTGTTCGGCCACACCCGCCAGCGCCAGTTCAACAGCCGCCTCGTCCTTGACGGCAGCCTGTTCCAGTTGCCTGGCGGCGCGGTGAAGATCGCGGCCGGCGGCGAATACGACAGCGAGAACTTCATCGCCCGCAACGGCGGCATCATCCCCGGCACCGAGAACACCGGGTCGCCCGGGGTGGTGGTCGGCGGCGCGACGCTGGTGAAGCCGTATGGCGCGCTGGTGGCGATTCCGTTCCACCGCTCGATCACGTCGGCATTCGGCGAACTGGTGGTGCCGGTGGTCGGCAAGGACAACGGCCTGCCGCTGATCCGCGAACTGACGCTGTCGGCGGCGGGTCGCTATGACCACTACAGCGATTTCGGCGGCACCTTCAATCCCAAGTTCGGGATCACCTGGCGGCCGTTCGACTGGGTGAAGCTGCGCGGGTCCTATGGCAAGTCGTTCGTCGCGCCCAGTCTGGCCGACCTGCCGGCGGCCAGCCAGACCAGCGTCACGTTCATCAACCTGCCGTTCCTGCTGCCGGCGGCCAACCTGGTCGGCACCACCGTCAATGGCGTGACCGTGCCGGCGATTGGCGGGCGTTCGCAGGCGATCGTGCTGGGCAGCGCGCCCGGCATCCAGCCGCAGCGGGCCAAGACGCTGTCGCTGGGCATGGATCTCGATCCGCCGTTCGTGCCGGGGCTGCACTTGTCCGGTACGTACTACAAGATCATCTACAGCGGCGCGATCCAGTTGCCGAACTTCACCAGCAGCACGTTCTATCCGAACTTCATCGGCACCCCGGCAATCACCTTCAACCCCACGCAGGCGCAGATCGACGGCGTGCTGGGGCTGGCGGGCGGCGGCGGCGGCCTGAGCACCGTGCAGGGCACCAGTTGCGGCGGCAACACGCCGGGTGGCCCGGCCGGCGCCTCGGGCGGGTGCTATGTGCTGATCGATGCGCGCAAGACCAACCTTGCCAACTTCAACCTGAGCGGGCTGGACATGGCGGCGTACTTCACGCACCAGACCGGCTTCGGATCGGTCGATGTCGCGTTCAATGGCACGTACGAGCTGACCCGCAACCAGCAGGCGACGCCGACTTCGCCGTACATCGGCCAGCTTGGCACGAACTTCAGCCGGTTCAAGTTCCGGTCCACGGTCGGCGCCCAGATCGGGGCGCTGCGGGCGCAGGCCACGCTGAACCACAATTCGGGGTATCAGCTGGGCACCACCGCCGGGGTCAGCACGCAGACCGCCGTCGCGGCCTACAACACCGTCGATCTGTTCTTCAAACTGGACCTGAAGGGCAAGGGCGCGCTTCAGGGCGTGTCGCTGACGCTGAACGTCAACAACGCGTTGAACCAGGACCCGCCGGTCTACCTGTTGCAGAGCATCACGCCGCAGGCCGACGGTTATGCCAACGGCGGCACGATCGGACGCTACATTCAGTTCGGCATCAACAAGAAGTTCTGATGGTTTTTGCCCGCCGATCCGGCCTTCCGGTCGGTCGGCGGGCGCGTCTTTCCGGTCCGGCGCAGCACCTCGCCCGTGCTGCGCCGGATTTTTGCATCCGGACGACGCAGGCCGATTTTGGCGGGATTTACCCCCGTTGGCTTGCGCAATCATTATCAATCAATCTTGATCGTTTCCGGTAATATTGCTACGTCGATTCCAGCCGTGCCGAAGCCGTGCCGCCTGGCGGCCGTGCGGACACGATAACAATCAGCGGGAGGACCATGCCCATGTTCAGCAGCAACCGCCGCCAGGTGCTGACCGGCGGCCTCATGCTTGCCGCAGCGGGCGCGGTTTCGCGGCCATCGACGCTGCTGGCGGCGGCGCCGGAACCCTATTCGCTGCCGCTGAACCTGGTGCATCCGGAATTGCGGCCGGCGGTGCGCATGATCGAAGCGTTCACGAAGGGCCGGCCCGGAGTCTCGCGCGGGACGCTGGAGCAGGCGCGCAAGCCGATGCCCAATCCGCTGTTCAACCCGGCGCCGCTGTCCGACGTGCCGTTCGAGCGGCGGATGATCCCGGGTGGCAAGGGCCAGCCCGACGTGGCGGTCTATGTGGTCAACGGCAGGGCCGGGGCCAGTCGCCCCGCCATCCTGCACACGCATGGCGGCGGCTTCGTGCTGGGCACCGCCGAATCGGGGGTGCGTGACCTGCAGGGCATCTGCAAGGAGCTGGATTGCGTGGCGGTTTCGGTGGATTACCGGCTGGCGCCCGAGACCACCTATGCCGGGTCGATCGAGGACAACTACGCCGGGCTGAAATGGCTGCACGCCCATGCCGCCGAACTGGGCGCGGACCCGGCGCGGATCGCGGTGATGGGCGAAAGCGCTGGCGGCGGTCATGCCGCGCTGCTGGCGATCACCGCCCGCGATCGCGGCGAAGTGCCGCTGTGCTTCCAGTGCCTGATCTATCCGATGCTGGACGATCGCACCGGCAGTAGCGTGATCAAGCCGCGCCATGTCGGCGCGCTGATCTGGACGCCGGAAAGCAACCGCTTCGGCTGGGAAAGCTTCCTGGGGCAGAAGCCCGGTGGCCGCAGCGCGCCCAAGGGGGCGGTGCCGGCGCGGGTGGCGGATGTTTCGGGGTTGCCGCCGGCGTTCATCGGCGTCGGGTCGATCGACCTGTTCTGCGACGAGGACGTCGATTACGCGCAGCGGCTGAACGCGGCCGGGGTTTCGACCGAGCTGGTGGTGGTGCCCGGCGCCTTCCACGGCTTCGATGGCATTGCCATGATGCTGAAGGCACCGCTGGGCGCGTGGTTTCGTGCGGAAAAGCTGAACGCGCTGCGGCGCGGCTTCGGCATGGCCGCGATCTGAACGATTTTCGGGAGAGAAAAGACATGACTCATTCGACCTGGCGCCTTGCCCTTGCCGCCGCCACCGCGCTGACCGCGTGTCCGGTGCTGGCGGAGGAACCCGCGCCGGCGGTTCAGGCCGCCGCGCCGTCGCTGGACGAGCAGTTCCGCGATCCGCCGCAGAGCGCGCGCCCGCGCGTGTGGTGGCACTGGATGAACGGCAACGTGACCAAGGACGGCATCGCCAAGGACATGGCGTGGATGAAGCGCGTCGGCATCGGCGGGATGCAGAATTTCGACGCCAGCCTGATGACGCCGAAGATCGTCGACAAGCGGCTCGTCTACATGACGCCCGAGTGGAAGGACGCGTTCCATTTCGCCGCCAGCGAGGCCGACCGGCTGGGACTGGAACTGGCGATAGCGGCATCGCCCGGTTGGTCCGAAACCGGCGGTCCGTGGGTCCTGCCCGAGGACGGGCTGAAGAAGCTGGTGTGGAGCGAGACCACGGTGGCCGGTGGCAAGCCGTTCAAGGGGCAATTGGCGCCGCCGCCGCAGGTGACCGGGCCGTTCGGCAACCTGACGCCCGCCAAGAGCATCGATGAGATGATGGGGGGCGACAAGGTCAAGACGCCGCCGCAGCACTACGGGGATATCCGCGTGCTGGCGTTTCCGGCGCCGGCGGCGGCCGAGCTGGTGCCGGTGGCGGCGCAGGACGGTTTCGGCAAGGCGCTGGCGGTGGCGGGTCTGGCCGATGCCGACCTCAACGCCGGGGTGGATCTGGCGCGGGGCGGGGCGGGCGAAAACCCGACGCTGGTGCTGGACTATGGCAAGCCGGTGACGGCGCGCACGCTGTCGATGTTCGCGCCGGGCGCGGCGATGATGTTTGCCGGCGCGCTGTACAACCCGCGCCTGGAAGCCAGCGACGACGGCAAGGCATGGCGCAAGGTGATCGATTTCGAGACCGCGCAGGCAACCTCGACGTATGGTTTCGCCCCGGTGACGGCGCGCTATTTCCGGGCGGTGTTCCTGCCCAAGCAGCATGTCGGCATCCAGATGGGCGCGGCGGCGCCGGGGATCGCGATGGGGGGCGATCTGTTTGCCGGCATGGCCAAGGCATTCGGCAGCCGGCCGCTGACCGTGGGCGATTTCCGCCTGTTCGGCGAGGCGCGGGTCGATCGCTTCGAGGCCAAGGCCGGGTTTGAGGTGGCGCAGGACTATTATGCGCTGGCGAACCCCGATGACGGCGCCAGCGGCGTGGCCCCGGCCAGCGTGATCGACCTGACCGGACGGATGAAGCCCGACGGCTCGCTGGACTGGACGCCGCCGAAAGGCACGTGGCGCGTGGTGCGCTTCGGCTATTCGCTGCTGGGCACCACCAACCACCCGGCGCCGCCCGAGGCGACCGGGCTGGAGGTGGACAAGTTCGACGGCGACGCGGTGCGGCGTTACCTCGACCACTACATCGGCATGTATCGCGACGCTTCGGGCGGGCTGATCGGCGCGCACGGCGTGCGGGCGATCCTGACCGATTCGATTGAGGTGGGCGCGGCCAACTGGACGCCGAAGATGATCGCGCAGTTCAAGCGGCTGCGCGGTTATGACCCGGTGCCGTGGCTGCCGGCGCTGACCGGCACGCTGGTGGGCAGCCGGGCCGACAGCGACCGGTTCCTTTATGACTATCGCCGTACCTTGGCCGACCTGATGGCCAGCGAGCATTACGGCACCGTGGCCGAAGTGGCCCACGCCAACGGGTTGCGCGTCTATGGCGAGGCGCTGGAAGACCATCGCCCGTCGCTGGGTGACGACATGTCGATGCGCAGCCACGCCGACGTGCCGATGTCCGCCATGTGGACTCACCGGCGCGAGGATGGGCCGAAGCTGACGTATGTGGCCGACATAAAGGGCGCGGCGTCGGTGGCGCATGTCTATGGCCAGAACCTGGTGGCGGCGGAATCGATGACCGCATCGATGAACCCCTGGGCCTATGGGCCGGGCGACCTGAAGCGGATCATCGACCTGGAGTTCGTGACCGGCGTGAACCGGCCGGTGGTCCACACCTCGGTCCACGTGCCGGTTGACGACAAGCTGCCGGGGCTGTCGCTGTTCATCTTCGGCCAGTACTTCAACCGCAACGAGAGTTGGGCCGAACTGGCGCGGCCCTGGGTGGACTACATGGCACGCAACGCGCTGCTGCTGCAGCAGGGGCGCAACGTGGCCGACGTCGCCTACTTCTATGGCGAGGAGGCGCCGCTGACCGGGCTTTACGGCGACAAGGCGGTGGCCGATGCGCCCAAGGCCAATGCCTATGACTTCCTGAGCTTCGACGCGCTGGCGAGCGCCACCCGCAACGACGGTGCCGAAGTCGTGACCCCGGGCGGCGCGCGCTACAAGGCGATCTACCTCGGCGGATCGTCCAGCCGGATGACGCTGGCGGCGCTGCGCAAGCTGGCCGCGCTGGCCGAGGGCGGGGCGACGATCGTGGGGCAAAAGCCGGTGGGCACGCCAAGCCTTTCGGGTGATGCCGGCGAATATGCCGCGCTGGTGGCGAAGTTGTGGGGCGGCGGCGCTGTCACTTCCGTGGGCAAGGGCCGGGTGATCGCCTCGACCGATATTGACGCGGCGCTGGCGCAGGTTGGCGTGGCGCCGGACTTCCGCTTCACCGGCGGGGCCGATGGGGCGGAAATTCCGTTCCTGCACCGCGCGCTGGCCGATGGCGACAGCTACTTCCTGGTCAACCGCAAGGACCGGGCAGAGGCGATCGAGGCGCACTTCCGCGTGACCGGCAAGGCGCCCGAGCTGTGGCACGCCGAGACCGGAACCAGCGAGCCGGTCAGCTATCGCATCGCCGGTGGCGAGACGATCGTGCCGCTGAACCTGGCGGCCGAGCAGTCGCTGCACGTGGTGTTCCGCAAGCCGGCCACGGCGGCGCAGGCGACGGTGGCCACACCGGCGCTGGCTGAACGCGCGGCGCTGGACGATGGGTGGAGCGTGGCGTTCCAGCCCGGTCGCGGTGCCCCGGCCACGGCGACGCTGGCCAGGCTGGCGCCGCTGGACACCCATGCCGATCCGGCGATCAAGTACTTCTCGGGCATTGCCACCTATTCGCGCGACTTTGCCGCGCCGAAGGGCTGGAAGCCGGGGCAGAAGCTGGTGCTGGACCTGGGCGAGGCGAAGGAGATTGCCGAGGTTACGGTGAACGGCAAGCCGGCCGGGTCGGTGTGGCATTCGCCTTACACGCTCGATATCGGCGCGCTGATGAAGCCGGGCCGCAACCACATCGCGGTGCGGGTGGCGAACCTGTGGGTCAACCGGCTGGTCGGCGATGCGCAACCGGGCGCGAAGCCGATCACCTGGAGCGCGATGCCGACTTATCGCGCCGACGCGCCGTTGCGGCGTTCGGGCCTGATCGGGCCGGTGCGGCTGCTGGGCGAAACCCCGGCGCGCTGATCGCGCCGGGGCCTGCCCGCGCGGGCGTCAGAAGCGGTTGACGAGGTTCTCGCACCACTCCTGACGGCCCGAGCGCGGTTCGGGCGCGCGGTTGGACTGGATGGCATGGTCGGCAATGCCGGCCAGCGTGGCGCCATCGGCATGGATCATCCGGCCGAGATCGCCCTGCCAGCCGGCATAGCGTTCGGCGCGGAAGGCATCGAGCGTGCCGTCGTTGACGATCGCTTCGGCGCGCAGCAGGGCGCGGGCGATGGTGTCCACCCCGCCGATGTGGCCGTGGAACAGGTCGGCGGCGTCGATCGACTGGCGGCGCACCTTGGCATCGAAGTTGAACCCGCCTGTGGTGAAGCCGCCCCCCTGTTCGGGATTGGCCCGGATCACTTCCAGCATCGCCAGCGTCAGTTCCTCGACCGAGTTCGGGAATTGGTCGGTATCCCAGCCGTTCTGCGGATCGCCGCGGTTGGCGTCGATCGAGCCGAAGATTCCCAGCGCGCGCGCCATTGCCAGCTCGTGCTCGAACGTATGGCCCGAAAGCGTGGCGTGGTTCGCCTCGATGTTGACCCTGACCTCGTTCTCCAGCCCGAAGCGCTTCAGGAACGCATAGACCGTCTGGGTATCGAAATCGTACTGGTGCTTGGTCGGCTCGTGCGGCTTGGGTTCGATCAGGATCGTGCCCGTGAAGCCGATGCGGTGCTTGTGATCGACGACCAGGCTGAGGAACCGGCCGAAGTTGGCCTGTTCGGTGCCGATCTCGGTGTTGAGGATGGTGTCGTAACCCTCGCGCCCGCCCCACAGCACATAGTTGGCGCCGCCCAGACGATGCGTCGCTTCCAGGCAGTCGCGCACCTGCAGCGCCGCCCAGGCATAGACTTCGGGATCGGGGTTGGTGGCGGCGCCGGCCATGTAGCGCGGGTGGCTGAACAGGTTGGCAGTGCCCCACAGCAGGCGCCGGCCATGTTGGGCCTGCAGCGCTTCGAGGTGATCGACCGCCTCGGCAAAGCTCTTGCGGAAGCCGTCGGCGCTCTCGGCCACGCCATCGGCGTCGGCCATGACATCGACATCGTGGAAGCAGTAGAACGGCAGGTCCAGCTTCTCGACGAACGACAGCGCCGCCGCGCGCTTCTGCGCGGCGTGGGCGGCATCGTTCGGCCCGGCGTGCCAGGGGCGCCTGAACGTGCCGGCGCCGAAAACGTCGCTGCCCGGCCAGCAGAACGTGTGCCACATGCACACGGCAAAGCGCAGGTAATCCTCCATGCGCTTGCCCAGCACCACGCGGTCCTTGTCGTACCAGCGATAGGCGAGATCGTTCGCGGTCTCGGGGCCTTCGTAGCGGATGGTGTCGAACGGGGCGAAATAGTCGGCAGACATGGCGGTTCCTCTCAGATGTCGCGCAGCGCGGCATAGGCGCGGCGGAATGTGGCAAGCTTGGGGGCAAGGCGTTCGGCGATTTCGGGCTCCGGCTCGACCACGTCGCGCACCGGCGGGCGGGTGCAGACATCGGCCGCCGTGGCGCCGGTGACGGCAATCTGCGCCAGCCGCGCCGCGCCGAGCGCGGGGCCGACCTCGCCGCCGTCGAGATAGACCAGCCGGGCATCGAGCACGCTGGCGAGTATGCGGCCCCAGTGGCGCGAGCGGCCGCCGCCGCCGATCACCGCCAGTTCCTCAACCCGGGTGCCGGCCTCGCGCAGCGCCGCCAGCCCGTCGGCATGGGCGAAAGCGACGCCTTCCAGCACGGCGGCGGCAAGGCGAGCGGAATCGCTGTCGGCATCGGCGCGCAGGAAGGCGGCGCGCACGTGCGGATCGTTGTGCGGGGTGCGTTCGCCCGAAAGGTAGGGCAGGAACAGCTCGTCGCCCGCGCCGATGCCGGCGGCCTCCGCGCGCGCCAGCAGTTCGGGAACGCTGCCCAGGCCCAGCGTTCCGGCGGCCCAGTCCAGGCACGATGCGGCGGACAGGTGGACGCTCATCTGGTGCCACAGCCCGGGCAGGCAATGGCAGAAGGCGTGGACCGCGCGCGCCGGGTTGGGCCGGAATTCCCGCGTGGCGACGAAGATCACGCCCGAAGTGCCCAGCGATAGCAGCGCATCGCCATCGCGCACCACGCCGACGCCCGCCGCGCCCGCCGCATTGTCGCCGCCGCCCGCCGCCACCGGCACCGCGTCCATGCCCCATTCGGCGGCGAGCGCGGGGCGCAGCGTGCCGGTGATGGCGCTGCCTTCATGCAGGCGCGGCATCTGCGCGCGGGTCAGGTGGGTTGCCGCCAGCATCGCGTCCGACCAGTCGCGCGCGGCCACGTCCAGCCACAGCGTGCCGGCGCTGTCCGACATGTCCGACGCGGCATCGCCGGTCATCAACAGGCGCACGTAGTCCTTGGGCAGCAGCACCCGCCGCACCTGCGCCATGATCGCCGGCTGATGATGCCGCACCCAGGCCAGCTTGGGGGCGGTGAAGCCGGGCATGGCCAGATTGCCGGTAATCGCGCGAGACAGCGGCTCGCTCGCCTCGATCTCGGCGCATTCGGCGTGGCTGCGGCCGTCGTTCCACAGGATGGCGGGGCGCAGCGGCTGGTCGTCCGTCCCCAGCAAGGTGGCGCCGTGCATCTGGCCCGACAGGCCGATGCCCCGCACCCGGCGGCGCAATTCTGCCGGCAGCGCGGCGATCGCGGCGGTGGTGGCGCGCCACCAGTCGGCGGGGTCCTGTTCCGACCACAGTGGCTGCGGGCGCGACACGGCCAGCGGTGCGGTGGCCTGCCCGGCCACTTTGCCCTGCCTGTCGATCACCGCGACCTTCACGCCCGATGTGCCGATGTCGATGCCCATGAACATGGCTGTGCTCCCGCTTCCCATTGGTAATGATAGCGGTATCATGACTTGTTCGCCAAGCCCAAATCGCGCTTGCCCGGCGGGCGCGGGCGGCATAGGCGAAACGCATGGGGGCCAATCGCATGGGGGCAGCGCATATGGCGAACGGCGGCGGCAAGGGGGGGCGGACCCGCAATCCGCGCGGCGGCGGGCGCGGGCCGACGATCGCCGATGTTGCCCGTGAGGCCGGGGTGTCGCCGATGACCGTCTCGCGCGTGATCAACCGCGGCGGCAATGTCGTTGCGGCGACTCAGGAAAAGGTGGAACAGGCGATTGCCCGGCTGGGCTATGTGCCCAATCCGGCGGCGCGCTCGCTGGCCGGTGGCCGCCATTGCCGGATCGCGTTGCTGCACGGCAACCCCAGCGCGGCCTATCTCAGCGAGTTCCTGATGGGCAGCCTGGCCGAGGCTGGCCGGCGCGATGCCCAGCTTGTCGTCGAATATTGCGAGGAGCCGCTTGACCCCGCGCCGCTGGTCGGGCGGCTGGCGGCGCACCGCATCGATGCCGTGCTGCTGCCGCCGCCGCTGTGCGACGATGGCCGGCTGGTCGCGGCGCTGGTGCAGGCCGGGTTGCCGTTTGCCCAGATCGCCACCGGGCAGCCGCACCCGTCCGCCTGCGCGGTGACGATCGACGACGAGGCCGCCGCCCATGCGATTACCGCGCGGCTGCTGGCGCTGGGCCATCGCCGCATCGGGCTGATTCGCGGCAACCCCAACCAGACCGCCAGCGCCCTGCGCGAAGCCGGCTATCGGCGGGCGCTGACGGAAGGCGGCGTGACGGTTCCGGCGGATTACAGCGTGCCCGGCGATTTCAGCTATCGTTCGGGGCTGGCAGCGGCCGAGCGGCTTCTGGACATGGCGGCGCACCCGACCGCGATCTTCGCCTGCAACGACGACATGGCCGCCGCCGCCGTCGCGGTGGCGCACCGGCGCGGGCTGGACGTGCCCGGCGATCTGTCGGTGTGCGGATTCGACGATACCGCGATGGCGACGACGATCTGGCCCGAGCTGACCACGATCCGGCAACCGGTGGCGCGAATGGCCAGTGTCGGCGTGGGGCTGCTGGTTCAGGCCTTGCGGGGAGAGGTGGAGGGCGGCCTTTCACAACGACACGAGCGGTTGGACTTCGAACTGGTGGTCCGCGACTCGGATGGCAAGCCGGGCGACCCGGCGGACGGGTCGCCTCACCCGTTCTGAAAAAACGGCCTGAAAAACGGCTTGTCAGCTTTGGGCAATATTGGCTAGACCAGTTTTGAAAATTGCCAGGGAGTTGTCCGATCAATCGTCGCCAAGCCTTGCAGGTCGCTGTCGCTGCCGGTTCATTGCTGCCCGGGCTGGCGCGGGCAGCATCGCCGTTCGTGCCACTGGCCGGGCCGCGATCACGCACGATATTCTGCAATGACCTCAGTGGCGACATCGATGGGCTGTTTGCGGCGGTTCATGCCATATTGTCGCCATCCAGCGAACTGCGCGGCATTGTCGGGACCGGAACCGGCCGCCCCGGCGAAACCGCAGAGCGATCCGCAGCGCTGGCGGACGAGATCCTGGGGCTGATGGGCCGGACCGGGAAAATCCCGGTGCATGTTGGCGCGGCGGCGAAAATGCAGGATGGCGCGAAGCCGGTGCCCAGCCCGGGCACGCAGGCGATCATCGCCGAGGCCATGCGCAACGACACCAGCCTGCCATTGTACGTGGCGGTGGGTGGCGGCTTGACCGAAGTGGCCAGCGCGCTGCTGCTGGAACCGCGCATCGCCGGGCGGTTCACGCTGGTATGGATCGGCGGCGATTCGTACCCGGCCGGCGGCACCGGCGAGACCAACTTCAATATCGACCGGCTGGCGGCGCAATACGTCTTCAACGAATCGGCCGTCCCGATCTGGCAGGTGCCGCGCAGCGTCTATGGCACCTGCACCGTCTCGGACACGGAGCTGCAGGCCTATGTGGCGCCGCACGGTGCGATCGGCGCGTGGCTGTATCGCAAGATCGTCGATGCGCCGCTGCGCTTCGCCAAAGTGCTCAACATGGGGGAGACCTGGACGCTGGGGGACAACCCGCTGGTCGTGCTGACCACGCTGGCAGACTGGGGGCCAAGCACGATGCGGCCGTTCCGGTACGAGCGCACCGGTGCCAGCCAGTATGACGTGGTGCCGGCCCCGCGCTTGAACGCCGACGGGACGTTTGCGCCGCGCTCCGATGGCCGGCCGATCCGCATCTACCGGACGATCGATACGCGTTTGTTGTTCGGCGACCTGTTCGCCAAGCTGGCGATGAATGCCCGGCAGGATTGACGGAGGCGATCGGGCGGCATAATAGAACTGACGGTTCGATTTAGTGGTGCGTCGAGAATCGTTGTGTCGGCCGCTCTGTTCGAATAGGAATGATAGCGGTAACAAAATGCATGGGCCGCGGCGCGTCGGTGCCGGGCAATGCGGGAGAGGGAAGGCGATGTTGCGCAAGATCGTTCGCGCGGTGCTGATCGTGCTGGCTCTGGCGGTGGCGTTCGTTGCCATCCAGACCTGGCGGTACCGGGATACGCTGCAGCGCGTGTTCCTGGGCGGGTTGCATGTTCACGAATCGGTGCCGCCGGTGCTGCCCGCGAACCTGCCGCGCCCGGCCATCCTGGTGTTCTCGAAAACCAATGCCTTCCGCCACGAGGAAGCGATTCCGGCGGGCAATGCGCTGTTCGCGAAAATCGCGAAAGAGCATGGCTGGGGCTATTTCCAGACCGAGAACGGTGCGACGTTCCGGCCCGACATCCTGTCGCGCTTCGATGCGGTGGTGTTCAACAACGTCAGTGGCGACGTGTTCACAACGGCGCAGCAAGATGCGCTCAAGGCGTGGATAGAGCAGGGTGGCGGCTTTGTCGGCACCCACGCCGCCGGTGACAATTCGCACGAAGGCTGGAAGTGGTACACCGACAGCCTGATCGGCGCGCATTTCACCATGCATACGATGAAGCCGCAGTTTCAGCAGGCGACCGTGACGGTGGAGGGCAAGGATCACCCGGCGGTGGCAGGCTTGCCGGCAAGCTGGCAGCGCACCGAGGAGTGGTATTCGTTCGCCGCCAGCCCCCGCGCCAAGGGTTATGGCGTGCTGTTGGCGGTGGATGAAAAGACCTACAACCCCGAGGGCATGTTCGGGAAGAACCTGCGCATGGGCAACGACCATCCCGTGGTCTGGTGGCAC
>JAGWVC010000148.1 GCA_018971065.1 Sphingomonadales bacterium | reverse complement strand
TGGCGCTGCTTTCGCCCGATGGCGCCTTCCGCGAACGCCTCAGCGAAACCGTGGTCCGCTTCAAGCCGTTGTCTGCCGAAGAGGTCGAAGCCTACATCGCCGGCGGCGAATGGCACGGCAAGGCCGGCGGCTATGCCATCCAGGGCCACGCCGAAGCGCTGATCGCATGGATCGGCGGCAGCCATTCGGGCGTGGTCGGGCTGCCCCTGTTCGAAACCCGCGCCCTGCTGCGCGCCGCCGGATTCGCGATTGCCTGATGGCCGAATGGCTGATCGAGGCGGGCATCGGCGAAACCCGCGCGATAAGGGTGGCTAACGGCAGCGTTGTCGCGGCCCGGCTCGACCTTCCCGGCGGGCTGAAGGCCGGCGAAGTGCTTGACGCCGTCCTGATCGCCCGCGCCACCGGCAGCCGTCGCGGCACCGTTCGCGCCCCCTCGGGCGAGGAAGCGCTGGTCGACCAGCTCCCCCCGTCCGCCAGCGAAGGCGCGCCGCTGCGCGTCCGAATCACCCGCCCCTCGATCGGCGAGGCAGGCCGCCTGAAGCGCGCGCAGTGCCGCCCGACCACCGCCGCGCCGGGCCCGGCCGATCCGCTGCCCGGCCAACTCGTCCGCGCGTTCCCGCCGGGCCTGTGGGAGGATGTCCACGCGCTGGCCGCCACCGCCCGGCTCGACTTCCCCGGCGGCGCGATTGCGCTGTTCCCCACCCCGGCGATGACGCTGATCGACATCGACGGCACGCTGCCGCCGCGCGCGCTGGCGCTGGCCGCAATTCCGGCAATCGCACAGGCGCTCCGCCAGCTCGACATCGCCGGCAACATCGGCATCGATTTCCCGACGCTGCACGAGAAGGCCGATCGCCGGGCGGTGGACGATGCGCTGGCCGCCGCGCTGGACGATTGGCCGCATGAACGCACCGGCATCAACGGCTTCGGCTTCGTCCAGCTTGTCGCGCGGCTGGAACGGCCGTCGCTGCTGTCGCTGGTCGCGCGCGATCGCCCCAGCGCCGCTGCACGCCAGCTTCTGCGCCAGGCCGAGCGCGTGGCCGAGCCGGGCGCGCTGCTGCTGACCTGCCACCCGGCTGTCCATGCCGCCGTTAGCACCGAACACGCGGACGAACTGGCGCGCCGCACCGGCCGGGTTATCCGCTGGACCGAAAACGCCACGCTTGCGCTGGACGGCGGCTTCGCGCAGGCGGTGCCGTCATGACGTCATCGCTCCGCAAGTGCCCGATCTGCGGCAAGCCCCGCGTGCCCGAACACGCCCCGTTCTGCTCCACGCGCTGCCGCGATCGCGACCTGATGCAGTGGTTCGGCGAAGGCTATGCCATCCCCGGCAAACCGGCACTGCAGGGCGAGGAAGGGTTGCCGCAGGACGAACCTGACGATTCCTGACAATTCCTGCCCACATTCCCCCTTGCCAACCCGCGCCGCCTTCGCCATAGGCGCGCTTCCAAACGCCGGACGGCCCCGCAAGGCCATCCCGACGCGATGCCCGGGTAGCTCAGTTGGTAGAGCACGTGACTGAAAATCACGGTGTCGGCGGTTCGACTCCGTCCCCGGGCACCACCTTCCCAAAGCCTCGAATACCTTGATGCAGGCGCGACTGGACGCGGTGCTTTCCGTGAGGACGAGCCTATCCGGCTTCTGCGCGCCCCGCCAGCGCCACCGCGAGCGCCGCCCGGTCCAGAGTGCCCTCCCACCGCGAGACCACCACCGTGGCCACCGCATTGCCGATGAAGTTGGTCAGGCTGCGGCATTCGCTCATGAAGCGGTCCACCCCCAGGATCAGCGCCATGCCCGCCAGCGGCACGGCGGGAACGATCGCCAGCGTTGCCGCCAGGGTGATGAACCCGGCCCCGGTGATTCCCGCCGCGCCCTTGGACGACAGCATCGCCACCCCCAGCAGCAGCGCCTGTTGCCCCCAGCCCAGTTCCACCCCGCACGCCTGCGCGATGAACAGCGAGGCGAGCGTCATGTAGATGTTGGTGCCGTCGAGGTTGAAGCTGTACCCGGTGGGAACGACAAGCCCGACGATCGCCTTGGGGCAGCCCGCCAGTTCCAGCTTGGCGATGAGCGCCGGGAGCGCGCTTTCGGACGAGGACGTGCCCAGCACCAGCAGCAATTCGGCCTTCAGGTAGGCGATCAGCCGCAGGATCGAGAATCCGGCCAGCCGCGCCACCGCGCCCAGCACCACCAGCACGAACAGCAGCGAGGTCAGGTAGAAGCACGCCACCAGTTCCGCCAGGCTGGCCAGGCTGGCCACGCCGTACTTGCCGATGGTGAACGCCATTGCCGCGAATGCGCCCAGCGGCGCCGCCTTCATCACCAGCGCCACCAGCCGGAAGAACACCTCGCCCGCCTCGTTCAGCAACGCCAGCACTTGCGCGCCGCGCGGCCCGGCCTGTGCCAGCGCGATGCCGAACAGGATTGCCACCAGCAGCACCTGCAGCACGTTGCCCTCGGCCAGTGCCGCGCCGAAGGTTTCGGGAATGATCGCGGTGAGGAAGCCGGTGACGGTGGTATCGTGCGCCTTTGCGGCATAATCGGCCACTTTGGCGGCATCCAGCGTGGCCGGGTCGATGTGCATTCCCGCGCCGGGCCGTACGATGTTGGCCACCGCCAGCCCGATCAGCAGCGCCAGCGTGGAGAAGAACAGGAAATAGGCCAGCGCCTTCGCCGCCACCCGGCCCACCGCCGCCAGATCGCGCATTCCGGCGATGCCGGTGACGATGGTGAGGAAGATGACCGGCGCGATCACCATCTTCACCAGCTTGATGAAGCCATCGCCCAGCGGCTTCAGCGCCGCCCCGGTGGCGGGCGCGAAATGCCCCAGCGCCACGCCCGCGACGATCGCCGCCAGCACCTGCACATAAAGGTGCCGATACCACGGCCTTGTTGCCGGCATTGCGCCGCCACCGGTCGGCATCGAAGCCGTCATCCCTTGCCCCTGTTCAATCGGCCTGCGGCACGACCCGGCAGACCAGTCCGCGCATGTAGCAGTCGCCCGCGTAATCCGAAAAGCCTTCGCCGTCGGGCAGGATGGCGTTGATGTTCGATTCCCACACGCCGTAATGGGCATCGCCCTCGGCGGCCCGCTCAGGATACCACATGTGGCTGTCGGCATGGACAACGCGCGGGTGCATCCCCGCGTCCAGCCGCACCTGCTGGCGCACCCGCCCCATCGGCGTTTCCACCCAGGCCATCTGCCCTTCGGCAAGGCCCAGCCCGGACGCGGTTTCGGGATGCAGTGTTACCTGCGCATAAGGATGCTGGCGCCGCATCTTCTCCAGATGCTTGTGCTGCGAGCGGTAGTACCACTTCACCGCGTTGCCGGTGGTCAGGATCAGCGGAAATTCGGCGGCCAGAGCCGGCGTCGCCACCGGGCTCCACGCCGGCTCCTCGCACACGGGGATGGCCGGATAGCCCAGCTCCACCATCAGCGCCGAGGCCAGTTCCACCTTGCCCGATGCCGTGGCGAAGCCGCGCGATTCATACCGCCGGAACTGCGGCGCGGTCATCAGCCACGGCGCATCCTGCCGGGCGACATCGGCATGTTTGCGACCGGTCGGTTCCAGCACCCAGTCGTACCACTCCTCCAGCGAATCGGGCCACTGCCCCTGCTGTCCCAGCCGGTTGCCCAGTTCGCGCCAGAGCTGGTAATCGTCGCGGCGTTCATGGCTGGGCGGAATGGTGCGCGGCGCGGCGGCAAAGCTGTCGCCGAAACCCCACATGTTGTTCACCAGCGGCCGTTCCAATCCGTCGCTGGCGGGCAGGACATAATCGGCCAGTTGCCCCGCCGGCGTCATCCAGTGATCCATGTTGACGCTGAGTTCGAGGTTGTCGCTGATCAGTGCGTCGTGCAGCCGCCGCGAATCGCCCAGTGCGACGTGCGGGTTGCCGCCCTGCAGTATCCACGCCTTGACCGGATAAGGATCGCCGTCCAGCACCGCGCCGGGGATGGCGCTGGGCGCGATCACCAGGTTGTAGATCGTCGGCCCCACCCCTTGCGGATGCACCCCCGCCATCGCCTTGCGGAACGCGCGCAGCCCCTTGATCGAGGCGATCGGCCAGCGGTCGGCGCCGATATTGTCGCGGGTGCGCAGCGGATGGTCCAGCAGCCGGTCCCAGTGCATTTCCTCGCGCAGCCGCACTGACGCCGGCGGGTCGGCAAAGCGCGAGCCGCCTTCCACATCGAGGTTGCCGGTGATCGCGCGCAGGTAGGTCTTGCCGAACACCGCCGCGTTGGTGGCGCGCCCCAGTTCCGCCACGCCCAGCCCGAACGGAATGTGCCCCGGCGTGTTGGTGGCGAACAGCCGCGCCGCCGCCGCGATGTCCTCGGCCGCCAGCCACGTCGTCTCGGCCACGCTTTCGGGGGTGAAGTCCTTCACCGCTTCGGCCAGGGCATCGAACCCCAGGCACCATTTCTCGACGAACCCGGCATCGTACAGCCGCTCGGCGATGATCACGTTGAGCATGGCATAGGCCAGCGCCCCGTCCGCGCCGGGCCTGATCTGGAGGTGAATGTCGGCCAATTCGGCCAGATCGGTCCGGCGCGGGTCGATCACGATCAGCTTGCCGCCGGCTTCGCGATAGGCCTTCAGGTTCTTGCGCTGCGGCGCCAGCGACATCGCCCCGCCCACGCCCCACAGGATCAGGCATTTCGTCTTGCCGGGGATCGGCGCGTTGCCGATCGCGGTCTGCTCGCCATAGACCGCCCATTCCGACAGCAGTTCGGCCTCGCCGCAGTTCTTGCCCTGGTAGAGAATGTTCGGCGTGCCCCACAGGTTGGACCAGCGCCATGCCGAGGCATCGCCCGCGCCCTTGTACGATCCGCCCATCGTCAGCACGCATTCCGGCCCGTGGGAATCGCGCAATTCGGCCAGTTTCGCAGCGATCTCGTCCAGCGCCTGTTCCCAGCTTATCCGCGCCCACTTGCCCTCGCCGCGCTTGCCCACGCGCTTCAGCGGATGGTTCAGCCGCTCACGATGGTCGTGATAATCGATCGCCTGCCCGGCGCGGGGGCAATCGGCGGGAAAGCCGGCGGTGCGGTCGGGCCGGATCGACACCGGCCGCCCTGCCACCAGCTTCGTCTCGACGAAGCAGCCCACCCCGCAGATCGGGCAGGTGCCACGCCGCGTTTCCACCACAGGCTCGATGTCGGCCATTCGCCCTCTCCCGCGTGCCGGGGCTGGCCGCCCCGTGCTTTGCAGTGGAAAGGTCGCACCGCCGCCACCCCCGGTCAAGCCGCGCCTTTGCCACGGCGCCCGGCCTGACATAGACAGCGCCAATGATCGACCGCTACATGCTCCGCTACTTCCTGGCTGTGGCCGAAACCGGCAACTTCAGCCGCGCCGCCCGCGCCGTCGCGGTCACGCAACCGACGCTCTCGGCCGGCATCGCCAAGCTGGAACGGCAACTGGGCGCGCGCCTGTTCGATCGCGACCAGCGCCGCGTGGCGCTGACCCCGGCCGGCGCCCGTTTCCTGGCCCGCGCCCGCCGCATTGCCGAGGAATACGACCTGGCCTTGCAGGAGCTGGGCCACGTGCCCCAACCGCGCGTTCTGCGGGTGGGGGTGCTGGCCACCATCCCCACTGCGACGATCGAGGCGCTGCTGGCCCGCCACCACGAGACCGCCACCGACGAGACGCTGGAAATGCTGGAAGGCTCGGAACGCGACCTGGCCGAGCGGCTCGATCGCGGCCGGCTCGATCTGGCGCTGGCCGCGGTGCGCCCGCATCACGCGCGCTTCCGGCCCGAAGCGCTGGCGCACGAACGCTACCTGATGGTGCTGCCGCACGAACACCCGCTGGCCGCCGCGCCCAGCCTGCGACCCGAGCAGCTTGCCGCCGATCCGATGGTGCTGCGCCGCCATTGCGAATCGCTGCCCGAGATCAACCGCTTCTTCACCCAGCGCGGCGTGCGCCCCCGGCTGGTGCTGAAGACCACCAGCGACGAGCGCGCGCTG
>JAGWVC010000147.1 GCA_018971065.1 Sphingomonadales bacterium | reverse complement strand
TTCGGTGCGGGCGTTCGCGGACGGCATCGTTGGCCCGGTGGACGTGCTGATCGCCAATGCCGGGGTATCGAAGACGCCGGAACAACATTTGGCGAACGGGCTGGACGTGCGGTTTGCCACCAATCACCTGGGGCATTTCGCGCTGGCCCAGCGGCTGCATGGCCGGATGGCGGTGCGCGGGTGCCGGATCGTGGTGCTGTCCAGCGCGGCGCACAAGGGAATGCCGGTGCGGCTGGATGATCTGCAATGGCAGGCGCGGGAGCACTTCGACGGCGCGGCCTATGCCGAATCGAAAAGCGCCAACATCCTGTTCGCGCAAGAGGCAACGCGGCGCTGGGCGGGGGACGGCATCCTTGCCAACGCGGTGCTGCCGGGATCGGCGTTGACGGGTTTGCAGCGGCACCACGGCGAGGCGCTGAAGCGGCGGATCGGCTTCATCCACGACGACGGCACGGTGGACGACTGGGTGAAATCGGCCGCGCAGGCGGCGGCGACATCGGTGTGGGCGGCGCTGGCCCCCGAACTGGCGGGGCGCGGCGGGCTGGTGCTGGAGGACTGCGGCGAGGCGCAGCCTGCGGGGCCGGACACGCATCCGTGGGCGGGGTTCGACGCGGGCGTGGCCGACGCGGCAACGGCGCGGGCGTTGTGGGAGGCTTCGCTGAGGCTGGTGGCTGCCGACTGACGGCGATGGCGGCGATGATGCAGGTTATGCGATTGATTATCAGCGGCTGACTCCCCGGTTCGAGGGATGCCGGACGGCGGTGCGGCGACTTATCCCTGTGTGCTCTGCAACAGGGATTTTGCGATTATGGCCAAGTTTATTTATCGGTTTGGGACGATTGGATTCATCGCTGCAACCTTGGCCGCTTCCCCGGCACTGGCCGGGACGACGCCGCCATCGGCCATTTCAAGCAGCGGGCTGACCGGGCTGGGCGACCTGACCGGGGCGCCGTCGTCGCCATCGATCTTCGAGCCGATCGTTTCGGGCGACGGCAGGATCATCGCCATCAATGCCGCGACCAACACCGGCACCAATGCCTATACCATCGACGCCACCAACGGCTGGAAGTTGCTGGCCAAGCCGGGCACCAGCGCCGGCTGGGAAGCGCGTGGCATTTCCACCGACGGCGCGGTGATTGCCGGCAACGGTTCCTCCAGCAGCGTCGCGGCAGCGGTGATGTGGAAGGCCGGGACGGCGACGGTACTGAGCGATCTTTCCTCGGTGAAGTTGAG
Source organism: Sphingomonadales bacterium (assembly GCA_018971065.1). Next base: position 4,750 of record JAGWVC010000147.1, on the reverse strand, counting down.
CTGGGCCTGGGGGGTTTCGGGCGACGGACATGTCGTGGTCGGCGAGAGCACCGACAGCGCCAATGTAAGCCAGGCGGTGAAGTGGGTGGACGGCGGCGCGCCGGTCAAGCTGACCGGGACCGGCTTCACCGGCGGTTCGGCGCAGGCGGCCAGCAGCGACGGCAGCGTGATCGTCGGCATGGGCAAGACCGCCGCGCACCGCAGCGAGGCGTTCCGCTGGACATCAGGCGGCGGCATGGTCTCGCTGGGGCTGTTGAGCGATGCCTCCAACTTCCTGGCATTCAGCCAGGCGAACGGCGTTTCCAGTGATGGCAGCGTGGTGGTGGGCACCTCATTCAACGCCACCGAGCAGGGGCAGGCGTTCCGCTGGACGCAGGCGGGTGGCATGGTGGGGCTTGGTTTCCTGAGCACCGGCAAGGCGAGCTTTGCCAATGGTGTGAACGGCGACGGTTCGATCGTGGTGGGCACGGCGGACACGCCCGGGGCGACCGCGAACAGCATCGTCTCGACCGGGTTCGTGTGGACGCAGGCGGGCGGCATGAAATCGGTCAGCGACTACCTGACCGGCAAGGGCGTGACCGTGGCCAGCGGCAGCGATTTCCACTCGGTGCAGTCCGTCAGCAACGACGGCAGCGTGCTGGTGGGCGAAGCGAAGCTGGGCGGGACCGAGCAGGCCTATATCGCGCGGCTTTCGGCCAGTGGCGGCACGTCAGGCGGCGGCGGCACCGGCGTGGTCGGCGTGACGACGTTCCTGGGCACGGTGGGGCAGAACGGCGCGTTTCAGGCGGGCGTGGCGAGCACGATGGCGATGGCGCTGGACGGCGCTCACCACCGCACACTGAACGACTATGGCCTGCCGGGCGGGTCCTGCGCGTGGGCGACCGGCGATCTGGGCGGCAGCGGCAATCCGCGCCGGCGGCAGTATTTCGGCGAAGTGGGCCTGTGCCATGACGTGGCACCGGGGCTGCGGGTGGGCTTCGGCGGCGGCTATGGCCACGTTTCGCGCGACCTGCCGCTGGGCGGCAAGGCCAGCGGGCATGGCTGGCATCTGGATGCCGAGGCCGACCTGACCCCGGCGGGTTCGCCGCTGACGCTGAGCGTGCTGGGCTATTACGCCAGTTGGGACCTGCGGCTGGCGCGCGCTTATACCAATGGGGCCAGCGTAGACACCTCGACCGCGACACCGGCGGCGCAAAGCTGGGCGCTGCGCGCGCGGGTGGACTGGAAGGACATGCTGAAGCTGGGCGGGGTCGTCGGCCTGTCGCCGTATCTGTCCTATGCCCACAGCCATACGCGGATCGACGCCTATACCGAAACCGGCGGCGGCTTCCCGGTGACGGTGGCGAAAAGCGGGCGCACCGGCGATGAGGCGCGGCTGGGGGCGAGTGCGTCGCTGCCGGTGGCGGGGCTGGCGCGACTGGCGCTGAGCGGCGAATATGTCCACCGCTTCGACGACGGCAGCTATGCGATGCGCGGCAGCATGGTGGGCGGGCTGGCGCCGTTCGCCTTCGCCACCCAGACCGAGGCGCGCGACTGGGGGCGGTTCGGGCTGGATCTGGATGTGAAGACCGGGGCGGCGAGCGTGCTGTCGTTCTCGGCAAAGTCGACCGGGGGGACCGGGCGCGATGCCGATGTCAGCGGGTCGGTGAGCTTCCGGCTGGGGTTCTGACGTTCGTTCTCTGGAAACGAAGCGCGAAGAGCAAAGAAAAGTACAGTCCTTCGACAAGCTCAGGACGGACGGGGTTGGGTTCCTCGTCCATAAGGTTTAGCGTTGACGGCCGCGCGCTGCCATCAGGCGGTGCGCGGCCGTTCCTTGAGGGTGAGCGACAGCGCCGACACGAGCACCAGCAGCACCGCGCAGGCGGCCATGCCGACGGCGTAGCTCCCGCTGGCTTCGAACTGGCGGGCAACGAGGTAGGGGAACACCTGCGTCAGCGGCACGAACAGCATGGCGAGGCCGAACGCCTTGCCGAAATCGTCGGGGCCGAATTCGGTGGCGATGGCCGAGGACAGCGGGGTGAACACCGCCGCGTTGAGCCCGATCAGCCCGGCGCCCAGCACCAGCACCGGCAGCGAATGACCCCAGGCGAGGCAGGCGATGCCGGCGACGACCGCAAGCGCCATGCCGGCCAGCGGCAGGCGGTTGCCGAACCGGTCGGCCAGCACGCCCATGATCAGCGCGGCGAAGACGTGGGCCACGCCGACCGCCGCGATCATCGAGCCGACATCGCCGGTGGTGATGCCGCGCGTCTTGCCGTAGACCGCGAAGTTCTGGATGAACGCGGTGCCCGAGCCGATCATCACGACATAGGCGATGACCAGAATCCAGAACGGCGCGCGGGTCATGATCTGGCCATAGGTGATCTTCGCGTTGGCGGTACTGGCGCCGTGGCCATGCGCGGCGGGCGCCGCGCCATCGTCGTTCAGGTAGTGGAAGCCTTCGCGCACGGTAGGGCGATCGCGCAGCACTGACGTGACCAGCGGCAGCACGACAAGGAGGACGACGCCGGCGCTGATCCGCCAGACCGTGCGCCAGCCGAGATCGGGCAGCGCGGCGGCGACCAGCTTGGGGACGACGGCGGCGGCAAGGCCGATGCCGCAGGTGGACAGGCCCAGCGCCAGCCCCAGGCTGCGCTTGAACCAGCGGGCGATCACCGCGTTGGCGGGGACGGCGGTACACATGACCAGCGCGACCGAGGCGATGACGCCGTAGAGCGTGATGATCTGCCAGGGGGCGGTGGCGAAGCTGACGGCGGCATAGAACACCGCCATGCCGGCAAGGCCAAGGCCGAACAGCAGCCGCGCCGGATACTTGTCGATCAGCGCGCCGGCCAGCACCGAGGCGGGCGAGGCGCCGATCAGCATGGCCATGATGCAGAGGTGGAATTCGGACGGCGGCGCGTGCATTTCCGCCGACCACACCGGCACGAACAGCGGGAACGAGTAGTACGTCATCGCATTGGCCGCGAGCTGCGAGACGATGAGGACGGCGACGACGTTCCAGCCGTAATACCAGCCGGCCGGTTTGCTCTGTACGGTCATGTATACTCCCCCTCGCGGTCCTCGTTCCGGGACGCTGTGCGTCCGTTCAAGGTTGCCGCAAGGGCGCGGCGAGTCAAAGCAAATCTGGCATCAATCCTCGCCGCCGCCGGCCGCCGCTTTCAGTTCGGGCACGGGAAGGCCGAGTTCGGCAAGGACTTCGGCGGTGTTTTCGCCCAGCGTGGGGGCGGGGCCGTGGACCTTGCCGGGGGTGGCGGAGAACCAGGTGGGGACGCCGGGGAATTTGGTGGGGCCTTGCGGGGTGTCGATTTCCTCGAAGAAGCCGATCTCCTCCAGGTGCTCGTTGGTGAACAGTTCGTCGGTGGTGCGCAGCGGCGCGGCGGGAATCTGGAGTTCTTCCAGCAGGTCCAGCCATTCCTGCGTGGTCTTTTCGAGGAAGGTGGTGGCCAGCAGGCCGTAGACGTGATCGATCTGTTTCGCGCGGCCGGCCAGTGTGTCGAATTCGGGCAGGTTCCACGGCGGCTGGATGCGGCTGGTGAAGGCCTGCCAGTGCTTGTCGTTATAGACCAGCGCGGCGACGTAGCCGTCCTTCGTCTTGTAGGGGCGGCGGTTGCGGGCGACGACGCGGTGGTAGTGCGCGGGGGTGATCTGGGGGGTGAACATCGCGCCGTTGGCGTGTTCGACCAGCATGAACGCGGCCATCGCCTCGAACATGGTGACCTCGACCTCCTGCCCTTCGCCCGTCCGTTCGCGGTGGAACAGCGCCATCATCGTCGCGTAGAGCGCGGTGAGGCCCGCAACTTTATCCGCCATGATCGTGGCGACGAAGCCGGGTTCGCCGTTGAGCAGGGCCTGGACGTGGGTGAGGCCGCATTCGGCCTGGATGGTGTCGTCATAGGCGGGCTTGCCGCCGTAAGGGCCGCGCCGCGAGAAGCCGTAGCAGTTGGTGTAGACGATGGCGGGGTTCAGCGCCTTCACCGCATCGTAATCGAAGCCGAGCTTGGCGATGGCGGGGCCGCGCATCGAGTGGATGAAGACATCGGCGGTCTTGATCAGTTCGTTGAGCGCGTGCTTGCCTTCGGGGCTGCGCAGATCGAGCATGACGCTGCGCTTGCCGCGATTGGCGTTGACGTAGATGCCGCCCATGCCGGTGGCGGGGCCGGTGGTGATCCAGCGGGTGTTGTCGCCGGCGGGCGGTTCGACCTTGATGACGTCGGCGCCCATGTCGGCCATGACTTGCGTGGCGTAGGGGCCGAACACGACGCTGGTGAGATCGACGACGCGGATGCCTGCGAGCGGGCCGGTTCTGTTGGGTTGGGTCATGCGGGGGCTGTAGCGCAGGTATTCCGATTTGTGAACGGTGAACCGATAACGGTTTGGCGACTTGTCTTGGGCGCGGCTCGCTGCTAGGCGGCAGGGCCGCATTGCAGGAGCCGTGGACATGGATTTCACCTTCACCGAGGACCAGCAGAACATCCGCGAGGCGGTGCTGAAGCTGTGCGCGCAGTTCGGCGACGACTACTGGCTGGAGCATGACCGCAGCGGCGAATGGCCGGTGGAATTCCACAAGGCATTTGCCGAGAACGGCTGGCTGGGAATTGCCATGCCGGAAAGCGTGGGCGGTGCGGGGCTGGGCATTACCGAGGCGGCGATCATGATGCAGGCGGTGGCCGAATCGGGCGCCGGGCTTTCGGGCGCCAGCGCCATTCATGGCCCGGTGTTCGGGCTGGAGCCGGTGATGCATTTCGGC
>JAGWVC010000054.1 GCA_018971065.1 Sphingomonadales bacterium | reverse complement strand
CCGCAGGCCAAAGGCCGGGTCGAGCGGGCCAATGCGACGCTGCAGGATCGGTTGGTCAAGGCGATGCGGCTGGCGGGCATCTCGGCGATCGCCGAAGCAAACGCGTTCCTGCCGGGGTATATGGAGCGGCACAACCAGCGGTTCGCGAAGCCGGCGTTCGATCCACGCGACCTCCATCGGCCGCTGGCGGTTCATGAAGACCTGCGGACCGAACTGGTCTGGCGGGAATGGCGCACGGTGACGCAGGCTCTGGCCCTGCATTACAACAAGGCGCTGTTCATCCTGGAGCCGAACGAGATCAGCCAAGGCCTGGCCGGCAAGCGCGTCGAGGTCTGTGAGTATCCTGACGGCGGCCTCGAGATCAGACACGGCGAGCATGTCCTCCCCTATCGGATGCACGACAAGATCCGACAGGTTAACCAGGCGGCGATCGTTGATAACAAGCACCTCGACGCGGCCCTGGTCATGGCGAAGTTGATGCAGGAGCAGTTGGCGCCAAGGAAGCGGAATGGCAACGAGCCGTGCCGAAGGTCACAACCGAAGCACCTGTTCCCTGCTCCGGTCGGTCCCGATGGAAACCCGATCAAGCGCCCACGCGGACGCCCTCCCCTTCGCCGAATCAAGCCAGCGGAATCAGCTCAGCGAGTCCTTGAAACGTGCTGAGGGAGCCCGCTGCAGAAGCAGCGGGTCCATGGTTGCCAATGGCAGGTCGGCGCAACAGTAGGGTCTGTGCTGCGCAAGGTTGACAAGGTTGATAGGCTACGCACAGACCCTACTGTATCAACCCAGTGTCATCTCTAAATGGCAGAAATAGTGTCTTCTCTAACTAGCAAGAACATTGGATCAAAACGAGAACATGATGCCGGGCTGAGGCAAGCGAGAATGTCGCACCTCAAATTGAACCCGCCAAAACCTCCCCCGTCGTTTCTGATCCAACCGCAGGAGTCTCATCCACGACATCGCCTAGATCAAGCTTCGTTTCGCCAGTTTCAGTGACTAATACCGCCTCGTCACGAAGACTTGACGCATAGGCTATTGTATTGTCGGGCTTCATCCTTCGATCAAACAGCTCATAGTCAGGGCAAAATTCCGCAATAATGATATTTTTCTATTAGATGAAAATTGTACAAAATCCTGCACCGCCCCATTTCGTCTCAATTTCTACTTTCGAGGCCCATTCCGTTTCAGCCTTAGACGGTCCAGGTTTGCCCTTTGGCCAGCAGCATGCCGAGGTCGGCGGCCTTGCCGGCGCGCGCGCGCGCATCCTGTTCAACCACCGAGGTTTCGTAACTGGGCGCGGGGTCGTCGTAGATCACGCCCAGCGCCATCGGGAACGGGCCGAAGGTCAGTTCCACGAGCATGTGCGCGACCGAGCGGTTGGTAACGTCGTGGACGATCACGCCCGCCGCCTGCCAGTCGCCGTCAATGACATCGACAACCTTCAGTTGCAGCTTGTCGGCGTCCAGCGCGATGCCCTTGGTGTTCTTGTCGAACAGCATCGGCTCGCCGCTCTTCAGCCACAACTGCTGCGCCTCGGCACCCTTCGGCGCGGCGAAGTCGTCGAACACGTCCTTGTTGTAGACGATGCAGTTCTGGAAGATTTCCACGAACGCCGCGCCCTGGTGGGCATGGGCGGCCTTCAGCACTTCGGGCAGGTGCTTGGAAACGTCGAACCCGCGCGCCACGAACCGCGCCCCCGCGCCCAGCGCGAACGCGCAAGGCCGGGCAGGGCGGTCCACCGAACCAAGCGGCGTGGTCGGGCTGGTGGTGCCGACGCGGCTGGTGGGCGAATACTGCCCCTTGGTCAGGCCATAGATCTCGTTGTTGAACAGCAGGATCTGCGTGTTCAGGTTGCGGCGCAGCACGTGCATGGTGTGGTTGCCGCCGATCGACATGCCGTCACCGTCGCCGGTCACCAGCCACACGTCCAGCTCGGGGTTCGCCAGCTTGATGCCGGTGGCGAACGCCGGGGCGCGGCCGTGGATGGTGTGGAAGCCGTAGCTGGCCATGTAGTAAGGGAAGCGCGACGAACAGCCGATGCCGCTGACGAACACGGTCTTGGCCGGGTCGCTGCCCAGATCGACCATGGTGCGCTGCACCGCCTTCAGGATCGCATAGTCGCCGCAGCCCGGGCACCAGCGCACTTCCTGATCGGATTCCCAGTCCTTGATGGTCAGCTTGGCGAGAGGAGTCATGTCGTTCATCGTCTTGCTCCTTACGCCAGAATGCCGTCGATCGCGGCCTCGATCTCGGCGATGGTGAAGGGCTGGCCCGAAACCTTGTTCAGCGGCTTCGCGTCCACCAGGAACTGGTCGCGCAGCACGGTCTTGAACTGGCCGGTGTTCATCTCGGGCACCAGCACGCGGTCATAGCTGTGCAGCAGCTCGCCCAGGTTGGCGGGCAGCGGCCAGACATGGCGGACGTGGATATGGCTGACATCCTGCCCCTTGGCGCGCGCGCGGCGCACCGCCTGGCGGATCGGGCCATAGGTGCTGCCCCAGCCGACCACGGCCAGCTTGCCGCCGGCTTCACCCTGTTCGACTTCCTGCGCCGGAATGCCGCGGGCAATGCCATCGACCTTGTCCTTGCGCGCGTCGGTCTGGAGCTGGTGGACGGCGGGCGAGTAATCGAGGTTGCCGCTATCCTCGGCCTTCTCGATGCCGCCGATACGGTGCATCAGCCCGGGGGTGCCGGGCTTGATCCACGGGCGCACGCCGTTCGCGTCGCGCTTGTACGGCAGCACCTCACCATCGGCGCCGTTGGCGGTTTCGAGGAACTGCGCCGGGAACGGCGTGTAGCTGGCCGGATCGGGCACCTTCCACGGCTCGCTGGCGTTGCCGATGTAGCCGTCGGTCAGCAGCATCACCGGGGTCATGTACTGCACGGCGATGCGGCAGGCCTCGATCGCGGCGTCGAAACAGTCGGCGGGGCTGCGCGCGGCGATCACCGGCATCGGCGCGTCGCCGTTGCGGCCATAGACCGCCTGATAGAGGTCGGACTGCTCGGTCTTGGTGGGCAGCCCGGTCGAAGGGCCGCCGCGCTGCGAATTGACGATCACCAGCGGCAGCTCGGTCATGATGCCGAGGCCGATCGCCTCACCCTTCAGCGCGATGCCGGGGCCGGACGACGAGGTGACGCCCAGTTGCCCGGCATAGGACGCGCCGATGGCCGAGCAGATCGCCGCGATCTCGTCCTCGGCCTGGAAGGTGGTGACGCCGAATTCCTTCAGCTTCGCCAGGTTGTGCAGGATCGCCGAAGCGGGGGTGATCGGATAGCCGCCGAAGAACATCGGCAGTTCGGCCAGTTGCGCGCCTGCGACAAGGCCCAGGCTGACCGCTTCTGCGCCCGTCACCGTGCGGTACAGGCCCGGCTCGCTGGGCACCGGGGCGATGTGCTGCTGGCGGATCTGCCCGCCGATTTCCGCCGTCTCGCCATAGGCATGGCCGGCGTTCAGCGCGGCGATGTTGGCGGCGGCCAGCTCGGGTTTCTTGGCAAACTTCTCGTTCAGCCAGTCGATCAGCGGCTGGCGATCGCGGTCGAACATCCACAGCGACAGGCCCAGCGTCCACATGTTCTTGCAGCGCAGCGCGTCCTTGTTGCCCAGGCCGATCGGCTTCACCGCCTCGACCGTCAGCGCGCTGATGTCGAACGCCAGCAACTGCCACTTGGCCAGGCTGCCATCCTCCAGCGGGTTGGTGTCGTACTTGGCCTTTTCCAGGTTGCGCTTGGTGAACTCACCCGAATCGGCAATGATCAGCCCACCCGGCTTCAGCGCGCCGACGTTGGTCTTCAGCCCCGCCGGGTTCATCGCCACCAGCACGTCGGGCTGGTCGCCGGCGGTGGTGATCTCGGTCGAGCCGAAGTTGATCTGGAACGCGGAAACCCCGAACAGCGTGCCCAGCGGCGCGCGGATTTCGGCGGGGAAATCGGGGAAAGTCGCCAGATCGTTGCCGGCCAGCGCGGTGGACAGCGTGAACTGCCCGCCGGTCAACTGCATGCCGTCGCCCGAATCGCCCGCGAAACGAACCACAACGGCTTCGGGCGCATCCTGCCCGGCTTCCCGTTCCGCCATCAATGCATCGGCCATTATCGTTGCCATCCTGAACCTGTGTGGCGCGTCCGCTGCCGCGATCCTGCGCCTTGTCGTGCATAGCCGCTTGCGGAATTGCGCGCGCTGGGACAAGCCAGCAAAACTGTCAGACCGCAAACAAGCGCTGTGCCAAACGCCGGTACGCCGCGCTAGTCAAGCGGCAAACCGCAATATTCCCCATTTCGAACAATTTTTCACAAAATCGCCGGAGTTTCGCATCACATGGCGGATTACACCAGCCTTCCCTATCGCCCTTGCGTCGGCGTCATGCTCGTCAACCGCGACGGGCTTGCCTTCGTCGGCCGCCGCATCGACACGAAGGAGGGCGATTTCTGGCAGATGCCGCAGGGCGGAATCGACCCGGGTGAGGATATCGACACCGCCGCCTTGCGCGAACTGGCTGAGGAAACCGGCGTCCTGCCCCACCATGTCGAGCTGGTCGGCCGCACCGGCGAAGACCTGCTTTATGATCTGCCGCCCGAACTGCTAGGCAAGATCTGGAAGGGCCGGTATCGCGGCCAGCGCCAGACCTGGCTGCTGGCGCGCTTCCTGGGCGAGGACGCCGACGTCCGCCTCGACGCGCACGACCCGGCCGAGTTCGAGGCGTGGAAGTGGATCGCGCCCGACCTGCTTCCCGAACTGATCGTGCCGTTCAAGCGCGCGGTCTACGAAGCCGTGCTGGCCGAGTTCCGCCCGCTGATCTGATTGCCACGCGGGCTTTACATTTGGCCCGACAGCCGCTCTCATCCCGCCCGACAAGGACAAGCGGGGGAGATTGCGATGCAAACCGGCGCCACAGCGGCGGGACACGACGGGCGCGCGGCGGTTCCCGCCAGCCTGTTCGTGCTGATCGCGCTCACCCAGTTCCCCGGCGCGATGGCGCTCACCGTCACCGCCCCGCTGCTGGCCAGCATGGCGGCCGATCTCGTTCATCCGGGAATGAGCATCTACCTCGTCAAGCTGATCACCGGCATCGTTGCCCCTGCCCTGATCGTCGGGGCGCCGCTCGCCGGGTGGCTGGCCGATCGTTATGACCGCCGTCCGCTGATCGCGGTGTTCGGCGTGGTGTTCATTGCGTCGGCAATGGCGCCGGCATTCCTCGACAGCCTGATGGAAATCGTCGTCTCGCGCTTCGTCACCGGCGCCAGCGGCGGCGCGCTCGCCACCATCGGCATGGCGATGGTCGGTCACTACTATGGCGAGGGGCGCCGCGCGGGCGTGATCGGCACGCTGGCGTTTCTGACGCTGACCGTCTCGGTGCTGACCCTGCCGGTGGCGGGCGCGCTTGCGCATGGCGGCTGGCGTCACGCGTTCCTGGTGTTCCTCGCGCTCACCCCGATGCCGCTGCTGGCGCTGCTGCGCCCGCTGCGGGCCCCGGCGCAGGCGGCACGGGCCGCCGCCGGGAATGCCGCACCGATCCCGCGCTTGCGATTGCCGGCGGCGATCATCGCCATCGCGCTGGCGATCGGCCTGGCGCTCAACCTCGCCGGCATCTTCTACTCGTTCTATTTCACCGAACTGGGCGTCAGGGACGTACGCACGATCGCGCTGCTGCTGATGGGGCAGGCGCTGGTTGCCGGCATCGCCACACTGCTGTTCGGCCGGGCCAGCCGCCGCTGGTCGCTGCGCACGATCTTCATCATCTGCTTCTGCTCGACAACGGCGGGGCTCGCCATCCAGGGCCTCGCCACCGACTGGCGGGTTGCGGGTGCCTCGCTGGTGCTGACCGGGCTGTCGATGGGGTGGCTGGTCGCCAACCTGTCCGCCTCGGTGATCGCGCTGGTGGATGAGCGCCACCACGGCGCCGCGCTGGGCCTGGGCCACGCGATCAGCGCGGTGGCCGCGCTGCTGGGCATCAGCCAGCCGTTGCAGACCGCGCTGGGCATCAAGGGCATCTTCCTGTCGGTTGCCGGCTTTTGCGCGCTGGTGCTGCTGGGGCTGGCCGGCAACGTGCTGAAGCTGGACAAGCGTTAGAGTGCGATGACAAAAAGTGGGAACCGGTTTTTGTCAATAAATCGCACGATAACAATATCTAGAGCATGATGGCATGGGTCAATCCAATGTCATCATGCTCTAGTTCGAAACGCCCTCAGTTGGTGACACTGGCCTTCGGCTTCAGTTCTTCGGCGCTGACCACCCGCTGCGCCGGGCCGCGCGCGATGGCTTCGGCCACCAGCCGGGTGGCGGTGCAGTTGCTGCCGCACATGCCTTCCAGTCGCGCCAGGTTGCGCCGGGCCTTTTCCATCGCACCCTTTTCGGCCAGTGCGGCGCCTTCGCCGGCCAGTGCGGCGACGTTCTGGGGGTCGATGTCGAGCACGTCGCGGTAATAACGCAGCGCCTTGCCCTGCATGCCTTGCCGCCGCGCCGCTTCGGCCAGGTCCAGCACGATCAGCGGATGGCCCGGCTGCACCGCCAGCGCCGCCTCGAACGCGTCGGTGGCGCCGTTGGCATCGCCGGCCACCAGCGCGGTCTGGCCCTGCCGCTCCAGCGCCGCCGCGCGCGGATCGATCGGTGCCGTGGGTGCCGACCAGCCAACGCTGGAAGTGACACCGGCCAGCAGGCTCAGCGCAAGCGCGGCAGGCGTGTAACGCATCAGCAGTTCCCTTGCCGTATTCGGGGCACCTGGCCCATCCGGAGTTTCAGTTGCGGGCATCTTGTACGTCGCTAACACGCACGCAAGAGGCTCGCGACAAAAAACCCGTCGCAGCCGTGTCGTTCCGGCACGAACCGCACCCCGCCGCCGCGCGCATCGCCCAGCGGCAGAGCCGCGTCCTGCACTGTCCACTGCTGCGGGTGCCGCGCCAGAAACGCCGCGACCTGCCCGGCCCCCTCGGCGTCCAGCACCGAACATACCACCCAGACCAGCCGCCCGCCCGGCCGCACCAGCGCCGCGCCGATGTCGAACAGCCGCGCCTGCAAGGCATTCAATTGCGCCAGCCGCGCCGGGGTCAGCCGCCACCGCGCCTCCGGATTGCGCCGCCAGGTGCCGGTGCCCGAGCACGGCGCGTCGATCAGCACCGCGTCGGCCTTGCCCGCCAGGTCCTCCAGCGCCGCCAGTTCGCGCCCGCCGTCCAGCAGCCGTTCCTCGACGATCGCCACCCCGGCCCGCGCGGCCCGTGGCGCCAGCCGCGCCAGCCGCGCGCGATCGGCATCGCAGGCCACCAGCCGGCCGGTGTTGGCCATGTCGGCGGCCAGCGCCAGCGTCTTGCCGCCGGCCCCGGCGCACACGTCCACCACGGTCTCGCCCGGCGCTGCGCGCAGCGCCATCGCCGCCAGTTGCGAGCCCAGGTCCTGCACCTCGATCCGGCCATCGGCATAGGCATCCCAGCCTTCCACCGCCGTCCCCGCCGGCAGGCGCAGCCCTTGCGGGCTGGCCAGCGCCTCGCCGTCCAGCGGCAGTTCCAGCGTGGCCCGATCCGCCTTCAGCGCATTGACCCGCAAGTCCAGCGGTGCGCGATCCAGCAGCGAGGCGGCATCGGCCCCGGCCACCCCCGATTCCGCCAGCGCCGCCACCAGCCAGCCCGGCGCCACGCCCGCATCGGCCACCGGCTCGCCATCGGTCAGCGCGGCGGGCGCGTGGCGCGAACCGTCGAACAGGCCCGCCAGCGCCGCATCGCCCCGCGCCAGCCGCAGCATCGCCGCCCGGCCGCTGACGGGCACGTCGCCACAGGCGCGGATGGCGCGATAGACCAACTCGCGCACCGCGCGCCGGTCGCCACTGCCGGCAAACCGCCGGGTGCGGAACCAGTCGCCGATCAGGCGGTCGGCCGGGGCGCCGCCGGCCCGCGCCGCAGCGATCACGTCGTCAAGAATGTCGATCGCGGCCTGGACGCGTGCGGCGGGGGTCATCGATAAAGGCGCCTTGGCGGAAGGAACGGCACCCGCCCATACAGGCTGTCGGCAGCGCTTGCCAGCAAGGACCATCGCGCCGCGCTGAAGCGGTACTAAGTAATTGGTATCATAAAAAACAATATGCCGCCGCCTGCCCGGATGCGGGCCGGATCATCCGTTTTTCGCGAACCGTTCGCGCAATTCCGGTGCAATCGTTCTTGCCGTGGCTAAGTCATTGGTCCTATTGAAAGGCAGGAGGCTGGCTTGTCGCACACCGAATCCACCGCTGCCCCGCCGCCGCCGGCACCGACGATCTTCGTCGTCGATGACGAGGAATCGGTCCGCAATTCGCTCGATTCGATGCTGCGCTCGGTGGGCTACCAGGTGGAGACGTTTGCCAGCGGCCCGGCGTTCCTGGCGCGCGCCGCCGAAGGCATCAGCGGCTGCGCCATCATCGACGTGCGCCTGCCCGGCGCCAGCGGTCTCGAAATCCAGCGCCGCCTCAACGAAATGGGTGTGGCCCTGCCGGTCGTGTTCATCACCGGGCATGGCGACATCGAAATGGCGGTCAGCGCGATGAAGGCCGGCGCGGTGGAATTCCTTGCCAAACCCTATCGCGAACAGGTCCTGCTCGAAGCGCTCGACACCGCAGTCGATCGCCTGCGCCGCGATTCGGACGAGCGTGATTTCATGCACCGGTTCGAGGCGAACCTGGCCACGCTCTCCCCGCGTGAACACGATGCCCTCGACCTGATCGCGAAAGGTCTGGAAGCGAAGGAAATCGCGCATCGACTGGCCATCAGCGAGGTGACGGTGCGCATCCATCGCCGCGCCATCCTGCGCAAGTTCGGCACCAAGAGCATCACCCTGCTGGTCGCGCATTATGCGCGCTACACCGATCGCCGGCCGCGCCTGCCGTGAAGCTGGTCGGCTTCGTTACCCGCGCCATCGATCCGCTGCTGCTGGTGCCGGCCGGCGAATGGCGCGAAATCTTCCGCCGCGCTCACGTTCGCCGGCTGGCGCAGGCCTGCCTGGTGTTCGGCATGTTCATTTCATGGGCCACGCTGCCGGCGCCGCTGTCGCCGTATATCCAGTGGACCGAATCGATCCCCGACCTTCTCGACATCGCGCTGCTGGCGACGCTGCTGTGGTTCATCACCGTCGGCCATCCGGCGGTCGTCTACCTGCTGCCGATGACGGTTCTGGCGATAAACGGGCTGTATTGCACCTTCAACACGGTTGACGTTTTCGTGCCGGGGGCGCCGTTCGATGTGCGCACCGTCTACTATTCGCTGATCTATTTCATCGTCAATTCGATCATGTTCAACCAGGTGACCGCGTTCAGGCTGAATCTGCTGGTGTTCCTGGTCTGCCTGTCCACCGTGGCCAACCAGATGCTCGGCCGGTCGGTCACGGTGCGCGCCGATGCCGATCCCGAACTGCTGGTCGGCGCCATCGCGCTCAGCGCCGGCGGCCTGCTGACCCAGCATCTGGTTCTGGCGATCCGCGTGCTGGGGCTGGAACGGCTGGCCGACGCGCGCGTCCGCATGGCCGAGATGCAGGGCGAACGCCAGATTGCCGAGGAACGCCTTGCCGCCAGCGAGGAACGCGCCCGGCTCAACCGCATCACCGTGCTGGAGGCGATGTCCTCGTCGATCGCGCACGAGATCAACCAGCCGATCAGCGCGGCGCTGACCTATGCGAATGCCGCGCAGCGCTGGCTGTCGCGCCCGGCCGCCGATGTCGAGGAGGCGTTGCGCGCGCTGGGCGGCGCGATCACCGAAATCGACAGCGTCGGCCAGCGCGTGCTGACCATCCGCCAGCTCAGCAGCCGCCAGACCCGGCAGTACCAGCCCACCGACCTTCCCGCGCTGGTCCAGTCGCAGGTGCGGCTGGTGCGCAGCGAGTTCGCCCGTCGCGGCATCTACCTGGCGTTGCGCTGTGACCGGCCCGATGCCCTGCGCGCGGTTCGCACCTGCGCGCCCGATGTCGGGCAGGTGGTGATGAACCTGCTGAGCAACGCGCTGGAGGCATTCGAAACCCCGGTCGCGGCCGCCGCCGTCCAGATCGAGCTGGCCGCGCAGGAGCCGAACTGGGTGGAAATCCGTGTGATCGACAACGGCAGCGGTATCGCGCCCGAACAGTTCGGCACGATTTTCCAGGCCTTCCACACCACCAAGGCGGGCGGCACCGGGCTGGGGCTGGCGATCTGTCGCGAGATCGCCGAACGCCACGCCGGCTCGCTGGTGCTCGAATCCGTTCCCGGCGGCGGGACGATGGCCACCCTGCGCTTGCCGATCGATGCGTGAGGCCCGATTGCCGATCCCGACCGGTTCGGGCGACAACCGGAAGCGTCGATGCCGACTAATCGTTTCGTTTAGACTGTCCGTCGGAAGGTCTAGCGCGATTGCGAAAAGTCGAGTTGCTGGCACCCGACCAATTGCATACCACTTTGCTTCGGAGCCGAACCTGGTTCGGTGGGTCGCCCCAACACATCGGGTGATCGACGGCTCGGGGGGAGCCGCCGATCACCCGGTCATGGAAGCGAAAACGGCAGAACAGGTCGGGTCAATTCGGGTCGGAGGTCGCGATGCAAAACAGCATGAAAACCGGGGAACGCCTGGCCGCACCGCTGGCCACGGCCGAGCTGAACGCCGTCATCGCCCGGCTTGGTGACGCGATCGCCGCGCTCGATGCGCATGGTGCCGGCAACGACAACCTGTGCCTGGCCGCCGCCCATGCCGAAACCGCGCTGCACCTCGTCGTTACCGAACTGGTCCCCGACGTCTTCTGAACCGGCGCTCCGACCCTGTCAGCGGGTCGGGTAATTCGGCGCCTCGCGCGTGATCGTCACGTCATGCACGTGGCTCTCGCGCAAGCCGGCATTGGTGATCCGCACGAACTGTGCCTTGGTGCGGAGATCGTCGATGGTGGCGCTGCCGGTATAGCCCATCGCCGCCTTGATGCCGCCGACAAGCTGGTGGATCACGTCGCTGGCCGGACCCTTGAACGGCACCTGGCCCTCGATGCCTTCGGGCACCAGCTTCATCTGGTCCTTGATGTCCTGCTGGAAATAGCGATCGGCCGATCCGCGCGCCATCGCGCCGACCGAACCCATGCCGCGATACGACTTGTAGGCGCGGCCCTGGTACAGGAAGGTCTCGCCCGGCGCTTCCGCCGTGCCGGCCAGCAGGCTGCCCACCATGATCGTGCTGGCGCCCGCCGCCAGTGCCTTGGCCGCATCACCCGAAGTCCGCAGGCCACCATCGGCGATCACCGGCACGTCGCCGGCGGCGCTGGCAGCGTCCATGATCGCGGTCAACTGCGGCACGCCCACGCCCGCCACGATCCGCGTCGTGCAGATCGAGCCCGGCCCGATCCCCACTTTCACCGCATCGGCGCCGGCGTCGATCAGCGCGCGGGTGGCCTCGGCGGTGGCGACGTTGCCGGCAATCACCTGCGCGGCGTTCGACAGCGTCTTGACCCGCTCCACCGCGCGGGCAACGTCGCGGTTATGGCCATGCGCGGTATCGATGATGATGACGTCGCATTCGGCCGCCAGCAGCGCCTCGGTCCGCTCGAACCCCTTGTCGCCCACGGTCGTCGCCGCGGCCACGCGCAGGCGCCCGGCGGCGTCCTTGGTGGCGTTGGGGTAATTCACCGCCTTCTCGATGTCCTTCACCGTGATCAGGCCGACGCAGTGGTAGTCGTCGTCCACCACCAGCAGCTTCTCGATCCGGCGCTGGTGCAGGTGCTTCTTGGCTTCCACCTGCGAAACCCCGGTCTTTACTGTCGCCAGGTTCTCGTGAGTCATCAGCTCGCGCACCGGTTGCAGCGGGTTGGCGGCGAAACGCACGTCGCGGTTGGTCAGGATGCCCACCAGCCGCCCGCTCGCCTCGACCACCGGGATGCCCGAAATGCGGTTCGACTGCATGATCGCCTGCGCTTCGCCCAGCGTCGCGTCGGGGGTGATGGTGATCGGGTTGACCACCATGCCGCTCTCGAACCGCTTCACCGCGCGCACCGCCGCGCACTGTTCTTCCACCGTCAGGTTGCGGTGCAGCACGCCGATGCCGCCCAGTTGCGCCATCACGATCGCCATGTCCGCCTCGGTCACGGTGTCCATCGCCGACGAGATCACCGGGATGTTCAGGGCAATCCCGCGCGTCAGCCGCGTGCGGGTATCGGCCATGCTGGGCACGATGTCGGATTCGGCCGGACGCAGCAGCACGTCGTCGAAAGTCAGGCCGAGGGAAATTTCCATGATTGCCACAGTTCCTGCTGGAGGGGTTCGCCGGGGTGCGATAATTGGAGCGGTTCTTGGGCGGCCCATGTAATCAAGCACTCTCGCCAGCGCCAGCCCGATTCTTGCCGCTTTCCACGAGTGTCGGATTCTCCCCCCTCGCGTTGCGAACGGTTCGCTTATACCCTGTCGCGATGCCTGCCCCCACCCTGCTCTGGCTCCGCCGCGACCTCCGCCTTGCCGATCAGCCCGCGCTCCGCGCCGCCATCGCCGCCGGCGGTCCGGTGATCCCGGTCTACGTGCTTGATGACGAGACTCCGAAGCACCGCCGCATGGGCGCCGCCAGCCGCTGGTGGCTGCACCATTCGCTGCACGCGCTGGCTGCCGACCTGCGCGGGAAAGGCTCGCGGCTGATCCTGCGGCGCGGCCGCAGCGACGCGGTGCTGGCGCAACTGGCGGCGGAAACCGGCGCCGGTGCGGTCCACGCGCTGGCGCATCATGAACCCTGGTGGCGCAACGCCGAAAGCGCCACCGCCAAACGCCTGCGCCTGCACCTGCACGACGGCAACTACCTGGCCCCGCCGGGAACCGTGCTGACCGGCGCGGGCACGCCCTACAAGATCTACACCCCGTTCTGGCGCGCGCTGACCGAGCGGATGCCGCCTGCCGAACCGCTGCCGGCGCCGGCAAGCATTCCCGCGCCCGAGGGCTGGCCGGAAAGCGACACGCTGGCGGACTGGGCGCTGCTGCCCACCCGCCCGAACTGGGCCGCCGGCTTCGAAGCCGAATGGACGGCGGGCGAGGACGCCGCGCGCGACCGGCTCGACGAGTTTGCCGCCGACGTTTCCGGCCCCGTCGCCGCTTACGATTCTCGTCGCAACCTGCCCTCGGTCGAAGGCACCTCGCGCCTGTCGCCGCATCTCCACTTCGGCGAGATTTCGCCCGCCACCGTCTGGCACCGCATCGCCGGCACCGCGCGGGCCGTGACCAGCGGCACCAGCACGTTCCTCGGCGAACTCGGCTGGCGCGACTATGCCCAGAACGTCATCCTGCAATTGCCCGATTACGGCCGCACCAACGGCCGCGCCCCGTATGACGCGTTGCCCTGGCGCAGCGGCGCGCAGGCCGCGAACGAGCTTGCCGCCTGGCAGCAGGGGCGCACCGGCTATCCGATCGTCGATGCCGGGATGCGCCAGCTCTGGGCCACCGGCTGGATGCACAATCGGGTGCGGATGATCGTTGCCAGCTTCCTCGTCAAGCACCTGCTGATCGACTGGCGCGCGGGCGAGCAATGGTTCTGGGACACCCTGGTCGATGCCGATTACGCGCAGAACGCGGTCAATTGGCAGTGGTCGGCGGGAACCGGGGTCGATGCCAACATGTTCGTGCGGATCATGGCGCCGCTGACCCAGTCGGCCAAGTTCGACGCCGGCGCCTATATCCGCCGCTGGGTGCCCGAACTGGCCGGGCTGGACGATGTGTCGATCCACGATCCCGTGCGCCGACCCAACGGCTATCCGGTGCCGATCGTCGGCCATGCCGAAGGCCGCGCGCGGGCGCTGGCGGCGCATTCCGAAATCAAGGGTCGCATGTAGCGCCGATCGGGACAGAAACAGGCGGCAATCGATCAAATGGGGTTTGGAAAATTTCGTGGATGCTACATACCGGGACTTGTGACAATTCCATCGCGCTACGGGGACTGATGCGTTGATGCCTGTCGATCCTGCTCTTTCCGCCCAGCCGGCCGACCACGAACTGCGGCGGCTGAACTGGGCGCTCCAGGCCTATGCCCGCTCGGCCCGGGCGCTGATGCGCGCGCGCTCGTTCGAACAGATGGCGCGGCGCGTGTGCGAGGCAATCTCCGCGCACGACGAATACGTGATCGCCGCCATCGCGATGACCGGGCCATCGCCCGAAAAGGCCGTGCGTTTCATCGCGACATCGGGGCCGGCGCGCGAATACCTTGACGGCCTGCTGCTCACGTGGAGCGCGGATTCGGCGGCGGGAATGGGCCCTACCGGACGCGGCCTGCGTTCGGGGGAGCCGTGGATCGTCGACGATGCGCTGACCGATCCGGTGTTCTCGACCTGGCTGGAACGCGCGCAACCCTACGGCCTGCGCTCCAGCATCACCGTACCGTTCGGGCGCGATGGCGACAGGGCAGTGGGCGCCGTCGTCGTCTATGCGTCGGTTCCGCACGCCTTTTCGCCGCGTGAGGTGAAGATATTCCAGGAACTGGGCGAGGAACTGCTGTTCGCCCGGGGCATCCTTGCCGACCAGCAGCGGCTTGAGGAAGCCCGCCAGGCACAGGCCGCCGCCGAGGCCGACTCGCGCCGTCGCCAGGCGGAAGTGGCGCGGATCGCGCGGGCGCTGACGGTGGGCGAATTCGCCGCCTCGATCAGCCACGAGATCACCCAGCCGCTGGCTGCCACCATCACCAATGTCGAAACCGCGCTGCGCTATCTGGCGCCGGGGCGGGACAAGGTCGATGCCGCGCGCGCGGCGCTGCAACGCGCCCTGCGCGATGCCGAACGGGCCGGGGCGGTCATCCGTGAAACCCGCCGCCAGATCGCGCGCGAGGACGGCGACTTCGCCGCCTGCGATCTGAACCGGATCATCAATGACGTGCTGACCTGCAAGCTCGATGACCTCGATGCCGCCGGGATAACCGTTCACGCCGATCTTGCCGCGCAGCCGCTCACCGTCATGGGCAGCGCGATCCAGCTCGAACAGGTCATCCTCAATCTGGTGATGAACGCGCGCGAGGCCCTGCACGAGATCACCGGTCGCGAACGGCGGATCGACGTGCGCAGTTGTCGCGAAACCGACGGTTCCGTAAGCGTCAGCGTACTCGACAACGGGCCGGGAATGACCGAAGAAACGCGCGGTCGGGTATTCGAGCATTTCTTCACGACCAAGCAGACCGGCATGGGGATGGGATTGGCGATTTCGCGTTCGATCATCGAGGCGCACGGCGGCAGCCTCCGCTGCGAGGATGGCGATGGCTGGGGCATCCGGTTCCGCATCACCCTGCCTGCCGCAGAAGGCGGGGCAGGGGCATGACCGAGTCCGGCGAATGCGTCGTCTTCGTCGAGGACGACTCGTCGATGCGCGAAGCCCTGCTGGCGCTGATGGACAGCATCGGTGCCGCCGCGCAGGCCTATGGCTCGGTCCAGGAATATCTCGATGCGCCGCTGCTGCAATGCCCGCATTGCCTCGTGCTCGATGTCCGCCTGCCGGGGCGCAGCGGGCTTGACCTTCAGGCCGAGATCGCCCGCCGCGAAGTGGCGCCGCCGATCGTGTTCCTGTCGGGCCATGCCGATGTGCCGATGTCGGTGAAGGCGATGAAGGCCGGCGCCATCGAGTTTCTGGTCAAGCCGTTCCGTGATCAGGACCTGATCGACGCCATTCACAACGGTCTTGAGATTGACCGCCGCCGCCGCGCCGACGGCGATGCGCTGTCCGAACTGCGCGCCCGCCATGAATCGCTGACCCCGCGCGCGCGTCAGGTCATGACGATGGTCGCGCAGGGCCTGCTGAACAAGCAGATCGCCGGCATCCTCGATGTCAGCGAGATCACCGTGAAGGTCCATCGCGGGCAGGCGATGCGCAAGATGGGCGCCCGCTCGCTCGCCGAGCTTGTCCGCATGGCCGATCAGCTCGGCCTGTCCGCAACGGTGGGATGATCGCTACCATCGTATAGTATGCCTGCCGCCTTGCCGCGTGCATAACTGTTGCATACGTCGCCCCATTTGCATCAGCCGTCGGGTCCGGTTCCCCCGTTTCGCGAGATAATCCAGGATGGCAGTGTCGCAGGTGACCGGGACGCACCCTCATCGTCCGGTCGCCATTCTCGATGATGACGACGCGTTTCGCGAAGCGCTGGCCGATGGCGTCGCCTCGCTGGGCTATGCCACCGCGCATTTCGCCGCCCCGGCGGACCTCTACGCCTATCTCGACGATGCCAGCCCGCTGTGCCTGCTGCTCGATTACAACCTGCCCGGCATCACCGGCCTGCATGTCCAGGCCCGGCTTGCCCGCTCCAGCCCGGAACTGCCGGTCGTGTTTCTCACCGCTTCGGACGATGACCGGATTTGCCGCGCGGCCTTCGGCGCCGGGGCGATCGCCTTCCTGACCAAGCCGGTGCGGCTGGTGCAGGTCGAGGAACTGATCGTCAGCCTGGTGCGCGTGCCGCAGGCGTAACCCTAAACCATCGTATAACTCTGCCGCACCAAGTGTAGAATTGTGTTCACAGGGGCATTCCCGCTTAAGGCCGGGTTCGGTCGGAGGCTGTGAATGCAATTCAAGGGCAATATCTTTCTGGTGGACGGCGCCGTGCAGCGCCGCGCTGAAATTTCCCGTCGCCTGCTGGCCTGCGGCGTCCATGTCGAACCTTACGAGGATGTGCGCGAATTCCTGGCCCACTGGCCGGAAAGCGGCGTCATCCTGGCCCATGACAGCGACGGCGTAATCGCCGAGATCGTGCGCCACATGGGTGAGGCGGGCACCTGGCTGCCGGTGGTGGGCTTCGCCGTCGCCCCTGAAACCCGCGCCGTGGTCCGCGCCGTGCAGGCCGGCGCGATCGATTACCTCACCTGGCCTGCCGACGAGGCCGCCATGCTGGCCGCCTTTGCCGAAGCCGAGAACGCCTCGGTCCGCCAGACCCCGGCGCGCTATCGTGAAACCAGCGCCCGCACCCGCATCAGCCTGCTTTCCCGGCGCGAGCGTGAAGTGCTGGCGGCGGTGGCCGAAGGGCTGTCGAACCGCATGATCGGCGAACGCCTGTCGATCAGCCCGCGCACCGTGGAAATCCACCGCTCGAACATGATGACCAAGATGGGCGCCACCCACGTCTCGGAGGCGATCCGCGCCGCCTTCGACGCGGCGCTGGTGTAGCAGGCGTCCACGAGCCGGTCCGCTTCAGGAGATGATGCGGAATTCCGACTGCATCGGCCAGCGCGCGATCATGCGGTCCAGCACGAACTGGTTGATCAGGTTCGAGAACGCGCAGCCCACCAGGCTGTTGTTCCACCACACCACCTCGGATTGCAGCGCCTCCAGCCCCGGCAGCGTCAGCCAGCATACCGTGCCCACGTGCATCCGGCTCAGCGACCCGGCGCAGAACCCCGCCACCGACAGGTCGCGCACCACGGTCTGGAACGCCTTGCCGCCCGACTGGCGCAGCGTCGCGGGAACCGCCAGCCGACTTCGCGGCGCGCAGCGGTCCTCCATCGTCGCCTGTTCGTAAAGACTGAAGCCGGGGCCTTCGATAACCATTGGGGGGGTGCTCCTCCGAGCCGTCAATTCCTTGCGAATTCCTTTCCGGAACCCTGCGAAAGAATGACTGCCGGGGGTTTCCCCAAGTTTAGCGAGATGGGTTAACCGATTCGCGGTGCGGACTGGCGAATTGTTCACCAACAAGCGCGACAAGCCGCTGTGCAACCGTTTCCGGCGGCTTTACCGAAGCCGGATCTTCGCCCGGATAGGCATTGGCGCGCATTTTCGTGCGAGTCGCGCCGGGGTTGACGATCGCGACTCGAATCTTCGCGAGGTTGCGCACTTCCTGCGCATAGCAGTCCAGCAACACTTCCTGCGCGGCCTTGCTGGCGGCATAGGCGCCCCAGAACGCGCGCGGGCTGGTTGCCACGCTGCTGGTTAGCCCGATCACCACCGCGTCCTTGCTCTTGCGCAGCAGCGGGTCGAACCGCGCCAGCAGCGCCTGCGTCGCCAGCACGTTGGTGGTCAGCGCCTTCGAGAACGCGTTCTGGTCGATGTCGGTCACGCTGGTCAGTTGCGGCAGGATCGCCGCCGCATGGACCAGGATGTCCAGCGCCGGCCAGCGCCCGGCGATCGCCGCCGCCAGCCGGGCGATCGCGTCGCTTTCGCCCAGGTCCATCGGCGCGATCGTCGCGGCGCCACCGGCCGCGTGGATTGCCTCCTCGACCGCTTCCAGCCCCTTCACGTCGCGCGCGGTCAGGATCACGTGCGCGCCCGCCGCCGCCAGCGCCTGCGCGGTTGCCGCACCGATGCCCGTGCTGGCGCCGGTGACGAGCGCCAGCTTGCCGTCCAGCGAACCGCTCACGCGCTCACCGCCGTTTGGGGGGCCTGAAGGTCAAGCTGGCCGGCCTCGTCACGCTCGGCATAGTCGGTCAGCCGGGTCGGATAGTCGCCGGTAAAGCAGGCATCGCAATAACGCGGGCACTTGGCGTCGCGCCCCGGTTCGCCCACCGCGCGGTACAGGCCGTCGATCGACACGAACGCCAGGCTGTCGGCCTTGATGAACGCGGCCATCGCCTCCACGTCCATCCGCGCCGCCAGCAGCTTCGAACGCTCGGGCGTATCGACGCCATAGAAGCATGAATTGTCAGTCGGCGGGCTGGCGATCCGCATGTGGATTTCCGCCGCGCCGGCATCGCGCATCATCTCGACGATCTTCATCGAGGTGGTGCCGCGCACGATCGAATCGTCGATCAGGATGATGCGCTTGCCTTCCACCAGCGCGCGGTTGGCGTTGTGCTTGCGCTTGACGTCGGCATGGCGCGCGCCATCCGACGGCTGGATGAAGGTGCGGCCGACATAGTGCGAGCGGATGATGCCCAGCTCGAACGGAATGCCCGATTGCTGGGCATAGCCGATCGCCGCCGGCACGCCGCTGTCGGGCACGGGAATTACCAGGTCGGCTTCGGCCGGCGCTTCCTTGGCCAGTTCCACGCCGATCGCCTTGCGCACCGAATAGACCGAATGGCCATCCAACACCGAATCGGGCCGGCTGAAATAGACATGCTCGAAGATGCAGGGGCGGGGCTTGGGCGATCCGAACGGGCGGTGGCTGGACAGCACGCCCTTGTGGTCCACCTGTACCAGTTCGCCCGGCTCGATCTGGCGCACGAATTCGGCGCCGACCACATCCAGCGCGACGCTCTCGCTGGCGAAGACGATGGCGTCACCGATGCGGCCCATCACCAGCGGGCGGATGCCCAGCGGATCGCGGCAGGCAATCATGCCTTCCGGGGTCATGCAGATCAGCGAATAGGCGCCTTCCACCAGCCGCAGCGCATCGACAAACCGGTCCAGCAGGGTGGGATAGCGCGAGGTCGCCACCAGATGGATGATGACTTCGGTGTCCGACGTGGACTGGAAGATCGAACCCTTCTGCACCAGGTCGCGCTTCAGGTTCATCGCGTTCGAGATGTTGCCGTTGTGCGCGATCGAGAACCCGCCGGAGGCAAGGTCGGCGAACAGCGGCTGGATATTGCGCAGCCCCGATCCGCCGGTGGTCGAATAGCGGACATGGCCCGAAGCCATCGTGCCCGGCAGTTCGGCAAAATCGCTGTTGTTCGAGAACACCTGCGCCACGTGGCCCACGCCGCGCTTCGCGTAGAACTCGGTGCCGTCGAAGCTGGTGATGCCCACCGCCTCCTGCCCGCGATGCTGCAGCGCGTGCAGGCCCAGCGCGGTCATCCCGGCCGCCTCGCGCGTGCCGATCACGCCGAACACGCCGCACTCCTCACGCAGCTTGTCGTCCTCGGTGTCCCACGGGGTGCGATCGAGTTGGGGTTGACCGATGGTCATGGTGCGCGCGTCTCCATTGGGGGCGCCGACCTGGCGCGCGTCTCGCGGGGCGCATGTGGCGCGGGAACGGCGGAAAGGCAAGGGGTGACTGGGGATAGCGGGGTGGTTGCAGGCCATCGCTTTGCACCCTAAACCGTTTCGCGATCGCCTTCCGCGACATACGGGATCGAACTTGCTCCTCACGCCTTTCGAATGGACCATCGCCCGGCGCTACATGATGCCCGGCAAGGGGGAGGGCTTCATCGCGCTCGTCGCCGGCATCAGCCTCGTCGCGGTCTCGCTTGGCGTCGCCGCGCTGGTCATCGTCATGTCGGTGATGAACGGCTTCCGCGCCGAACTGCTCGACAAGATCGTCGGCCTCAACGGCCACGCCGTCATCCAGGCCTATGGCGGCCGGCTCGACAACTGGCAGCAGGTGCTGAAGGACGTGCGCGCCACCCCCGGCGTCGTCCACGCCAGCCCGCTGGTCGAACAGCCGCTGCTCACCACCTTCAACGGCCGGGTTGAGGCGATCGTCGCGCGCGGCAACACGGCCGAGGACATCGCCGCCATCCGGCCCAAGCTCGTCGCCGGTTCGCTGGCCGCGCTGCAACCCGGTGCCGACGCGGTTGCCATCGGCAGCCACCTTGCCGCCAACATCGGCGCCCGCGTCGGCGACAGCATCACCATCATCAACCCCGCCGGGCAAAGTACTCCGTTCGGCACCGTCCCGCGCCAGATTTCCTACCGCGTCGCCGCCATTTTCGAGATCGGCGTTTATGATTACGACAACACGTTCGTGGTCATGCCGCTGCAGGACGCGCAAGTGCTGATGCTCTCGGGCGATTCGATCGGCATGATCGAGGTGAAGACCACCGATCCCGACACCGTCGGCCAGACCCTCGCCCCGCTCGTCGCCAAACTCCAGGGCCAGGCGGTCGTGTCCGACTGGAAGACCATCAACGCCAGCCTGTTCGAAGCGCTGGCGGTGGAGCGCGTCGCCATGTTCGTGGTGCTGTCGATCATCGTGCTGGTCGCGGTGTTCAACATCCTGTCGTCGCTGATCATGCTGGTCCGCGCCAAGACCCGCGACATCGCCATCCTGCGCACGATGGGCGCCAGCCGCCGCTCGATGCTCAAGATCTTCGTCACCACCGGCTTCCTGATCGGCGCGCTCGGCACCGGCGTCGGGCTGCTGCTCGGCTTCGTGTTCCTGTTCTTCCGCCAGAACGTCGTCCATCTCGTTGAAATCATCACCGGCCAGAACCTGTGGGACCCCAAGATCCGCTTCCTCACCGAACTCCCCGCGCGCAGCGATCCGGTCGAGATCACGCTGATCTGCGTGATGGCGCTGCTGTTCAGCTTCCTCGCCACGCTCTATCCGGCGTTCAAGGCCGCCTCGACCGATCCGGTGCAGGTGCTGCGCTATGAGTGACGCTGTCGTCATCCTCACCAACGTCACCCGCAGCTTCCAGCAGGGCGGCGTCACCATCGAAGTGCTCAAGGGCGCCAGCCTCGCCATCCAGCCCGGCGAGATCGTCGCGCTGCTCGGTCCTTCCGGCTCGGGCAAATCCACGCTGCTGCAGGCGGTCGGCCTGCTCGAAGGCGGCTTCGGCGGCCACATCCGCATCGCCGGGCAGGACGCGTCCAGCCTCTCGGCTGACGCCCGCACCGAACTGCGCCGCGACACGCTCGGCTTCGTCTATCAGTTCCACCACCTGCTGCCCGATTTCACGGCGCAGGAAAACGTGGTCATGCCGCAGCTGATCGTCGGCACCGCCCGCCCGGAAGCCGAAGCCCGCGCGCGCGAACTGCTCACCGCGCTCGGCCTCGGCGCCCGCCTCGACCATCGCCCCAGCCAGCTTTCCGGCGGCGAACAGCAGCGCGTAGCCGTCGCCCGCGCGCTTGCCAACCGCCCGCGCCTCGTCCTCGCGGACGAGCCCACCGGCAACCTTGACGAGACCACCTCGGACCGCGTTCTCGGCGAATTTCTCGATCTCGTCCGCGGCCACGGCTCGGCCGCGCTGATCGCCACCCACAACGAACGCCTCGCCGCCCGCATGGACCGTGTCGTTCGCCTCCACGATGGCGTGCTTTCCTAGGGAACCTACCCCGCCCGCCAACCGTTTGCCATGGGAACCATCCTCGGAGTCCCCATGGCCCACAATCCCACCACTTTCGCCGGCGAACCGGGCGACAACCGCCTCGACTGGGACGATGCGGCCACCCTGCATCATCGCAACACCGGCGCGGGCGTCCTCCACGGCTTCACGGCGCTGCGCCGTTCGACCTTCGCCGAACTGATCCGCTTCGTCGCCAATCTCCCCGAAGCCGAGCGCAGCCACTACATGATCGATCGCGCCGGTGATCGCAGCTATGAACCCTATGAAATCGTCGCCCTCTATCAACGGGCTGATTTCCCGCGTAATACGGGGGAATGACGCAAACCATCGCCGATTTTACCGCCCGCCTGCCCAATGGCGAGGATCTCGACCTCGCGCAGAAGGCCGGCAACGTCCTGCTGGTGGTCAACACCGCCAGCAAATGCGGCTTCACCCCGCAGTACGACGGCCTCGAAGCGCTTTGGCGCAAGTACGGCCCGCAGGGGTTCGAAGTGCTGGCCTTCCCGTGCAACCAGTTCGGCGGCCAGGAGCCGGGCAACGCCGACGAGATCGACCAGTTCTGCAAGGTCAACTTCGGCGTCTCGTTCCCGCTGATGGCCAAGATCGACGTCAACGGCGCGCACGAAACCCCACTCTACCACTGGCTGAAACAGGCCGCCCCCGGCATTCTCGGCACGAAGAAGATCAAGTGGAACTTCACCAAGTTCCTGATCGGTCGTGATGGCAAGGTGGTCAAACGCTACGCCCCCACCGCCAAGCCCGAACAGATCGCGGCCGACATCGAGGCGCTGCTCTGATCAATCCCCACGCTTTTCCCCAACCCCGGCGCACACCGGGTTGAACGAAGCGGCCGTCATCCCGATAACCGCACGATGGCCGCCCGCACCGATTTCGTCCCCCTGCGCATCCTCTCCAGCTACACCATGCTGGAAGGCGCGATCGATCCCAAGGCGATCGCGGAACTCGCCAAGCATCGCGGCTTCCCCGCCATCGCCGTGTGCGATCGCAACGGCATGTACTGCGCGCCCGCCTTCGCCTCCGCCGCCAAGGACAAGGGCATCCAACCGATCGTCGGCACCCTGCTCGCCGTGGCGCGCGAGGAGCGGGACGGCGCGCAGGGGCGCGGCAACGGCGCCCCCACCATCGACTGGCTCCCGCTCTACGCGCAGGACGAGACCGGCTGGCTCAACCTTTGCCACCTCGTCAGCCGCGCGCACCTCGATCGCCCGGTTGAGTTCGATCCGCACGTTCGCCTCGATGACCTCGAAGGCCGCACCGATGGCCTGATCGCGCTCACCGGCGCGGGCGAGGGCGGCCTCGCCCGCCTCCTCGCCGCCGGCCAGCTCGACGCCGCCGAACGCCTTGCCGACCGCCTCGTCGCCCTGTTCCCCGGCCGCCTCTACGTCGAACTCGCCCGTCGCGACGATGCCATCGAGGAAGCCGCCGAGGACGCGCTGATCGATCTCGCCTACGCGCGCGATCTGCCGCTGGTCGCCACCAACCCGGCCAGCTTCGCCGAACCCGGCTTCCACGGCGCGCACGATGCCATGCTGTGCATCGCCAACTCCACCCACGTCGATGCCCCCGATCGCCCCCGCTCCGATCGCGCGCTGTGGGTCAAGTCGGCCGCGATGATGCAGGAACTCTTCTCGGACCTGCCCGAAGCCACCGCCAACACCCTCGTCGTCGCCCAGCGCTGCGCCTACGTGCCCCCCAAGCGCAAGCCGCTGCTCCCCAGCCTCGCCGGTGACGTCGAAGGCGAAGCGCGGATGATGGCTGATCTGGCGCGAACCGGATTGGCTAAACGTCTCGCTCCATATTATCCAAATGCGGAAGAATCTGCCCTTGCCGACGCGCTCGCGCTCCAGGGCGAAGACCGCATCGCCGCCTTCGCGCAAATGGCCGGGCAAGGCGTGGGTGAGGAAATCATCGCCTATGCCGACCGCCTCGATTTCGAGACCGGCATCATCACCCGCATGGGCTTCTGCGGCTACTTCCTGATCGTCGCCGACTTCATCTCGTGGGCCAAGCACAACGACATCCCGGTCGGCCCCGGTCGCGGCTCGGGCGCCGGCAGCCTCGTCGCCTGGGCGCTCACCATCACCGATCTCGACCCCATCCGCCTCGGCCTGCTGTTCGAACGCTTCCTCAACCCCGAACGCGTCTCGATGCCCGACTTCGACATCGACTTCTGCGAAACCCGGCGCGGTGAAGTCATCCGCTACGTCCAGCAGAAATACGGCGCCGATCACGTCGCCCAGATCATCACCTTCGGCAAACTGAAGGCGCGCGCCGTGCTGCGCGACACCGGCCGCATCCTGCAGATGAGCTACGGCCAGGTCGATCGCCTGTGCAAGCTGGTGCCCAATCACCCCACCGACCCGTGGACGCTGCCCCGCGCGCTCAACGGCGTCTCCGATCTCAAGCGCGAGTATGACAACGACAACGAGGTCAAGCGGCTGATCGATCTCGCGATGCAGCTCGAAGGCCTGCCGCGCAACTCGTCCACCCACGCCGCCGGCGTCGTCATCGGCGATCGCCCGCTCGCCCAACTCGTCCCGCTCTACCGCGATCCGCGCTCGGACATGCCGGTCACCCAGTTCGACATGAAATATGTCGAGGACACCGGCCTCATCAAGTTCGACTTCCTCGGCCTCAAGACGCTCTCGGTGCTGCGCAAGGCGATCGACCTGCTCAACCGGCGCGGCGTCTCCATCGATCTCGGCACGCTGCCGTGGGACGATGCCGATGTCTATTCGCTGCTCCAGCGCGGCGACACCGTCGGCGTGTTCCAGCTCGAATCCGAAGGGATGCGCCGCACCCTCGCGGCGGTGAAGCCCACCAATTTCGGCGACATCATCGCGCTCGTCTCGCTTTATCGTCCCGGCCCGATGGACAACATCCCGCTGTTCGGCCGCCGCAAGAACGGGCTGGAAAGCATCGAATACCCGCACGAAAAGCTTTCGGGCATCCTCGGCGAAACCTACGGCATCTTCGTCTACCAGGAACAGGTCATGCAGGCCGCGCAGATCCTCGCCGGCTATTCGCTGGGCGATGCCGACCTGCTGCGCCGCGCGATGGGCAAGAAGGTCCAGGCCGAAATGGACGCCCAGCGCCAGCGCTTCGTCGATGGCTGCAAGACCAATTCCGGCATCGAAAAGGCCAAGGCCAACGAACTGTTCGATTTGATCGACAAGTTCGCCGGCTACGGCTTCAACAAGTCGCACGCCGCCGCCTACGCGCTGCTCGCCTACCACACCGCCTGGATGAAGACTCACTACCCGCACGAATTCTATGCGGCGGCCATGTGTTTCGACATGCACCAGTCGGAAAAGCTCGCCGTGTTCGTGGACGACATGCGCCGCAACGGCCTCGCCATCGCCGGGCCGGATCTCAACGCCTCCGAGGCCGAATTCACCGTCGAACAGACCGACGAAGGCCATCAGGTCCGCTACGCGCTCGCCGGCATCCGCAACGTCGGCGAAAAGGCGATGGAAACCGTCGTCGCCGAGCGTGAGGCCAATGGCCGCTTCGCCAGCCTCGAAGACCTGTTCAAGCGCGTCCCCTACGGCTCGCTGAACCGCCGGATGCTAGAAGGCCTCGCCGGCTCTGGCGCGTTCGATTCGCTCGAAGAAAACCGCGCCAAGGTGCTGGCAAACGCCGACATGCTGCTGGCGGTGACCGACGAGGCCGAACGCAGCCGCACCAGCGGCCAGCACGGCCTGTTCGGCGGGGATGACCACACCCACCACGTCCTCCGCCTCGAAGAGACCCCGGCATGGTCCCGCGCCGAACAGATGGCCAGGGAGCGCGAGAATTTCGGTTTCTACTTCGCCGCGCACCCGGTCGAGGCATGGCGCGCCGTCGCCGTCGCCAACGGCGCGCGCACTCATGCCGCACTCACCGCGCAGGGCGTCTCCGGCGGCCGCGCCAACGCGGTGATGGCGGCGATGGTCGAAGGCGTGAACCGCCGCAAGACCAAGCGCGGCAAGGATTTCGTCATGGCCGACTTCTCGGACCAGACCGGCCAGTTCTCCGCCTCCTGCTTCGAGGAATCGCTGGTAGACAATTTCGTCGCCTGGCAGAAGGAAGGCGCCTGCGTGCTGCTTCAGGTCGAGCTTGACAGCCCCAGCCCCGATGAACCCCCGCGCGTCACCGTGCGCGGCGCGCAACTGCTGGCCGAGGTCAAGAGCACCGGCCGCATGGTCCTCACCCTCGATGTCGATCGGCCCGAAGCCTTCGCCGATCTCGCCGCGCTGCTGCCTCCCGGCCCGGCCGGCAAGGGCGAAGTCCGCGCCACCATCACCACCAACGGCGAAACCGCCCACCTTCGCCTCGGCCGCGATTTCGCGCTCGACGGCGAAGTGGCCGAACGCATCGCCACCATCGCCGGCGTCCGCAACGTCCAGCTCGGCGCCCAGAAAGGCCAGGGGCGGCTGCGACTGGTTGCCTAGGCGGCGCGCGAAAAAGCGGGAACCGGTTTTTCGCCTAAAACGATGCGACAACAAACAAGTAGAGCGGGCTGACGTTTCAGATTGAACGCAGCCCGCTCTAGGTGGTGTGGACTCTTAGGATTCCCATTTGCGGGAAAGTCTGATTCAAGGCTGTCTTTTGGAGGCGGCCTTGGGTGTTATGGATCGATTGGTGCTGAGCGACGCAGCTTGGGCGCGGATGGCTCCGCTGA
>JAGWVC010000146.1 GCA_018971065.1 Sphingomonadales bacterium | reverse complement strand
ACCCAGTAACAATTGACACCATCTCCGCAATCGTCAATATGGTATCAATTGATACCAGTTTGGGAGCCGTTCGATGCCGCATGACAACCCGATCGGTCTCGACGGCTTCGAATTCATCGAATTTTCCGCGCCGGAAAAGGGCCTGCTCGAACCGGTGTTCACTGCAATGGGCTTCACCCGAGTCGCCCGCCACCGCGCCAAGGACGTGGACCTGTGGCGCCAGGGCGAAATCAACCTGATCGCCAACTACCAGCCCAAATCCCCCGCCGCCTGGTTCGCCGCGGAACACGGCCCGTCGGCCTGCGGCATGGCCTTCCGCGTGAAGGACGCCCACCACGCCTATGCCGAAGCGCTGGCGCGCGGCGCCGAGCCGGTCGAGACCGTCCCCGGCCCGATGGAACTGCGGCTGCCCGCCATTCGCGGCATCGGCGGCGCCATCATCTACCTGATCGACCGCTATGCCACGCTGGACAACCCGCACGCGCTCAGCATCTACGACATCGACTTCGACTGGCTCCCCGATGCCCCGCGAAACCCCGCCGGCGCGGGCCTGCTGCGCATCGATCACCTCACGCACAACGTCTACGGCGGCCGCATGGACCACTGGGCGCGCTTCTACGAGCGCGTGTTCAACTTCCGCGAGATCCGCCACTTCGACATCAAGGGCGAATACACCGGCCTCGCCAGCCGCGCGATGACCGCGCCCGACGACAAGATCCGCATCCCGCTGAACGAGGAAGCCGCAGCCGGGGCCAAAGGGCAGGGCGGCCAGATCGACGAATTCCTGCGCCGCTACAACGGCGAAGGCATCCAGCACGTTGCCTTCATCTGCGACGATCTCGTCAAGACCTGGGATCGGTTGAAGGCCACCGGCACCCCGTTCATGCCCGCCCCGCCGGCCACCTACTACCAGATGCTCGCCGAACGCCTGCCCGGCCACGGCGAGCCGGTCGAAGCCCTGCAACAACGCGGCATCCTGCTCGACGGCACCACGAGCGGCAACGACCCGCGCCTGCTGCTGCAAATCTTCTCCGAAACCATGATCGGCCCGGTGTTCTTCGAATTCATCCAGCGCAAACGCGACGAAGGCTTCGGCGAGGGCAACTTCACAGCCCTGTTCGAATCGATCGAACGCGACCAGCTCGCGCGCGGCGTCATCGGAGCCGCGCCATGACCGCCCCCCGGCTCGGCGGCATCCACCACGTCGCCTACCGCTGCCACGATGCGGCTGAAACCGTCGCATGGTACACCCATGTCCTCGGCATGGCCTACACCACCGCCTTCGCCGAAGACCACGTCCCCTCCACCGGCGCTCACGAGCCCTACATGCACGTGTTCCTCGATGCCGGCGGCGGCAACGTCCTCGCCTTCTTCGAACTGCCGAACCAGCCGCCGATGGGCCGCGACGCCGCCACCCCCGAATGGGTCCAGCACCTGGCATTCAAGCTCGCCGACAAGCCCGCGCTGCTGGCCGCCAAGGCGCACGTCGAGGCGCAGGGCATCGCCGTGCTTGGCCCCACCTGGCACGGCGTGTTCGAATCGATCTACTTCTTCGACCCCAACGGCCACCGCATCGAACTGACCTGCGACTGCGGCACCCCCGAACAATACGCCGAACTCGCCCGCGTCGCCCCGTTGATGCTCGAAGAATGGCGGACAACCCGCCGCGCCCCCCGCCATGCCGACTGGCTTCATCGCAAACCACAGGGTTATGATGCCCCCGAATCGGCATAAGGGAGACGGCACATGAAGCTCGCATCGCTCAAGGGGGGCCGCGACGGCCGCCTCGTCGTCGTCTCGGACGACCTTGCCTGGTATGCCGATGCCGGCGCCATCGCCGCCACCCTGCGGGAGGCGCTGGACGACTGGCACGCGCTGGAACCCAGCCTGCGCGCGCTGGCGCAAGACCTCGAACACGCCGCCATCCCCCGCCTGCGCTTCCACGAACGCGAAGCCGCCGCCCCGCTGCCGCGCACATTCCAGTGGGCCGACGGCTCGGCTTACGTCAATCACGTCGAACTGGTCCGCCGCGCCCGCAATGTCGCGCTGCCGCCCAGCTTCTGGCACGATCCGCTGATCTACCAGGGCGGCTCCGACGGCTTCCTGCCCCCGCGCGATCCCATCCCGCTGGCCGATCCCGATTGGGGCTGCGATTGCGAGGCCGAAGTCGTCGTCGTCACCGATGACGTCCCGCAGGGCACCTCACCCGAAGCCGCGCGCGATAAAATTCTCCTCGTCGGCCTCGTCAACGATGTCTCGCTGCGCAACCTGATCCCCGGCGAACTCGAAAAGGGCTTCGGCTTCTTCCAGTCCAAGCCCGCCAGTGCCCTGTCGCCGGTGTTCGTCACCCCCGACGCGCTGGGCAGCCGCTTCCGCGAGGGCAAGCTCCACGGCACGCTGAACGTCGATCTCAACGGCAAGCCACTGGGCCGCGCCGACGCCGGCGTGGACATGACCTTCGACTTCGGCACGTTGATCGCCCACGCCGCCAAAACGCGCGACTTGTGCGCGGGCACCATCATCGGCTCGGGCACCGTCTCCAACCGCGATGCCGATGGCGGCCCGGGCCAGCCGGTGGCCGAAGGCGGCCTCGGCTATTCGTGCCTCGCCGAACAGCGCATGGTCGAGACCATCCTGCGCGGCAAACCGTCCACCCCGTTCCTCCAGCCGGGCGACACCGTGCGCATCTGGATGGACGACGACCGTCACCACCCGATCTTCGGCGTGATCGAGCAGACCGTGGGCGGATAGTGGAACCGGCGCCCGACTGGATCGTCCCGCAGGCGTGGGACCGCTATTCGGGCGCCGATCACGCCACCTGGGACCGCCTGTTCGCGCGCCAGTCCGCGCTGCTGCCCGGCCGCGCCGTGCCCGAATTCCTCGCCGGGCTCGACATCCTGCGCATGGACCGTCCGGGCATCCCCCGCTTCGACGATCTCAACGAGCGCCTGCACCGCGCCACCGGCTGGCAGGTCGTCGCCGTCCCCGGCCTCGTCCCCGACGACGTGTTCTTCGCGCACCTCGCGCAGCGCCGTTTCGTCGCGGGCCGCTTCATCCGCACCCCCGATCAGGACGATTACCTGCAGGAGCCGGACGTGTTCCACGACGTGTTCGGCCATGTGCCGCTGCTCGCCGACCCGGTGTTTGCCGACTACATGCAGGCCTATGGCGAAGGCGGGCTGCGCTCGGCTCACCTCGGCGCGCTCGAACAGCTTGCCCGGCTCTACTGGTACACCGTCGAATTCGGCCTGATCCGCAACGGCGGCGATTTGCGCATCTACGGCGCCGGCATCGTCTCCAGCCACGCCGAAACCCGCTTCGCGCTGGAAAGCCCGTCCCCCAACCGCGTCGGCTTCAGCCTCTTGCGCACGATGCGCACCGACTACCGCATCGACGATTTCCAGCAGACCTACTTCGTCATCGACAGCTTCGAGGACCTGCTCCGTCGCACTGTCGAAACCGACTTCGGCCCGCTCTACGCAATGGCCCAGGAACTTCCCCACATCGCGCCCGATGCCCTGCTCGCCGAAGACACGGTGCTGTCACGCGGCGACCAGTCGCACGCCGCGCGCCAATAGTCTTGAGCGCCGAGAGCGATCAGAAACCATTTCACGCAGAGACGCAGAGAGTCGCAGAGCCGTCAATTCCAGTTTCGACGTCACGTGCGTAGGCGGAGGCTGCGTTCTTTTTCTGACGGCGCTGCGCTTCTCTGCGCCTCTGCGTGAAACCCTTTTCTCCTCACCCCGCCAAAATCAGCGCCGGCGCCTCCACCAACCGCTTCAACGCCTGCACGAACGACGCCGCGTCCCAGCCATCCACCACGCGATGGTCGCACGAAATCGACAGGTTCATCAATTTCGCCCGCCGCACCCGGTCGCTCGATCCGTCCACGAACACCGGCCGCTCGATGATCCGGTTCGGCCCGATGATCGCCACCTCCGGCCGGTTGATCACCGGCGTCGTCGCCACCCCGCCCAGCGGCCCCAGCGACGTCACCGTCAGCGTCGATCCCGAAAGCTCCTCGCGCTTCGCCGTGCCATTGCGCGCCGCCTCGGCCAGCCGCGCGATCTCGCCGGCCAGTTGCCAGATGTTGCGCGCCTGCGCATCGCGGATCACCGGCACCATCAGCCCGGCGGGGGTCTGCGTGGCGATGCCCATATGCACCGCGCCATGCCGCGTCACCACGCCCGCCGCGTCGTCATAGCGCGCGTTCAGCATCGGAAATTCGGGCACCACCTTGCAGATCGCCGCGATCAGCAGCGGTAGTAACGTCAATTTCGGCCGGTCGCCCCGGCCAGAATTCAACTGCGCGCGCAGTTCCTCCAACTGCGTCACCTCGATTTCCTCGACATACGAGAAATGCGGGATCGCCCGCTTCGAAGCCGCCATGTTCTCGGCAATCCGCCGCCGCATTCCGATCACCGGCACCGCCTCGTCGGGCCGCGCCGCCGCCGCCAGGCCATAGCCCTGCGCCGCGCCATAACGCAGGAACGCATCCAGGTCGGCATGGCGCACATGCGCGCCTTCCGCCCGAACTTGCGCCAGGTCCACCCCCAACTCCTTCGCCCGCGCCCTCACGGCGGGAGAGGCCAGCACCCGTGAAGTCCCAGTCTCCGTCCGCACTGAGCTTGTCGAAGTGCTGTCCTTTTCTTCCGGCGCAACCGCCGCAACCGGGGCAGGGGCCTCCACCGCCGGCGCCACCGGCACCTGCAACTCCGGTTCCGCCACCACATCCAAATACTGCGGCGGCGGCGCTTCCTCGTCCTCGCCGTCCACCTCGAACACCACCAGCGCCGAACCGATCGGCACCATGTCGCCGGCCTTGCCCGCCACTTCCAGCACCGTGCCCGAAACCGGGCTTTCCATTTCCACCGTGGCCTTGTCGGTCATCACGTCGCACAGCGGCGCATCTTCCTCGATGCGGTCGCCGGGCTTCACGTGCCAGGCCACGATCTCCGCCTCGGCAATGCCTTCGCCGATATCCGGCAGCTTGAAGGTGAAACGCGACATTGTGCTCAATCCTTCATGATGCGTTGGAAGGCCTCGCGAATGCGGACCTGCCCGGGGAAATAGGCCCATTCCAGGCTGTGCGGATACGGCGTGTCGAACCCCGTCACGCGCTGGATCGGCGCCTCCAGCGCATGGAAACACCGCTCCTGCACCAGCGCCGACAGTTCCGCGCCGAACCCGCCGGTGCGCGTCGCCTCGTGGACGATCATGCAGCGCCCGGTCTTCATCACCGATTGCTCGATCGCCTCGATATCCAGCGGCACCAGCGTGCGCAGGTCGATCACTTCGGCGTCCAGTGCTTCAGGCATTTCCGCCAGCGTCGCCAGCACCACATGCACCATCGTGCCATAAGCCAGCACCGTCACGTCGCCGCCCGCCCGCGCCACCCGTGCCTTGCCCAGCTCGACGCGGTAATAGCCCTCGGGCACTTCGGCATCGGCGTGCCCGGCCCAGCTTGCCGCCGGCCGGTTGTAGTGGCCATGAAACGGCCCGTTGTAGATGCGCTTCGGCTCGAAGAAGATCACCGGATCGTTGTCCTCGATCGATGCGATCAGCAGCCCCTTGGCGTCATAGGGGGTGGACGGGATCACCGTCTTCAGCCCCGAAACATGGGTGAAGATGCCCTCGGGCGATTGCGAATGGGTCTGCCCGCCGAAAATCCCGCCGCCGAACGGCGATCGCACCGTCAGCGGCGCGGTGAATTCGCCCGCCGAACGATAGCGCAGCCGCGCCGCCTCGCTCACCAACTGGTCCAGCGCCGGATAGATGTAGTCGGCAAACTGGATCTCGGGCACTGGCCGCAGGCCATAGGCACCCATGCCGATCGCCACGCCGATAATGCCGCATTCGGTGATCGGCGTATCGAACACCCGGTGGGTTCCGTATTTCGCCTGCAAACCGGCGGTGGCGCGGAACACCCCGCCGAAGAAGCCGACATCCTCGCCCATCACCGTCACCATCGGGTCACGGTCCATCATCACGTCCAGCGCGGAATTGATCGCCTGGATCATCGTCATGCTGCGTAT
>JAGWVC010000053.1 GCA_018971065.1 Sphingomonadales bacterium | reverse complement strand
GTCTAGACGCAACTGCTTACCAAATAGTAACCACGCGCTGCCGCCCGTCCGGGCCGATCGGGAATCGCGATGAACCTGCCAACGTCCGATAAACGCGCCGTTTCCGATGCCGGGGCGGGTGCCGCCGACCCTCGCCGGGCGATTGCCGCCGGCCTCCGGGAAAGCACGTGGATGGCGCCTGACGGCCAGCCGATCCGGCGGATCGACGGGGCGCCGTCTGCCGCTGCCGGACATGTGCGCGGCTCGCTGCTGTTCCTGCCCGGACGCGGCGATTGCTATGAAAAATACCTGGAAGCGCTGGGCGAATGGCGCGCGGCAGGGTGGCATGTCACCGCGCTGGACTGGCGGGGGCAGGCCGGATCGGGCCGTGCCGGGGCCGATGACAACGTGGGCCACATCGACGATTTCGCCACCTGGATCGGCGACTTGCGCGCGTTCTGGGCGCAGTGGCGGGCGTCCACCCCCGGCCCGCACGTGCTGATCGGCCATTCGATGGGCGGGCATCTGGCCTTGCGCGCGCTGGCCGAAGGCACGGTGAACCCCGCCGCCACGGTGCTGGTGGCGCCGATGCTGGGGCTGCACGGCATCGGCCTGCCGACCTGCCTGCTGCTGCGCGTGGCGCGGATGATGGCGGCGCTGGGCGATCCCCGGCGCGCCGCCTGGGCCGACAGCGAGAAGCCCGGCTTCAACCCGGCGCTGCGCATGAAGCTGCTGACTCATGACGCCGACCGCTATGCTGACGACGTGTTCTGGCGCGCCGCGCGGCCCGAACTGGCGATGGGGCCGGGAAGCTGGGGCTGGGTGCAGGCGGCGCTGACCAGCATTGCCCGGCTGGAAGCGCCCGGCGTGCTGGAGGCGATCGCCACGCCGGTGCTGCTGCTGGGCACGCGGCATGACGGGCTGGTGCGCTACAAGGCGATTGCCCGCGCCGCCGCGCGCCTGCCGCGCGGGCAATTGCTGGCGTTCGGGCGCGAGGCCCGGCACGAGATCCTGCGCGAGGTCGATCCGGTGCGCAGCCGCGCGCTGGCCGCGATCGATGAATTTCTGGGCCGCAATGCCCTTGACCCTGACGCATTGGCTCGCCAACCGGCGGCATGACCACAAGCCACGATATTGCCATCATCGGTGCAGGCATGGCGGGCGCCTCGCTGGCGGCGGCGCTGGCTGGAAGCGGCGCGCGCGTGGTGCTGGTGGAAGGCGAGGCGCTGCCCGGCCATCACGCCACCGGCCGTTCGGCGGCGTTCTGGACCGAAAGCTATGGCGGCCCCGGCGTCTATCCGCTGACCGCCGCTTCCGGGCCGTGGTTGCGCGCGCACGGCTTCCTGAAGCCGCGCGGCGCGCTGACCATCGCCCGCGACGGCGACGAGGCGGCGCTGGACGCGTTCGCCGCGCGCTATGCCGCGCTGGGGGTGCGGGTGGAACTGCTGGCGCGCGACGCGCTGACCGATGCGGTGCCGGGCCTGCGCGCGGGCTGGACGCGCGGCTCGCTGGAACCCGATTGCTGCGACATCGATGTGGCCGGGCTGCACCAGCATTACCTGGCCGCCGCGCGCTCTGCCGGCGTGAAACTGCGCTGCGGCGCGGCGCTGGCGGCGGCGACGCGCAACCGCGACGGCTGGGAACTGGCGCTGGCCGACGGCACGCGGCTGCGCGCCGGTATCCTGGTGAACGCCGCCGGTGCCTGGGCGGACCGGGTGGCGGAAATCGCCGGCGCCCGCCCGCTGGGCATCGCCCCCTATCGCCGCACCGTCGTGCAATTGCGCACGCTGCCCGCCGCCATGCCAACGCTGCCGCTGGTGCTGGACTTGCGCGAAAACTTCTATTTCAAGCCCGAGAGCGGGCGGCTGTGGCTGTCGCCGCACGACGAGACGCCATCGCCGCCATGCGATGCCGCGCCCGAGGAGATCGACGTGGCGACCGCGATCGCCCGGCTGGAAGGCGTGGTCGATTGGCGGGTCGAACATGTCGAGCACAAGTGGGCCGGGCTGCGCAGCTTCGCGCCCGACCGGCTGCCAGTCTATGGCTTCGATGCCCGCGCGCCGGGGTTGTTCTGGTTTGCAGGACAAGGCGGCTTCGGCATCCAGACCGCGCCCGCCGCCGCCGATGTGGCGGCGCGGCTGCTGTGCGGCGAGGCGGCGGGCGACGTGGACCCGGCGCCGTATCGGCCCGGACGGTTCGGCTGAACGGAGCGGTTATCCCGCAACGAACTGATTGAGCCAGTCGATCCGCGAATTGTTCTTTTCGGTGTCACAGTTCAACCGGGCGGTTTCCTGCTCGGTGGCATCCTGCGATGCCGACGTGGCCACCATCCGGCAATTCGCTTGCTTTGCCTTGATCCACGAGCGTTGCAGCGGCAACAGATCAGCCCGGCGCGACGGATCGATCGCTTTCCAGGCGGCGGCGATCGCATCGGTCGAGGCGGCGTTGTCGGCTACGGCCTGTTCATGCGCCGCCGCGGCGGGCGGCGTGAAGTCCTCGGGGGGCGGCTCGTCGTTTTCCGGCACGGCGGAGGCGACGGGGGCGGCCGGCTCGCTGGCAACGGCAGTGGGCGGGGCGCTGGCGGGCGAAGGCGAAGCCAGGGCGACTTTCGGGTTGTCGCCAGCCTTGTCCTGCGACGGCACCAGGAGCCGGAGCGTGGCGTAGAACGCGCCGCCCAGCAGCAGCGCCCCGATCACGCCCAGACCGACCATCAGCACCCCGCGCGAAACGGCCCGCGATTTCTCGGTGACGAGGTCGAGGGTTGCCTGCGCGACATGATCGGCGCGCCCGGTGGCGCCCGGCTCGACGCGAACTTCCTCCATGACGACCGACAGGACGTCCGCAGCGGAGGGACACCCCACCCGGTTGCAGGCGGTGGTGTTCGAAACGATGCGGTTGCAGAGTTGGCACAGTCTCATCGCCCGATCTCCTACGAATCCTTGAGAACGCGGAAAAGCTGCGCGATGTTGTTCAGGCCTTCGCGGGTCAGGTCGGCATGTTTCCTTTCCAGCAGCGATGGCGACACCACGAAGCCGACCACCGCCTTCCCCGCTTCCGAAATCGTCAGGAAGGATTTCTTCGAGACGAAGAACAGGAACGCCGCGTAAATCCAGGCGATGATGGCCAGCGGCCACCAGACCGCCCGGCTGCCGGATGGTTCGGCGCGCGATTTTCCGGCGTCCTGGATCGCGGTGCAGGCATCCCGGTCGCCGTTGCCGCAGGCCGCCGCCTTGCGGGCGAACTCCGGGTCATCGGCGCCGGGCGCGGCCGTCGCCGTGGTGGTGTCCGGGTTGGCGGGATTGGCCGGGGGCGCGGGCAGGACATGCAGGGCCTCCAGCGTCATCAGCAATGCCGCCAGCGCCACGAACAGCGCGGCCTTGACCGGGCGGATCAAGCCCACGGTGATCGTGTTTAGCCCCCTGAGTTTCGACAGCGACAGTTCCTGCACCGACAGCGAGCCGAGGCGGACAATGACCTGGCTTTTCGACAGGACGAACTCGAACCGCCGGCTCAGCCCGACGAATTCGCGCAGGAAGTTGATCAGTCCCGCCGGGCGTCCGGTGATGACGGCGTAGATCGGATCTTCCAGCGACAGTTCGGCCACCGGTTGCGACAGGTCGATGCCGGCGGACTGGTCGTCGGTGCCCAGTGGTTCGAACGAGACGTAGTAGTCCCGAACGACTATCTTCTGCTGCCCCCAGATCGCCATGACGATACACCTTGAATTTCACCGGCCGTACCATCCGGCGGCCGGGCGAATTGCTTCAACTATGTATATTTGTGACCGGAACCCGATAAAAATTGGTCATCGATCGCGTTAGGGGTTTTCGGAATCTGCTTAGGAAACCTGGCGATCAGATAAATAATTCCGATATGTCTGATACTTGCGTCCTCGCAAAAAGAATGAAGCGCGAGAGCCGGGGGATGGCAAGCCCGGTCAGCGCCTTCCCGCCCCCCATGTGCGACGAATGGTTCCACGGTTCGCCGCATTCGGCTTGGGACACGGCGCGGTTGCGGCAATATCGGCCTTGCGCAGGGGTGCATGAGGGATCGTGGAATGATGCGGACGTGGATGGGACTGGCGGTGCTGGGCGCCGTGGTGATGCCGGTGGCGGCGTGGGCGGACGATCCCAACGATCCCGCCATGCGCGACCCGCGCGCGCGGGCGCGGGATCATGAGCTGACCCGGCAGTTGAACGTCGGCGAGCTGGCCTATGTGCAGCGGCGCGATGCCGGTTATGCCGAGGGCTGGCGCAACTGGCGGCAGGCGCAGGGCGGCTATTCCGCCCCTGCCCCGCAGGCCGATGCGAACGGTGCCTATGCCCGTGAGCGCGCGCGGTACGAGCGCGAACTGGCGGACTGGCGACGCGCGGTGGCGGCGTGCCGGGCGGGCGACTACGACGCCTGCCAATAAGGTCTGGGTTTCTTCAGGCCGGCGCAGGCGCGGTTCGGGTGAGCGCATCGGCAGGAACGATTGCAGCGAAGGCGGATTGGGGGGCGGTGTTTCCCCTGACTTTCCCCTGAAACTGCAAGGAGTTCCCGCATGAAGCATTCGTTCCTGATCGCGCCCGCGCTGGCCCTCATCCTGGCGTCGCCGGCAATGGCCGAGAGCAAGGGCGACCGCGCCCAGAAGGCGATCGCCGCCGCCGATGCCAAGATTCAGGCAGCGCTGACCGCCAATGCCGATGCCGACATGCCGGTGCGGCTGGCCAAGGCCAAGGAGGATCTGGCCAACGCCAGGGAAGCGGTATCGGCCGGGCACAAGGATGACGCGATCATGCTGGCCAACCACGCCAATGCCGAGGCCGATGCGGCGATTGCGGTATCGACGAAGCGCAAGGATGAGCGGGTGAGCGCCGCGCAGGCAACCGCCAGCGCGGCGGTCGATGCCGCCGGCGCGCAGACGGCGGTAGCGCAGCAGCAGGCAGCCGATGCGAATGCCCGCGCGGCGGGTGCCGAGCAGGCGGCGGCCGATTCGGCGCGGGCCGCGCAGGCAGCGCAGAACGCGGCGGCCACCGCGCAGGTGACGGCGGCCGCGGTGCCCCCTGCCCC
The DNA here is from genome assembly GCA_018971065.1 of Sphingomonadales bacterium. The sequence continues at coordinate 21,594 of JAGWVC010000053.1, read as the reverse complement.
GGCGCCGACCGAGGTTTCCACGTCAGTGAGCACCAGCACGCACGGCGGCGCCCGGCATCGGGTGGTGAAGCGGAAGGTTACGCACACCGCCGTGTCGGGCAGCGGCGGCACGACCACGACCGCGACGACGACGGTGAGGCCGGCGTACTGACATATGGGCGGGGCGGCGTGAAAGCCGCCCCACCACTCGCTCACTTTGCGGTGACGCGCTCGCCGAATTCCTCGAAGATCACGGTGTAGGCACCGGCGTTGTCCGACGCTTCGCTGGGCGTGGTCGGGTTGGTCTGGAAGCCGCCGAGGGTTTCCATGATGTTGTCGGTCTCGATGTCGTAGACCGCCAGGAACGGACGCTCGTCGAAGTTCTGCAGCGGCACCGCCAGCTTGTAGCGCTGCGCGCCGATCACGCCGGGCATGGCGCAGATTTCGGGCAGATGCACGTTCTGGTACCAGTCGTGGTATTCGGCTTCCTTGCCTTCGACGGGCTTGGTCAGCGCGATCATCTTGTACTTGGGCATGGCTCTCTCCTTCAGGCGTCGGTTGTTGCCGCCACTGTGACCGGCGCGGGCGCGGCACGCAAGCGGGGGAGCAGTTCGCCGAGGCGATGGCGGTAGCGTTCGACGTTGGCTTCCTTCACCGGGCCATAGCCTGCCACGACCGAGGGCAGCGCCGCGATCTCGCGCGCCAGCGCCAGCGTTTCGGGCGTGACGGTTTCCGCCAGTTCGCTGACCACGGCACGGAATTCCTGCGGCAACGCGCGCTCCATGCGGCGTTCGGCGGAATGGCCGAACGGATCGAGCAGCCCGCCGCGCAGCCCTTTCAGCCGTGCCAGCAGGCGGAAGCCGGTGAGCATCCAGCCGCCCAGCGCGATCTTGCGCGGTCGGCCGGTGCGCGCGTCGGTGCCCAGCGGCAGCAGCGGCGGGGCGAGGTTGAAGCTGAGCTTCAGCGGGCCGTCGAAGCTGTCCTTCAGCGAAGCCAGGAACGCGGGGTCCGCATAAAGCCGGGCGACTTCGTACTCGTCCTTGTAGGCGGTCAGCTTCGCGAGGCTCTGCGCGATGGCGCGGTTCAGCGGGTCATCGGCAATGCCGCGCGCGGCAAGGCGGGCAACCGCCTGTTCGACGAAAGCGCGATAGTCGGCGGCGATGCGGTCGTTGCCCCAGGCAGCCAGATGCGCGGTGCGGTGGGCGAGCATGGCCGCATAAGTCGCGGGCTCGGCGGTGGCGGCCCCTTCCCCGCCGGCGATGCTCCACAGCGCCTCGGGATCGGCGGCGGCGAGGCGGCCCAGCGCCAGCGCGGCGAGGTTGTCGGCGACCTTGACGCCGTTGAGGCGGACGGCTTCCTCAAGCGATGTCGTGGCGACCGGCAGCAGGCCGCGCTGGGCGGCGAAGCCGATCATCATCAGGTTGGTGTAGATGGCATCGCCCATCAGCCGCGTGGCCAGCGTGCCGGCGCGGGTGGTCTCGATATGGGCCGCATCCAGCCGTTTGCCGATGGCGGTGGTGAAACGGGTGGCGGAAAGGTCCATGTCCTTGTTGGTCTGGAATTCGCCGGTGGGCAGCACGTCGGCATTCGCCACCAGCCGCGTTTCGGGCCGGGCCAGTGCCAGCGTCTCGGGCGAGGAGCTGACCACCAGATCGCAGCCGACGATGAGGTCGGCCTGCCCGGCGCGCAGGCGGGCGCTGGGGATGGCAGCGACGCTGTCGGCCACGCGGATATGGCTGGTGACCGCGCCGCCCTTCTGGGCCATGCCGGTCATGTCCAGCACCTTGGCGGCGCGGCCTTCCAGATGCGCGGCCATCGCCACCAGCGCGCCGACCGTCAGCACGCCGGTGCCGCCGATGCCGGTGACCAGCATCGCGTGTTCCCCCGGTGCCACCTGCGGCACCGGCAGCGCGGCGACGCGGCGGGTGAGTTCGGCGCGGTCGAAGCTGCGCTTGCGCAACGTGCCGCCGGTGACGCCGACGAAGCTGGGGCAGAAGCCCTTGACGCAGGAATAGTCCTTGTTGCAGCTCGACTGGTCGATCGCGCGCTTGCGGCCCAGCGGGGTCTCGATCGGCTCGATCGACAGGCAGTTGGACTGCGCCGAGCAATCGCCGCAGCCTTCGCAGACGGCGGGGTTGATATAGAGGCGCTTGTCCGGCTCGGGCAGGGCGCCGCGTTTCCGCCGCCGCCGCTTCTCGTTCGCGCAGGTCTGTTCGTAGACGATGGCGCTGGTGCCGGCGATCTCGCGCAATTCGCGCTGGACGGCATCGAGATGATCGCGGTGCAGCACGCGGGTGCCGGGGGGCAAATCGGCGGGGTTGAAGCGGTCGGGGTTCTCGCTGACCAGCACCACCGGGTTGACGCCCTCAACCACCAGTTCCCGCACGATCTGCTCGGGGGTCAACGCGCCTTCGGCCGGTTGGCCGCCGGTCATGGCGACGGCGTCGTTGTAGAGGATCTTATAGGTGACGCGGCTTTTCGCGGCGACGGCGGCGCGGATCGTCAGCAGGCCGGAATGGGTGTAGGTGCCGTCGCCCAGGTTCTGGAACATGTGCGGCGTGGCGACGAAGCTTTGCGCGCCGACCCAGGGCATCCCTTCCTGCCCCATGCTGACCGTCTGCATCGTGCGGCGTTCGGGCATGAAGTGCGCCAGGCCGTGGCAGCCGGTGGCGCCCATTGCGTCCGACCCTTCGGGGACGACGGTGCTGGTGTTGTGCGGGCAGCCCGAGCAGAAATAGGCGGGGCGGATCGCGGTGCGCTGCAGCGCGGCGGCGCCGAATTCGAGCGCGCGCAGGGCTTCGTCACGGGCCTTGGTGTCGTCGGTCAGCAGGCCGCACGTGGTAAGGCGCGCGACCAGCGCGGCGCGGACCGAACCGGGATCGAGCGTGCCGATCGCCGGCAGCAGCGGCGCGCCGTCGGGAGTGGCCTTGCCGGCGATACGCGGGGCGTTGCCGGTGCCGTAGAACAGGCGCGCCAACTGGTCCTCGATGACCGGGCGCTTTTCCTCGATCACCAGGATTTCATCGCTGCCGGCGCAGGCATCGCGCGCGAACGCTTCGGCCAGCGGCCAGATCAGCCCCAGCTTGACCACGCGCAGGCCGATGGCGCGGCATTGGGCATCATCAAGGCCGAGATCGGCCAGCGCCTGCTGCACATCCAGCCAGGCCTTGCCGGCGGTGACCACGGTGAGGCGGCGCGCGGGGGCATCCTGCGTCACCCGGTCGAACGGGTTGGCGGCGGCAAACACCTGCACCTGCGGCAGGCGGTGCTGGACCACGGCCGCTTCCTGCATCAGCGCCGAGGCGTTGCTGACCAGATTCACCGGCCCGGGCGCGGCGGGCATCGCGATGGGGAAGTCGATGCCCGGCAGCGTGGCCGTGGTGGTCAGGTCCAGCGTATCGGTGACGGCCTTGATGCCGACATACAACCCGGTGTTGCGCGACATCGCCCAGCCCATCTGGCCGAACGCCAGCAACTCGTCAGTGGTGGCCGGGTACAGCGTGGGCACGAAGGCGGCGATCAGCGGGTGTTCGGACTGGTGCGCGGTCAGGCTGGACTTGGCGGCATGATCGTCGCCGCACAGCAGCAGCGCGCCGCCGTGCGGGTGCGTGCCCTCGAAATTGGCGGCCTTGATCGCCTCGATCGCGCGTTCGACGCCGACGCCCTTGCCGTACCACAACGAAAACACGCCATCGACGCGCGGCTGGCCGTACCAGCCCAGTTGCTGGGTGCCGCGCAGGCTGGTGGCGGCCAGTTCCTCGTTCAGGCCGGGTTCGAAGCGGATGTCATGCGCGGTCAGAAGCTTCTCGCTGGCCCACAATTGCGCATCGAGCGTGGTGATCGGCGAGCCGCGATAGCCGCTGACGTAGCCTGCCGTGTTCAGCCCGGCGGCCGCATCGCGCCGCGACTGGTCCAGCAGCAGCCGGACAACGCCTTGCAGCGCCGACAGCATGACCTGCCCTTCGGCAGCCATGTACTTGTCGTCCAGCGTGACGACGGACTTGGTCACGGCATTGCTCCCCGCTGTTGCGTGACTTGCAGCTTTGGCCGCAGGCGCGGCTTGCCGCCATAGTCAAGCGCGCGGCGCGGCTTGCCCCTCGGGGCAACAGGCGCGGCGATCACCAGAGACGCTGGACGGCGAACGCGTCGAACAGCGCTTCATTGGAAACCAGCACCATCGCCTCTGCCTGGGCCTGCGCGATCAGGAAGCGATCGAACGGGTCCTTGTGCGCGATGTTGAGTTCGCCGGCCAGGCGGGCATGGCGGACGCTGATCGTCAGTTCGGTGAACCCCTGCCCGGCCACGATGCTTTCAAAATCGCGCGCCAGCAGCGCCGCGCCGGGCAGCTTGCCGATGCGGAACTTGGTGGCGACTTCCATCGCCGAGGCCGCGCTGACCGCGACGCTGTTGGCCGCATCGGCAATCGCCTCCCGCGCACGCAGGCTCAGCGCCTCATCGCCCGCCAGCCACCAGATCAGGGCATGGGTATCGAGCAGCAGTTTCAATCGAGATTCCAGCCATCCAACTCATCGGCCGGAAGGGGCTCGAAGAAGGCTGCATCGAGCGCCAGCTCGCCCTTGAACGCCCCGAATTCGCGGCGTCCGCGCGGATTGACCGGCACCAGCCGCACCGCCGGCACGTTGCCGCGCGCGATGACCACCTCACCCCCGGCGAGCGCGTCGGCGATCAGGCGCGACAGGTTGGTCTTGGCATCGTGAACCGAAAACTGGGCCATGCGCACCTCCTTAGCTAACCATATAGCTAACCCGGACGCACAGAGCAAGGACGGCGGCGCAACCCTTACTGAAGCAGTTCGCTGCCTTCGACCAGCAGGCCGTATTCGCCGCCGCCCGGCTCCTCGGCCAGCAGCGCCGCGCCGATGGCGCCCGCCTCGATCTCGGCCGCGTCGCCGCCGCGAAACTCGCGCGGGTTCTGCTTGAACACGCGCTTGAACATGCGGCTGAAGTGCGCCGGGCTCTTGAAGCCCACCCCGTAGGCGATCTCGCTGATCGAGATGTCGCGCGGATCGGACGCCAGCAGCCAGTTGCGCGCCTTTTCCAGCCGCTGCTCCCAGACCAGCCCGCTGAACGAGGTGCCCTTCAGCCGCAGCAGGAACGACAGGTAACGCGGGCTGATGCCGCAGCCGCGCGCCACCATCGCGGTGGAAAGCTGCGGATCGGACAAGTGCACCTCGATGAAGCGCAGCACGTCGGCCAGCCGGCGATCGGCAATGGAAAGCCGCGCCGGCGCGGCTTCGGCATCGGCGCGGACGGCGTTGCCGATGATGGCCAGCGCGGCCTCGACCAGTTGCCGCGCCGAATCCTCGCCCAGCCCTTCATCGGCCGCGAACACGTCGGTCAGCAGGTTTTCGGCGATCGCCAGTTCGGGCCGGTCCACCGGCATGAACACGCCCTGGCTGAAATCGTGCGGGATGTGCGCGCGCAGGATGTGAGTGGGCACGGTGACGTGGATGGTCTCATGAATACCCTCCCCGTCGGTCTGGCATTCGATGAAGAACGGGCTCATCGAGCGGGTGATCGCGAAATCGCCGGGGTTGGCGACGCGGTTGCCGCACTGGTTGGTGAACGCCAGCCGGCCGCGCTTGACGAACCACAGGATCGACAGGTCGGTCGCGTCCTCGCGGATGTGCTGGCGGGTGCGGCGGAAGAACAGCGTGGTGGCCGAGCGCTGGCGGATGATCGACAGCGGGCCGACGGCGCGGCGTTCCGAGCGGACATCGATGACCGAGGTATCCTCGATCCAGAAGTCGCCGCGATAGTATTCCTGCTCCCGCTCACCCCGGAAGGTGTTCTGGCATTCACGGAAATTGCGACGGTCGAACGAAAACAGCGTTTCTACCATGATGGCCTCTCCCCCATTGGCGATGGGCGGTTGGCCGGCTTGGGGCCGGCTCTCTGGTGAGCCTGTTGTAGGCGCTGGCGCGGGCAAGGCCATGCAGCCGGCGCAACCCTATCGGCAATTCGCGCAGAGTCATGCCGCCAGAGTCAAACCGGTTGCCGGCAGGGAATCGACGCAAGGTGCGAGTGTTTCGATTTGATGCGCAGGAAGGACTCGCGCCCGGGAACGGTGAATGATACTTTCGCGCCGGGAGCGAGGACGCAGACGCGCATGAACAACCCGATCACCAGCCAGAGCTTCTTCAGCCTCGACGGCCCGCTCGATGTCGGCCCCACCGGCGGGCAGGTGCGCGCCGCCAACTTCGCGGGCCTGGCCGACTGGGCGCGGGTACGCGGGCGCGATGCGCGCGGCATTGTCGAGCGGCGCGGCATGGAAGCCCGCGTGCTGGCCGATCCCGAAAGCCTGGTGGCGCCGCAGCAGGTGGCCGACGTGCTGGAGGATTGCTCCACCCTGTTCGACGACGCGCTGTTCGGGCTGCACTTCGCGACGATGCAGGACCCCGAGGTGTTCGGCTGCGTCACCGCGCTGTGCCGCGCCGCGCCCACCATGCGCGCGGGCATCCGCTGCCTGATCGACTACCTGCCGGTGGTGCACGCCCCCGATTGCGAGGTGGTGCTGATCGAGGGGCGCGAGACCGCCGAGCTGACCTGGCTGTGCAACACCGACCTGGGGTTCAACGATCAGGCCAATTATCAGGCGGCAATGCTGAACATCAAGCTGTTGCAGGCGATGGGCGGGCCGGAATTCCGCCCCAGCTTCGTCAACCTGTCCTCCGACACCCGCAGCGCCGACATGCCCGAACTGGAACGGCTGCTGGGCTGCCGGGTGCGCACGCATGGCACGCACAATTCGGTGGCGTTTCCGGTGCAGACGCTGGAGCAGAAAGTGCCCAGCGCCAACCGGCTGCTCTATCGCCTGCTCGGCGGCTATCTGGAGCAGGTGCGCGGCGCGCAGAGCCGCAGCCTGGTCGATCGCGTCGAAAGCTATATCCGTGGCGCGCTGGCCACCGGCACCTGCTCGATCGAGCGCTGCGCCGAAAAGACCGGCATGTCGGTGCGCACCCTGCAGGCCCGGCTGGCCGAGGACCGGGTGCGGTTTTCCGAACTGGTGGAAGCACAGCGCGAACGGCTGGCGCGATCGTACCTCGCCCAGAACGCGCTGAGCCTCGACGAGATCGCCGACCGGCTGGGCTATGGCGAACAGACCAGCTTCGGCCGGGCGTTCAAGCGCTGGACCGGGCAGACGCCGCAGCAGTACCGGGGCGCCACGCGCGGGTGAATTGCATGTGAATTGCACGGGCGCCCGATCGGGCGTATCGTGCAACCGTTGCATCATGCTGGGTTCAGGGAGGCCGGGGCGATGATCGTGGCGACGACCGAGGCTATCGCGGGGCACCGCACCGTCGAAACGCTGGGCCAGGTGTTCGGCGTGGTGGTGCGCAGCCGAGGGCTGGGCGGCAATATCATCGCCGGGCTGCGCTCGCTGGCCGGCGGCGAGATCAAGGAATATTCGGCGCTGGTGGAGGATACCCGCCGCCACGCGATTGATCGCCTCGTCGCCAATGCCACCGCGATGGGCGCCGATGCCGTGGTGATGATGCGCTTCGATTCGGGCGAACTGGGCCAGACGATGAGCGAGGTCGTCGCCTATGGCACCGCCGTGCGGCTGGAACGCGCATGAGCCCGGGCGCGCGGGTCGCGGTGCTGGTGCTGGGCGCGCTGCTGGTGGGCATGGGGCTGATGCTGCTGCCCAACGGCGCCGGGCTGGGGCCGATGCTGGTGGGGCTGGCGGTGCTGCTGAGCCTGGTGTTCGAGGGCCGCTATCGCAAGATCGGCGAGGATGCGCAGCCGGCCAGCGGTGGCGGCTGGCAACCGACCGGCGAAACCTTCCGCGATGAGGAAAGCGGCCACTGGGTGACGGTGTGGTACAACGCCCACAGCGGCGAACGGCGCTATGTGCCGGTCGAAGCGCCGCTGGGTTAGGCCAGCCCCAGCCGCGCCAGCGATCGGTCCAGCATCAGCAATTGCCACAGCAGCCGCGAATTGTCGGCGCGGCCGGCGATGTGCGCGTCGGCGATGGCGGCAATGCGGGTGCTGTCCAGCCAGCCGGTGCGGGCCAGCGCGGTGCTGGTGGCGATGGCGCGGGCGGCGCCGGCCAGCGGGCCACGGAACCAATGCGCGATCGGGGTGACGAAGCCCTGCTTGGGACGGAACAGGATGTCCTCGGGCAGTTGCTGGCGCATCGCCTGCTTCATCAGCCACTTGCCCTGCCCGTGCCGCACGCGCAGGTTTTCGGGCAAGGTGGCGGCGAATTCGATCAGGCGGTGGTCGAGCAGCGGCTCGCGCGCTTCCAGCGACACCGCCATCGACGCGCGATCGACCTTGGTGAGGATATCGCCGGGCAACCAGAACTTGAGGTCGGCATATTGCGCGCGGTCCAGCCCGGAGCGGGCGGGGGCTTTGCGCATCAGTTCGGTGAACGGCTGTTCGGCGCGGTAATCGCCGCGTTCGCGCAGATAGTCCGGCGTGTACAGCGCCTCGCGCAAGTGCGGCGCCGTCACCGAGATGGCATTGGCGTAGGCATCCTCGCTCGATCCGGCGAGGCTGAGCAGCGTGGTTTTCGCCCGCAGCGGGCGCGGCGCCCAGTCGGCCTTGGGATAGAGCCGCCCCAGCCCGCCGAACACCGGCCCGCGCAAGGCCTGCGGCAACAGGCTGCGCAAGCGGTCCTCGCCATGCTGGAACACATGGCGGCGATAGCCTGCCAGCGCCTCGTCCGCGCCATCGCCCGACAGCGCCACCGTCACGCTCTCGCGCGCCAGTTGACACACCCGCCAGGTCGGCAGCGCCGAGGCATCGGCAAACGGCTCGTCGAACATCCATGCCAGATGATCGACCTGTTCGAAGTCGTCCGAGCCGACCTTGCGGTTGACGTGGCTGGTGTGGAACTGATCGGCGATACGCTGCGCGTAATCACTTTCGTCGAGCGCCTTGACGTCGAAGCCGATCGAGCAGGTGCGCACCGGATCGGCACTGGCCCCAGCCATCAGCGCGACGACGGTGGAACTGTCCACCCCGCCCGACAGGAACGCGCCCAGCGGCACATCGGCGACCATGCGCGAAGTGACGGCATCGCGCATGATCCCGACCAGCTCTGCTTCCAGATCGGCCTGCGATCCGCTGTTGCGGTCGGCGAACGACACGTCCCACCACGGCACCGGCGCGGCGAACGGCATGTCGTGGCGCAGCAGCCGCAAGTGCCCGGCGGGCAGCTTTTCCACGCCGCGCAGGATCGAGCGGTGATCGGGCACATAGCCCCAGGCAAGATAGTCCTCGACCGCCAGCGGATCGATCTCCCGCGCCAGCGCCGGATGTGCGGTCAACGCCTTCAATTCGCTGCCGAAGATCAGGCTGCCGTCGGCCAGTTCGGCCATGAACAGCGGCTTCACCCCCAGCCGGTCGCGCGCCAGCAACAGCGTGTGCGCTTGCGTGTCATAGATGGCAAAGGCGAACATGCCATGCAGCCGCGCCACGCAATCCGCGCCCCAGCGCTGGTAGGCGGCAAGAATCACCTCGCTGTCGCCATCGGTGTGGAATTTCGCACCTTGCGCGGCAAGTTCGGCGCGCAACTCGCGGTAATTGTAGATTTCGCCGTTGAACACCAGCATCAGCCGGCCGTCGGTACTGGCCATCGGCTGCGGCGAGCCGGCGATGTCGATAATCGACAGGCGGCGGTGGCCGAAGCCGACGCCGGGCGCGGTCCACACCCCGAACCCGTCCGGCCCGCGATGCGCGATCGCGTCGCACATCACCTCGATCAGGTGCGCATCCGCCGGGCTGTGGGCAGACTTGTGGAAAATGCCGGCAAAACCGCACATCGGATCAGGGTTCCTTCTGGTCGGCGCCGGAGGAAATGCCGTCCATCCAGCGATCGAGGGGGCCGATCGCGGCGCGGAAGGCGGCAAGGCTCATTTCGGGTGCCGGGTGGCCGGGCAGACGCTCGGCCGAGAGGACTAGCGCCAGCGTCGGACGCGCGGTGACGGTCAGCCGGTCAGCGATCACGGCCAGCCGCAGCCGCGCGCTGCTACCGGTGGTGGTGGTGCCAAGGCGATAGCTGGTCTGCGCGACGCGTTCGAGCGCGCGCGGCCCCAGCACACGATCGCCGCGCGCGTCGGCAGGCGAATCGGCGGGGCCCTGCCATGACCAGCCGGCGTCGGGCAGGAACGCCCCCTCGCCCCAGCCGTCGGCCTTGCGGCCCGGGCCCTGGCTGGCATAAAGCGCCACAAACACATCGATAACGTGGCCTTGCCCGTCGGCATAGCGGCCGATCAGCCGGGCGTTGGCGCCGGCGGCGCGCGGCTCCCACCAGGCTTGCGGGGCATAGGCCACCGGCTGCCAGCCCGGCACTTGCGGCAGCGCAATCTCCGCCGGCAACGGCGCGCGCAGGCCATCGGCGGCGCGCGCCCAGCCCAGCGAGACCAGCGCCAAAGCCGCCATCGCCAGCGGCGCCACGAACGCCCGGCGCGGTCCGCTCGACCAGCGCGCCAGCCGGGGATTGCGGGCAATCGCCGCGCCGTCGATCATCGCATCGCCGGCGGCACGGTCGAACCAGCGCCAGGCCACGCCCAGCGTGATGGCGAGCACGAGCGCAAAGAATATCCAGCCATAGACGATGTGATCAAACCCGCCGGCGCGCTTCGCGCCGACATATTGCGCGATGAACACCGTGGCCCACGACCGCACGCCGTTGGCCAGGATCGGCACCGCCACGCAGGCGGCCATGAACGCGATGCGGCGGCGCCACGCGACGAAGCAGACATCGGCGGCCAGCACCCCGAACGCCAGCATCGCGATCAGGAACTTCACGCCCGAGCACGCCTCGGCAATCTCGAACAGGCCGGCGGGCGTCCACAGGAACACCCCTTCGACATGGACGGGAACGCCGGTCAGCTTCAGCATCGCCACGGTCAGCCGCGCGTCGATCTGCTGGAGCTGCGGCACGAATTCGTCGCCGAACGGCACCAGGAATGCCATGTACAGCAGCGGGAAACGCAGCGCCGTGGCCACGCGCAGGCCCAGCAAGGCGGGAACGGCGGCGGCCAGCATGGCCACCGCGCCGGCCTGTTCGGCCAGCGCGATTCCCGCCATCGCGCCGGCCAGCCACAGCAGCAGCGCGGCGGCGAACAGGGCAAGCCCGGTCCAGCCCGGCGCGGGGGCCAGCTTCAGCAGTTCGGGCGCGCGCAGGCTGACCAGCCAGGCGATGATCGCCGGCACCAGCAGCATGTGCGTGTAGGTTGAGATGTTCCACCACTGGTCGGCCATCGCCCGCCACTGCGGCCAGAACGCGGCGATCAGCAGCAGCCAGCAGGCGCCGAGCCGCACCAGCGCGGCGCGCCAGTCCTGCGTCAGCGCCGGGCGGGCGGTGCCGGCGGCGGCAGGAAGGGCGCCGCCGTCAGGCGGCATCGCGCGCGGCGGCGGCATCGCCGTGGATGATATCGGCCAGCGGCGCCAGCGTGCCGGTCCATGATTGCCGCTCCACCACGAAGCGGCGCGCGGCCAGCCCCATCGCCGTGGCATCGGCCGGGGCGCGAGCCAGTTCGATCACGGCGGCGGCAATCGCCTCGTCGCTGTCGGCCACGCGGAAATGCTGGCCCGGCACGGCGTCGATGCCGGTTGCGGCCTGCGCGGTCAGCACCACCGGCAGTTCCATCGCCATCGCTTCCAGCACCTTGTTCTGGATGCCGCGCGCGATTTCCAGCGGCACCAGCGCGATCTGCGCGCCCTTGATCCAGGTGCGGATGTCATCGACCCGGCCCCAGACGTGGATGCCGTCCTTGCCGTGGTGGGCCAGCAGGTCCGCCGTGGGGTTGCGGCCGACCACGTGCAGGCTGGCCTGCGGCAGCGCCCGGCGCACCAGCGGCATGATTCGCCGCACCGCGCGCATCGCGGCGGCCTGGTTGGGGGCATAGTCCATCTGGCCGGTGAAGACGAGACGCGGGGCGCCGCAGTCGGCCATGCGCGGCTCGGGATCGACCAGCGCGGGATCGAAGAAATCGCTGTCGATGCCGTTCAGCAGCGGGCGCACATCGGCATGGCGGCGCTCGGCGACGGTCAGCCGGTCCTCGAACAGTTGCGTTTCCTCGCGGCTGACCAGCAGGCTGACATCGGCCCGCGCCGCCAGCCGCGCTTCCTCGGCGCGCAGCAGCCGGGCCTCGCGCGCGTCGATCCAGCCGAGCAAGTCGCCCTTGTCCTTCGCATAGGCCGCGAACTTGGCCGAATCGACATCGACGAAATCGACGACGACGCGGCCCTTGAAATCGGCGGGGATGAAGTGCCCGACCTGCCCCGAATAGACATAGATCGTGCCGATGCGCCCGGTGGCGACCAGCTTGTGCACATAATCGGCAATGCGCTGGTCATCGAACGCGGTGACGCTGACCGGCTGGCCCTTGGCCAATGCCTGCAACCCCGCCAGCACCAGCGGCTTGGTCCGCCGGATCAGGCAATAGCTGCGGGCCAGCGCCGCCAGCTCGACTTCCTCGGCGAAATCGGCATCGTCATCGGCGAAGCAGGCGATATGCACCGGCGCCAGTTTCGCCAGCCGCTTGACGATATGGTGCGAGCGCACCTTGTCACCGCGATTGGGCGGGAACGGGATGCGGTGCGCGATGAACAGGATCTCGCCGCTCATCCCGCTCACCCCAGCCCCCGCGCGATCCACGGCCCCAGCGTGTTGGCGACACGCAGCGGTAGCTTCTGCCACACCGCGATCTGCAACTTGTGCTTCGCGCTGGTGGGATCGGCATCGCGGACCTCGCAACCCGGCGCGGTCCACGCGGCATAGGACAGCGGCTCGGGCTCGAACCCCCAGTTGCGCTTGAAGTCATAGGCGCCGCTGCGCGTCTTGGAGCGGCCGAAGTCGAAATGGGTGCAGCCCTTTCGGCGGGCATGGAGCATCAGTTCGAAATACATGCGGTCGTTGGCGCGAAGGCGGCGCGCGTCCCAGGTGCCGCCGCCCCAGTACGGCATCACCGCGCCGCGATGGTACAGCGACAGCACGCTGGCGACGGGGGTGCCTTCGTGGCGCACGGTCAGGATGTCGGCATCGCCGCCGAACCGGTCCAGCACCGCATCGAACAGCGCGCGCGGGAACACCGGGGTGCCGAGGTTGCGCACGCTTTCCGCATAGACGGCGTAGTGCGCGGCACGGTCGGCCTCGCCGCTGCCGATGGCGATTTCGAGCGGATTGGCCAGCCCCTTGCGCACTTCGGCGCGCTGCTTGCGGGGGATCGTGGTCAGTTGCGCCTCGTCGTCGGCCGCCAGTTCGCGCACGAAGCCGCAGTGGCTTTCGGTCTTGACGGTCCACCCCTTGCGATCCGGCAGTTCGCCGCCGCGCAGTTCCACCGCCGGGCACGAATGGCGCAGCGCCAGTTCCTCGGCGGCGGCGAACAGCGCCGGGGCGGCCCCGGGCGCGGTGGTCAGCACCCCGCCGCCGACCGCAAAGCCGGTGGACGCCAGCAGGCGGCCGAAGATCGGCGAATGGATTTCGCTGAGCGGCAGGTAGCCGCTCAGTTGGCCGCCGGTCTCGGCCACCAGCGCCAGCGCGCGGTTGCCGGTGCCCTGCGCCACCGCCGCCAGCCAGACGGGGCGATGGAACGGCGTGGCCTGCGGGTGATCGGCCAGGAACGCCTCGATCCGCGCGGCCTCGCCGGCGTCATCCAGCGCGGCCAGACGCACAGCATGGGGCCGCACGGTGCAGGCCTGCACGGCGGTATCGATGCGGAACGGCGCGTTCATGCGGCTTCTCCATGCGCAAATTCGACGCAGCGCCGCGCCTCGCGCGCGGCCAGTTCGTCCATGCGGCCCCAGGCGAAATCCTTGACCAGCCGGCGCAGCTTGGCTGCCATGCCGTCGAGATTGGTGTAGTGACGCAGGCGCGAGCGCAGCGGCGCATTCGGCACGCGCGGCTGGGCGGCGTCGATTTCCCAAGGGTGGAAATAGAACACGCCCGGTCGCCCGTCGTGGGCGTTGACCTTGCCGAACGCCCAGTGCGTGAAGCGATAGGGCAGCACGCGGAAGAACCCGCCGCCGCCCGCCGCCAGCCGGCGATTGCCGAATTCGGCGGTGGTGACCGGAATCTCGACGAGATCGGAGCCGGGCAGCGGCCGGAACGCGAAGCGCGGGGCCGCGCGCCAGCCGTAATGGTCATGCGCGATCGGCGCGACGCTGGACGAATAGGCATAGCCCTGTTCGGCCAGCACGTCATAAGCCCACGGCGTGCGGTGATCGATCGAGAAGCTGGGCGCGCGATAGCCGGTGATGCGCACGCCGCCGGCATCCTCCAGCGTTGCCTGCGCCCGGCGCAAGTCCTCGCGGAAGGCGGCGGCGCCCATCGCGAACACGCGGGCATGGTCCCAGCCGTGGCTGGCCAGTTCGTGCCCTTCGGCAACGATGCGGCGCATCAGCGGGCCGTGGCGCGCGGCCACCCAGCCCAGCGTGAAGAACGTGGCCCTGACGCCTGCTTCGGCGAACAGGTCGAGGATGACGCCGGTGTTGCGCGCGACGCGATCGTCCAGCGACTCCCAGTCGGCGCGGGCGATCACGTTCTCGAACGCGCCGACCTGGAACCAGTCCTCGACATCGACCGACAGGCCATTGACTTGCAGCGGGATCTGCACGCGATGGCTCCTAACCTCGATTTCGGCCCAAACTTCAGTGCGGCAGGGCCCACGGTCGCGCGGGCCCGGCCACGGTCAGGCCGCCGCGCGGCCGGTGCCGGCTTCGACCCATTCGATCAGCATCGTCAGCGTGTGGCGGATCGTGCGTTCCTGCTCGATCACGCGGGCTTCCAGCGCGGCCAGGCGTTCGTGCAGCGCCTCGATGTCCATCCGGTGCGCCTCGGTGCTGCCAAGGCCCGAACCGTCGCTGCTGTCGGCCAGTTCCAGGACCGCCTGTTGCAGTTCGGCAATCTGCGCGTCGCGCTTGGCCAGTTCATCGCCCAGCGGACCAGCGGCAACCGGGGCGGCAGGAACGTGCGCGGCTTCGGGGGCCGGCGCAACGGGTGCCGGGGCGGGCGTGAAGGCGATGGGGGCTTCGACCGGGGCGGCCACCGGCGCTTCGTGCAGCGTCGGCACCGCGCGCGGTTCGACCGGGCTACCCAGCGCCAGCGCGCCATCGCCGGTCAGTTCGGCCAGCACCTTGCTGAGCATGACGCCGTCGATGCGGTGCTTGCGTTCCACCGCGCCCAGCAGCAGCAGCCGGTTGGTGATCTGGTTGATGCGGCGCGGCACGCCGGCGGTGGCGGTGTACAGCTCGGCAAATACGCGCTCGTCGAATTCGGGGTCGCCGTTCCAGCCCACGCACTTCAGGCGGTGCAGCACGTAAGGTTCGACCTCGCCCGATTCCATCGCGTCGAGGTGATGCGCGGCGATCACGCGCTGGCGCAACTGTTCCAGGCTGGGGTGAAGCTGGATGGTGTTGCGGAATTCGGGCTGGCCCAGCAGCAGGATCTGCAACAGCGGCTGCGCGCCAAGCTGGAAGTTGGACAACATGCGCAGTTCTTCCAGCGCGGTGATCGCCAGGTTCTGCGCCTCGTCCACCACCAGCAGGCTGCGGCGACCGCTGCGGGCTTCCTCGTTCAGGAACAGTTCGATGGCCGACAGCGCCGAAGCCTTGTCATGCCCCTGCACGGCAATGCCGAACGCGCGGGCGACAACGTGGACGATCTCCTCGCCGTCGAGCTTGCTGGTGACGATCTGCGCGGCAGTCAGCCGGGCGCGATCGACGGTCTTCATCAGGTGCGCGACCAGCGTAGACTTGCCGGCGCCGACCTCGCCGGTGATGACCACGAAGCCTTCGCCCTGGGCCAGGCCATAGCCGAGATAGCTGAGCGCCTTGCGGTGGCTCAGGCTCTCGAAATAGAATGCCGGATCGGGGGTGAGCTGGAACGGGCGCCCGGAAAAGCCATAGAAATCGTCGAACATGGGTCTGCCTCTGCGCTTAGAACGTGTACCGCATCCCGACCTGCCCGGACATCGTCCAGACATCGTCGAGTGCCTTGCGATTGATGCCGTCCACACCCAGCGCCGCCGAGGCGCTGAGATGGCGGTTGAACTGGTGCTGGTAGACGCCGGCCGCCCGCACCGCGGTGAAGTTGGAATCGGCGGCGGTGTTGCCGCGATACCAGAAGCCGTCGATCTGGCCGCCGATGGTGGTCTGGTGATCGACCTGCATCCCGATGTTGGCGGCGGTCCAGTAATACTCTTCAGACTTGCCGTTCAGCAGCGCCAGCGCAGTGCCCGGCGCGGCGATGAACTCGCGGCGATCGTAGCCGACGCCGACGCTGGCGGTGTAGCGATCCCAGCCCCAGGCATAGTAGGCGTTGGCGCCACGGCCACGGAACACGGTGCCGCGCACGGTGGCCAGCGAGCCGGCCAGGCAGCCGCCGCCGCCACCGCCGCCGCCGTTGACGCAGGCGCCGACGTTGCCGGTGATGGTGTCACGGATCGAGGTGAACTGGGTGGGGGTATTGCCCAGCGCGTTGGTCATCATCCCGCCGAAGCTGGTCAGGTTGTTGTAGACCAGGATGTTGAACGACGAGCGCGGGGTGGGGCGATAGCTGAAGCTGCCGTAGCCGCCGAATTCGCCATAGCGGCGGCCGACGTGGGCTTCCAGGTAAGTGCGCGAACTGGGCCGCCACAGCACGCCGGCATCCCAGATCAGCCCTTCGGTCTGGAAGGCGATGTAGCGCGGACCGGCATAATCGGTCAGCAGGCGGCCCTTGGAATTGATCACCGGGTTGCCGGCGCTGTCGCGCAGCGCGTCGCGGCTGGTGACGTCGGTCCATTCGTAGCCGACGCCGCCGACCAGCGCCATGTGATCGACCACCGGAATGGTGACTTCGCCGCGCACGTGCGAATCGTGCGCCTGCTGGTCGAGGTTCGAGATCGTCTCGCGATAGTGCCCGCCCTCGACCGCCAGCCCCACCGGGGTGACGTCGCCGGGCTGCACGCCGACGCGCAGGTGCGCGTCCTGCACGGTCGAATGGTCGAAGATGTCGGCACGGGTCTGGCCCGGCACCACCGCCAACTGGGTGGGGTTGCCGACATGCGAATAGCCGATGCGATAGTGGCCCTTGATCTCCAGATCGCCGGCATCGGTGGCCAGCGACGGGCCGGCCATCACCGAATAGACCTGCGCCAGCGAATCGGGGCTGCCGATCGAATTGGTGGTGGCGCCCTGCCCATCGACGTGGACGCGATTGGCATAGCCGGCCACTTCCATCGTCAGCACGCGCGGCACCACCGCGATGGCGACGCGGCCGATGCCCGAGACGTTGCTGTACGATTCGGCGCGGCCCCAGCCGATGCGCCGTTCATAGCGCAAAGACAGCGTGCCCTGATAGCCGTTGGTGTTGGCGCCGATGTCGGCACCGGCGGCCAGCACGGAGTAGGTCAGCGTATCGCCCGAGGGCGAGATCTGGCTGTCGAACGACTGCGAGGCCTCGATATAAGGCACGATCCACAGCGCGCGCTGGTCGCGATCACTGCCACTGGTGGCAAACCGTTCCGACGAGCGGCGCAGCTTGCGGGCGTTGTATTCGGACTGGCGCTGCCGATCCAGCGCTTCGCGCGCCGCGACGTCGGTGGTGTTGTCGGTTGCCGTGTCGGCGCTGTGCGGAAGGTCGGGGGAGATGTTGAGCTGGGTCACGTCCTGTTCGTGAACGTCGTCGAACTGGCGCTGGGCATCGTAGCCGGTGGACACGACCCCACCGGCGACATCGCCCTGCTGCACATTCTCGTATGCCCCGCTTTGCGCGAAAGGCCGATTCTGTGCCAGCGCCGACGGTGCCAGCAGGACAGGCCCGGCCAGCGCCGCCATCGTGGCGAGCGCTGTAACCGGAACCATCCTGTATCTGGGCTTGCGCAACATCATGTTCCCCTTCCGATCCGTGCCGGGATCAGCGGTAGTAGGTGCCGTAGCGGCGGCCCGACGGGCTGAACTGCACCCCGTTGAGCAGCAACTGCAGGTTGGCGCAGCCCGAGAGCAGCGACACCGCGTCCTCGATTGCCGACTGGTTGGTGGCATCGGCGGCGACGACGACGACGGTCTGCCCGACCAGCTTGGCCAGTTCGACCGGCAGCGAGGCGGCCAGCGTCGGCGGCGAGTCGAACACGACGACGCGGCGCGGGTTGCCTTCGGTCAGCGAGTCGAGCACCTCGATGGCGCGGGCCGAGGCCATGTACTCGTTGTCATGGCTGCTGGTGCGGCCGCCGGGCAGCACCGACAGTCCCGGCACGTCGGTGGCGACCACGCAGGTCCGCACGTCGAGCGTGGGATCGGCGACGGCATCGACCAGGCCGGGGCCATTGGGAATGCCCAGCGCGCTGAGCACGGTGCTCTTCGACGAGTCGAAGTCCACCAGCAGCACGTCGCAGTCCTTTTCCGCCGCAATCGACAGCGCCAGGTTGGCGGCGCAGTGGCTCTTGCCCTCGCCCGGCAGCGCCGAGGTGACAAGGATGCGCTGCGCGGCCGAGCCGCCGCCACTGCGGCGCAGGTTGTCGGCCTGGACCAGCAACTGGCGCTTGATGATGCGGAATTCCTCGAGCTGGCCGGTGATGCCGCCGTCGGGCACGATCAGCCCGGCCTGGCGGATGCGGTGACGATCCACCCGGCAGAAGCGCCCTTCGGGAGCGGCCTGCGGGACGGGCGCCTGAACCGGAGCCTGGATCACCGGAGCCTGAACCACCGGAGCCTGAACCACCGGAGCCTGAACCACCGGAGCCTGAACCACCGGAGCCGGGGCCGGAGCCTGCTGGACCGGGGCCGGGGCCTCGACCTGCGGGGCCGGAGCCGGAGCCTCGGGGGCAGCTTGCGGGGCAAGCATGTCCGCCGGGCGCGGCAGCGATCCGCCGACGTTCTTCGGATCGGGGCGCAGACCGCCCGATTCGAAGGCCTTGATGGCGCGTTCGAGCAACGATTCGGTGGGCTGTTCGTGCGGCTGCTGGTTCTGGGCAGCGTTCGATTTATGCTGGGTCATGGGATCAACCCTCCGTTACGCGACCATGCCGCGCTGGACGAACTCGACGGCGAGGAGCAGGGCGAACAGCCCGCCCAGCGCAGCCGAAGCGGCGAAGAAGTACTTGAGCTTGCGGGCGCGTTCATTGACCGCGGCATCGCTGAGCGTCTGCGAGATGGCGCCGAGGACCGGGAGACCGAGCGCGTTTTCGAGGCGCGTCGCGGTATCGAAGGTCGAGCGCATCTCGCCGGCGGCATAGGCAATGCCCAGGCCCGAGCCGACGCCGGCCAGCAGCACCACGAACAGCAGCAGCGGGCGGTTCGGCGCGATCGGCTTGCGCGGCGTGGAAGCCGGGTCGACGATCGTGAACTTCACCGGGTTCGGACCGTTCTCCACCGTCTGGCGCAGCTTCAGCGCCTCGCGGTCAGCCAGCAGCTTGTCGTACTGCGCCTTGAGCACGTCCTGATCGCGGCTGATGGCCTGCGCCTCGGTCACGATTTCCGGATTCGCCACCTGCTCGGCCGCGATCTTGGCAAGATCGCCTTCAAGCGAGGCGCGGCGGGCCTGTAGCGCCTGCAGGTTGGCCATGCGCTCAGCGCGGACCGACTGCAACGAGGCATAGGCCGGATTCGGCATCCCCAGCTTGTCGCCGCCCGAGGCATCCTCGCTGCGGACCTGCTGGCGCAGCGAGGCGATCTGGTTGCGCGTGGCGATGACATCGGGGTGATTCTCGGTCATGCCGCGAGCGCGCATCTGCGCCAGATCGGTCTGGAGCTGCGACAGCGCGGCGCGGGCGCCGCCACCGGCGGCACCGGCCGAAACCGTTGCCGGGATCGCCGCCATCTGGGCACCCAGCGACGCCATCGCGCTCTGCGCGGCGGCGATGTCGCCGTCGATCGAGCGCATCGCGGCGCGCGACTGTTCCATGCGCTGGACAATGCTGAGACCGCCCACCGCCGCTTCCGGATACTTCGCCTCGAAGGCGATCCGGCGCTGGTCGGCAGCCTGGAGTTCCGCCCCGCGCTGCGCAAGCTGCGT
Organism: Sphingomonadales bacterium; assembly: GCA_018971065.1. Next base: position 1,644 of record JAGWVC010000053.1, on the reverse strand, counting down.
GTCGAGGAAGTCCATCGTCTGCTTGATCTGGTCGCGGTTGGTCAGGTTCTTCTCGTCGCGGAAGATCTCGATCATCTTGTTGACGATGGTCTGCGCCAGCCGGGCGTTCTGCGAATCCGAGAACCGCATCGAGCTGGACGTGGCCGAGATCGAGAACAGGTTCTGCTGGTCGGCGGTGATCTTGATCTGCTTCGACAGACCGGCGACCGCGCCTTCCATGTCGCGCTTGCTGGTGATGGCGTCGCCCATCGCGGTCTCGCGGATTACCTTTTCCAGGTTCGCGGTCGAGGTCAGCGTGTTGCGGACGCGATCGATGTCGTTGCGGCGCTGCGCTTCGCCGATGCCCACCTGGGCGGCAAGCGCGTCGTCGAGCTGCACGAAGATGCGGGCGTGCGATTCATAGGTGTTCGGCACCATGGCCACACCGATCCAGCCCAGCACGGAAACGCCCCAGGCCACGCCCAGAGCCATCCAGCGTTTCTGCCAGAGCCCGTGGAATGTGCTGCGCACGTCGTCATAAACGGTGTTCATGGTACTAACCTCCTGACGATGCTCAGAACACGCTTTCGGGGATGATGATCACGTCGCCGGGCATCAGCATCACGTTGGCCTTGCTGTCGCCCTTCTTGACGAGATCGCCGACGCGGATGCCGAATTCCTGCTGGTGGCCGCTCGCCTTGTCGAAGCGGATCAGCCGGGCCTTGTTGCCGGCCGCGTATTCGTTGAGGCCGCCGACCGAGATCATCGCGTCGAGCAGCGTCATGTTGGCGCGGTACGGCAGCGACGCCGCCTTGCCCGAGGCGCCGACGACGCGGACCTGCTGGCTGAACGTGCCGGCGAACTTGTTGACGATCACCGAGACCAGCGGGTCCTGGATATACTGCGCCAGTTGCAGGCGGATATCTTCCGACAGCATCGACGGGGTCTTGCCCACCGCCGGGATGTCCTGGATCAGCGGCGTGGTGATGCGACCGTCGGGGCGCACCTGCACGCGGGCGCCCAGTTCGGGATTGCGCCACACGAAGATGGTCAGTTCGTCCAGCGGGCCGATCACGTAATCCTCGCCGGGGCCTTCCTGCGCCGCGACGAAGTTCGCGGACGGCAGTTTCGTCGCGACGGAGCCTGATCCGGTGCAGCCGCTCAGCGCCATGCAGGCGATAGCGGTGCCGGCAAGCAGGCGGGCAATTGGTGTGCTCGACATAGTGCTTTCCTCAAGACACCGCTGGCCAGCCCGGCTGCCTGCCGGGCGGGACTTGCGGCTGATCGTGCCTGGCTATCGGGGAAAAAGGTAAACATCCCGTTAGCCTTGCCCGCGTCCCCTCGGGGGTTTGCGTAGGCATCCCGAAAAAGGACATGTTGCAGGACGGGAATTAAACCTGCTGGAATGGCATGGGAAAATGAGGGTTTCTGCGGGTTTTCACACAGGTTGACGCAAGAATCGCGCCGCGAATCAGATCAGCAGTTCGCGCGCCGGGCCCTGCCCCAGAAACGCCGCCGGGCTGGCGGAAGCCCCGTAGGCACCCGCACAGAATACGGCAACCACGTCGCCCACGTCGGCGCGGGGGAAACCGGCCTTGTCGGCCAGCCGGTCCAGCGGGGTGCAGAGGCAGCCGACAACGCTGGCTTCCTCCTCGATTTCCGCGC